>SUVT01000095.1 GCA_015061845.1 Lentisphaerota bacterium
CCATGAAGGTGGATGATCAAAGGATATTTCCTCCCTTCTTCCAGCTCCGGCAGAAGGAGTCTGTAACTGAGAATAAAACCGGATTCATCAGTAAATTTGTCTTCGATGATTTTTGCCGGGTAGACCGAAACAAATTCCGGTTTTTCGTAATAAATATCTTTCATGGGGAATCCTTTTTTCGTACAGGTACCAGTTATTTCGCAGCTGTTTTGACAGTCTTTTTTGCTTCCGGTTTTTCGTTGAGAATAACGTATTCTACATACTTTTTGCAAACTTTGTCCGCATATTTTCCGACGGGTTTGTTTGCCAGAACAAGATCGGTATTGTGGTTATAATCTGCCATCCATTCCAGAAGTCTGGCTCTTCCGGCGTTATATTCCGCCAATGCCATCCGCAGAAAATCGGGATTTTTATACCACCGTCTCAGTGCGCGTGTGATATACCATGTCCCGATTTCAATATTAAGTTCCGGATTGTACATTTGCTCCTTTGATGGAGTCGGGATACCTTTTGCTTTAGCCCAATCAATGGCTGCCACTGTTCGGATCTGCATAAGACCGATCTCTCCATCTTTACCAACCTTACCGGGGTAGAACGTGCTTTCTGTGAAGATAATCGCTTTCACCAGCAAGGGATCGACACCATGTCTGGCGGCAGCTGTCAAAACAATTTTGTCATACTTCATTTCTCTGAGAGTCAGAGATTCCTGAGCATTCAATCGCACTGAAACAAAGAACAAAACGGCGATCAGGAAGCTCGTGACAATTCCGGAAAGCTTTTTGCAGAAGTGTACAAAAAGTCCTCCGGTCAGAACCGGGTTTCTCATCTGTAATCCTTTCTGTTTTCTTTCGGAGTGCTGCTTCGCTGTTTTGAGCGGAAACAACAGAAGAGTCTGAACTTATTGCAGATCAGGCTCTTCTATAATATAGCACAGTTTTGTGAAAATGCAAGAAATTTTTGAGAGGGCTACTTTTCCGGGGGAATCTCATTCCCTTTTTTGAGCTTGGGAAAGGCTGATTCTTTGAAAGATTTCATACGGCGCTTCATCCCCTCTTTCCGGCGTTTCATGTAGTCCTCACTCTTAATACCAAGCAGAACAAACAGGATCCGTTCACGCCCGGTCAGAATCGTAATTTCACAGGAAGAACCGAACCGGAGGGGATAAGGTTCGTCTGTAAGGATCAATTTTACAGGATAGAAGCGGCGGCCTTCCACTTCCACCGGAAGCTGATAGACATAATCAACTTTTCCATAGAAGTAGCCGTAATCAAGATAGTTGTACTGGCTGCTGATAATTCTTGCTTTCTGACCGGGTTTGACCTTGTAAACCTGATTTTCGTTAACAAGAGCAACGACTTTCTTATACTGGTCAGCAGAAAATTTTACGACGACATCGCCTTTTGAATAGTAATTTCCGGGACGCGGGGGAATATCTGTCACGATACCGGAGTCCGGTGCAAGGATCGTGTAATCTTCCAGATGGCGCTCTTCCATTTTGAGCAGTTCTTTCTTGTTTGCGAGCTGCTGGCGCATCTGCCGGATCTCTTCTTCTGCTTTTTCAATAATTTCTTTTGCCAGACCTGTCTCAAGCGTTTTCCAGTCTTCTTTCAAACGGGCAAGGTGCATTTTATTGGAAAGGTGTTCCATTTCAACTTTCAGAAACTCTTTTCTGGAAATCACCTTTTTCTGATAAAGATCGGAATAAACTTCCACTTCTTTTTCAGACCTCTGGAAACGTTCATCAGCTTCCTGCAGCTGGATTTTTGTATGCCGGTAGTGAGCCGGCAGAGGATCCCTCTTCAGAATTTCCAAATCTCTTGTTTTAACTTCAATAGCGATCTCCATCTCCTTGATTTCGTTTTTGATCCTGTTGATCACATCCCGCTGGTTCCGGTCATCGAATTGAAGCAGCTTTTCACCGCGTTTAACGGCTTCGCCGGAGTGTTTGTACACAGCCGTGATTTTCGCATTGACAAGCGTTTTGATCTCGTACTGCCGTACTCCTTCCACATTGCCGGTACCATTGACTTCATCATCCATGTGACCGATGGTAATGACCAGAATCAGTACCACGAAGAGGAAGAGAACGAACCAGATAATATGGCGGAAGAACCGGAGCTGTTCCTTGATATTGATTTTTGCAGGAGCCTGATTACTCATGATAAGTCTCCTTTCGCCATTTTCTTCTGTTTTTCATACAAATCTTTGTAGACCCCTTCCTGTGCCATAAGCTGTTCATGGGTTCCTTTCTGAACCATCTTACCGGCATCGATCACAATGATCTTATCGGCATTCTGGACGGTTGAAAGTCTGTGTGCAATAATAATCGTTGTCTTGCCTTCCATCAAGCGGTCAAGAGCCTGCTGAACCAATGCTTCGGAGAGCGTATCCAGCGCACTTGTCGCTTCGTCAAGGATCAGAATACTCGGATTTTTCAGCACTGCACGGGCAATCGCCAAACGCTGTTTCTGTCCACCGGAGAGCGTTGCACCGTTTTCTCCAAGGATCGTATCATATCCATTGGGCATACCGTGAACGAACTCTGCCACGTTGGCAAGTTCTGCAGCGTGCATGATTTCTTCCATTGTCGCATCAGGTTTTGCATACGCAATGTTCTCCCGGATCGTTCCGGAGAAAAGGAAGGGTTCCTGAAGCACAACGCCAATCTGTTTCCGGTATGCTTCCAAGCCCATCCGCCGTACATCGACACCATCCACACGGATCGCACCGCCTGTGACATCATAGAAGCGCAGCAGCAGGTTTGTGACTGTGGATTTTCCCGATCCGCTGGGACCGACCAGGGCAACCTTTTCACCCGGAGAAACATCCAGTGTAAAATTGCTGATCGTCGGGACCGCTGCATCCTTTTTATAAGTAAAGGTAACATTGTCGAACTCGATTTTTCCCTTCAGAGACTGCGGCTGGACAGGGTGTTCCACTTCTTTGATTTCCGGAATCGTGTTCAGAATGTTGACGATTCGGGAAGCTCCGACCAATCCCTGAGAGAGTGTCAGAGAGAGACTTGAGATAATGTTGATCGGCTGCAGCAGCATTGCAACATAACTGTAAAATGCCACAAATTCCCCGATCGTGACAGAGCCGTCCTGAACATAACGGATCCCGAAACCAATCGTGATCAAATAGGTGAAAACAGTCAGAATATCGCTGCAGGAAACCTGAAGGATCCCGTCAACGGTCACTTTCATCTGCAGCTCCACGATCGGACGCAATGTTTTGAAGAACCGGAGAGATTCCCCATGTTCACGGGCAAAGGATTTCACGATCTTCACCCCGGAAAGAGTTTCCGAGAGAGAGGCTGAAATTTCAGACGTTTTTTCCTGAACGTGCATGAAGTCTTTCCTGACGACCTTCTGGAAGTAGCGGAAGTTCAGAAAGTGCAGGGGCATCGTGAGAAGGATCACCAGAGCCATCTGCCAGTTGATGAAGAAAAGCAATGCAGAAATAAGAACCAGCTGGAAAAACTGTTCTCCGAACTGGGTAACGGTCCGGATCAGCATATTCAGCAATGCAACGTCACTGATCATGTTGGAAATCAGTTTCCCTGTCCGGTACTCCTGATAGAAACGCAGGGAAAGACTTTGCAGATGTTTGAACACTTTCTGACGGACATCCACCACAATGCGGACCCCGGTATAGTCGATCATGTACATTGCAATATAGCGCAGAAGAAATCTTGCCAGATAGACGATTGCCATCAGACCGCAGAGGATCCAGAACAGCAGATAGTCCGCATTCGGAAGAATTCTGTCAATGGCGATCTTCAGCATCCATGGCATCACCAATCCAATCATATTAAAGAGGATGTAGGTGGTGGTCGCTGCGATCAGCATCCATTTGTACTGCAGAAAAATAGGGATGACTTTTGCAAAAGTTTCTCTTTTGTGTCCGGCACTCTGTTCCTTCTCTGAAGGAGGAGTATATTTCATCATGACCTGTAAAACTCCAATTTTTACTTTCAGGTTTTTGACGGTTCAGCCTCTAATGACCAGTAATCTAGCTGTCCAAAACAATATTTCAAGCGAAAAATTTTTATTATAGAGAAAAGTTTTCACTTTTTTTCATCTTTCCGGGCGTTTTTCCGGAATTTGCGAAAAAAATAAAAGAAATCTGTTTGATTGATGAATTAACCTTTTATAAAATTTTTATTCTGCAGTTGCTTTTCAAATTTTTCATATTATAATATATAATGAGGCAATTTATTATGGAGGATATATGATCATCACCGGAATTTTACTGGCTCTTTCTGCCGGTCTGCTCTGGAACATGAGCGGTATTGTCAACAGCACCTGCGCACGGAAGAACTATGATCTCTACTCCTATCTCCTGACCAATGTTGTTTTCTCCGCGCTTTTCACCGGGATCCTTTTGAGTCCTCCGGGTGGTTTGTTCCGGCGGGAGCTGATTCTTTTTATTCTGGTTGTCATGGTTTCCGGAGCAATCAATACATCGGGCGCGTTGCTTCTGCAGAAAGCATTGCAGAACGGACACCACGGGATCATTTTTCTGATCGCCCAGTCTGCTCCGGCGGTTCCTTTCGTGGCGGGCATGATTTTTCTTGGAGATACTCCGACCGTTCAGAAAATCGGGGGCGTTCTTCTGATTCTGACAGGAATGGTGCTTGCTGCTTTGCCGAAATTCCGTGATCGCAACAGAGAAAATGAGGCTCCGATCCGGAAATGGCTGCTGCCAACTCTTCTTGCCTTTGCAAGTTTCGGTACGGCTCACACATTGCTGATGCTGCCCTCTCTGATGGATTTGCCCGATGGGGCAGGGCAGTACCGGACATTTCTCATGTACTGCGGAAGTTCTTTTCTTGTTGTGACCGTTACCGGATTCCGCTGCCGGACGGGGAAACTGGAATTCAACAGAATGCTGCTGGTGATCGGGGTGATCGCTGCCGTTCTCAACGTCTGTTCCATGGGAATCTTTTTCAAGTCTATTGATTATCTGGCTCAGGCGAAAGCTCTCGGTTTGGGATCTCCCATTGCCACAAGTGCCTCACTGGTCGGTTTTACCTTGTACAGCTGGTTTTATCTTCATGAAAAACGGGAACTGTCTGCATTTTTCGGTTTGATCTGCATTTGTTCCGGTGCCGTGATCGCTTCCCTCTGATGTTTACGGCACAAAAAAAGGGCTGCTGCACTGAATTGTTGCAACAGCCCTGATTGTTCCCGGTCAGATTACCAGTTGTACAGCTTCTTGTCGAAATACTGTTTCAGGTCGGCGATAGGTACGCGTTCCTGTTCCATGGTGTCGCGGTCGCGGACAGTCACGGCATTGTCGTTTTCGGATTCAAAGTCGTAGGTCACGCAGTACGGAGTACCGATTTCGTCCTGACGGCGATAACGTTTTCCGATGTTTCCGGTGACGTCGCATTCTGTACGGTAGAAGCGGGAGAGCTTCTTGGCAAGTTCTTCTGCCTTGTCGTTGAGCTTCTTGGAGAGCGGCATGACTGCCACCTGAACAGGCGCGATGATTGCAGGGAAGCGCAAGACGATACGGACATCATCTTCCATGCCTTCCTTGTTGGTGGGAGCCTTGTCTTCGGCGTAAGCGTTGCAGAGGATCGCAAGGATCATGCGGTCGCAGCCAACGGAGGTTTCCACGACGGTGGGCAGATACTTTTTGTTGGTCTTCTGATCGAGATATTCCTGATTTTCGCAGGAGAATTCCTGGTGACGGGACATATCCCATGTTCCGCGGTGGTGGATTCCTTCCAGTTCGCCCCAGCCGAAGGGGAACTTGAATTCGATATCCACAGCAGCTTTGGCATAGTGAGCCAGCTTGTCATGATCGTGGAACTGAAGCATTTCATCGGGGAACTGCAGAACATCTTTATAGAAACGGCGGCGTTCTGCTTTCCAGAAGTTGTACCATTCCATGGATTCTTCATCGGAAACGAAGAATTCCATTTCCATCTGAGTGAACTCACGGGAGCGGAAGGTGAACATTCTGGGGGTGATTTCGTTACGGAACGCTTTCCCGATCTGAGCAATACCGAAGGGCAGCTGCTTGCGGGTTGCGATTCTGATCTGGTGGAAGTCGATGAAGATCGGCTGGCAGGATTCTGCGCGGAGATAAGCAATATGATCATCATCGGAAACCGGACCGACATGCGTTTTCATCATGAGGTTGAATTCTCGGGGTTCGGTCAGATTTTTGGATCCGCAGTTGGAGCATGTGGTGGGATCTTCCATCTGGTCGACGCGGTGACGGGTTTTGCAATCTTTGCAGTCGCACATGATATCGCCGAAGCGGTCAACGTGACCGGATGCTTTCCAGACTTTGGGGTGGCAGATGATTGTGGAATCAAGACCGACGACATTATCGCGTTCTTCGATCATATATTTCCACCAGGTCTGTTCCACTGCACGTTTGAGCATAACGCCATAGGGACCGTAATCCCAGAAACCGTTATAACCGCCATAGATTTCGGAGCTCTGGAAAATGAACCCGCGCCGTTTGCACAGGGTAACGAGCTTTTCCATCAAATCGCCTTCGACATTGACTTCCATTATTCCATCCTTTGTGTTAAGTTTTGAATTTAGAATAAATCTATGTAATTTACCACATTTTTACGGAAAGTCAACCCGTTTTTTGAAAGATTATTGCTTTCCTGCTTGATTTTTTGAGAAAGAGGAACTATATTCCGGAAAATCTGAATTACCATCCGGCGAAAAGGAATAGAAAACAGCATGTCTGAAAGTGAAAATAAAACTCCGAAAATCTCAGTGATTGTCCCTGTCTACAACGTGGAACAATATCTGGAGCAATGTCTGTCTTCCCTGATCGGACAAACATATAAAAATATTGAAATCATCCTTCTTAATGATGGTTCTTCTGATTCTTCTGCCGGAATATTGAAACGGTATGCACAGCTTGATGCCCGGATAAAATTATATGAGTGGGAAAATGTCGGCTATTCAGAAACCTTACGTCGGGGAGTCAGCTTTGCAACAGGAGAGTATCTTGCGTTTCTTGATTCCGATGATTGGGCTGAACCGGATTTTATAGAAACCCTTTATACATCATTACGGGAAGAAAATGCGGATTTTTCTGTAGGAAGCTACTATGTTTATGATGAGCGGTCCGGAATGAAGAGTCTTAATGATAAAACCTGGCTCCGATCCGTATTGAATAATTCTGGAGGAACTGTACTTTCAGGAGGAGAAGACATTCTTTTTGATGATGCTGTCTTGTGGAATAAATTATATTCCATGAAATTTTTCCGTTCACTGGAAATTCAGATCCACGGAGACATGAAAACTGCTCCTGATGTTCCTGTGGTATGGTGTGCCTTTCTTTCAGCCCGGAAGATTTCCGTGATACCGAAACCTGTTGTGAATTACAGAATTGGACGGGCAGGGCAGCATACCGGAGCGAAAGATTTGCGCTTTTTCGCATGTTTTGATCTGTTTCAATATTTCTTTGAATTTGTGGAACGTCATCCGGAATTGAAGCAGCTTGAGGCATGTTTTCTGCACTTGCAGTTGAGCCGTTACTTGTGGGGATATGAAAAAACACCGGAGAGTGTTCGCTCTGAATATTTTGAAAAGATCTGCAATGCTTTTTGTGAACGTGGTTATTCCTTCCGATCCGGTATTCATTTTCCGTCTGCTGCAAAAAAAACATTGCCGGAAAAAATCCGCATTCTGTTGTTGAAGATGCTTCATCCAATTGCATTGAAAGCAATTATCAATAGAAATAAAAAATCATTTGACCATGTTGTTTTGTTCAGAGCATTTTTGGAAAAATGTTTTTTGCATTTGCAATTTCTTACTCGGAAGGGGTAAAGTATGCCGGAAAAGATTTTAGTATTTATGCCGGGAACAATAGGCGATTTGATTACTGCAATACCAGCCATGCAGCAGATTAGAAATTTTCACCGGAATGCAGAAATTCATCTTTATAATTCCAGATTTTGTAAAAATGATATTCACCGGACGTTACTTGATCATATGAATCTTTTTGATAAAGCTTTCTTCCGTCAGGTTCCGGAACGATTGATGCAACAACCATGGAAACGGATTTCAAACTGGTATTTGCTTTTTCGGGAACATTATGATATAATTTATGAACTGCCCTGTAATACACTGACACCCAAATATATGTTCAAGGCATTCCGGGCAGGGAAGTTTTTTGCACCTGAATATTTGGACCCAGCTGGAGAGCCGCGGTTTCGCTATTTGTTGAATTTTCTTGCAGATTGTGGGATTCCCCGTACTGATGGTGATGAGGTTGTTAATTGGAATTTTCAGACGGAAGAAATTGCTAATGCTGAAGCATGGTTTTCTAAAATCAATATCCCTGAAGAATATATTCCTTTTATTGTTTGCACCGGTGGAAAAAGTCCGTTACAGCATTGGCCCTTGGAACGCTACGCCGAGGTTTTGAAAAAGATCGTTCCGGAATATCGTCTGTTTCCGGTTTTTGTCGGTGCCGGAACTGACGGCGAGGATGCCGGATATTTGATAAAAGAGTGCGGAATGGGTGTTTTTTCTCAAAATGTCGGACCTCTCAGTCTGCGTGAAATGATTCTTACATTTCAAAATTTCAAATTTTACTTTGGGAATGATACAGGAATTTTGCACATTGCCGGAGCTGCAGGAATCCCATCCTTATCGGTTTCTTCTGCAAGAGCACCTGAAAATTTCTGGACACCGCTTAATGATTTAAAGCATATTTCAATCGTAGCAGATGTGCCATGTAAAAATTGCCGGAGGAATGAGTGCCTCTACGGGAATATAGTGCCTTGTATGACCTCCATTTCTGCGAAATATATTTTAAGTCTGATTTTTTCTTGCAGATATTTGCAAAATAGAAAATGATACAGTATATTACAGTAAAAGCGTTAATAAAGATGAAGGGGTATAGATGTTTACAAGAATAAGAAATGTAGTGAAGGCTTTGTTTTATTTTCGAAAGGCATGTCAGACAAAACAAATAGTTTTTCCATATTCTCCACATGTGGTTACGGCATGGGAAGAAAATTATGAAGATTTTTTTTCAGAAGAAAGTCTTGCATCTTTAAAGAAGGACGTGGATGATAGAAGTTGTGCTGTTTTAGATTTGTTTTTTCACAGACTGAAACTATTTTTAGAGCTTAGAAAACATCATTATTATGCGCTTGTATTGAAAGATCCCTTTGACAGTGATGCAATAGAACGTAAAAAATTTGAAAAAGAATGCCAAGAATATAAGAAATATGGTTTACCTTCATTGATGGCAGAGTCTCTTTATTTTCATCATGGATTGCGTAACGCATCTGTTCCCATAAAAAAATATATAGAGAGAAAAATTTTTATTGATGGTGGTGCATGCTGTGGAGATTCTTCTCTGACCTTTATGCAGTATAATCCATCAAAAGTTATTGCCTTTGATGTATCTCCCCGTATGGCAAAAAAATTCCATCAGATAATGAAAAAAAATAATATTCCTGAAACAAGAGTGCAGTTAATACTGAAAGGACTTGGCGAAACACAGGAAATTATGACTTTTGATGATAAAACAATTGGCTCCACAACATTACGGAAAGCTGGAAAATCAAAAGTTGAAATTATCCCACTGGATTCATGTAAAGAGATTGACGGAACCGTTGGATTGATTAAATTTGACTTGGAAGGTTTTGGACTGCATGCATTTAAGGGAATGTTGAATACAATTAAAAAAGATCGACCAGTTCTGGCATTGGCCGTTTATCATTGTGGTGCAGAATTGTTTGGCATCAAAGAACTTTTGGATTCATTGAACTTGAATTATAAAGTTGAATACAAAAGTTGTTTTTTTGATCATTATGGAGAATTGACAATGTTTGCCTACCCAAAAGAACTGGATGTTGAATGAACAAATCAAAAAAAAAGATACTGATTTATCATTGTGCAAGAATTGGAGATACAATAGTAACAATTCCAGTGCTTCGCAATATTTGCCGTCAAAATCCCAATGCTGATATTGATATTTTTAATTTTCAGCCAGGTTCTTCCAAGTATCATTTGAATTTATTGGAAGAATTGGGGTGCTTTAGAAAAATCTCTTTTTTATCTATCTCTTTTGATTTAACAGCGGATACTTGGTTTTTACGTGCTAAGAATCTTTTGAGATTTAGAAGGGAGCGGTATGATGCTATTTATGTTTTTTATATTTGTCCACCACCTTCTGAACTGTGGAAAAAACTGTTTAAATTTATTACAGGAACGAAACATCTTTATGTTGTTGATAAGACTCCTTCCGGAATGAGAATATCAGAATTTATAAGAAAACAAATGGAAAATTCCGGTATGCCTTTTCTTCCAGAAGAGGCCACAATTCGATATCCTTTGCTTCAAAAACATCTAGATAAAGGACTTGCCCGTTATTCTGAATTATCTATCCCGGAGAAAAGTACCCCTTTTGTTATGGGAATTTCCGGACAAGGTCAGCAATGTATGTATTGGCCTGTGGATAGGTATCAAGAATTGTTGAAACGGATCATTCCAAAACATAATCTTTTTCCTGTGATTATAGGTGCTCCCGATGAAAAAGATGTGGCAGAAAAATTGCTCAGCTCTTGCGGGCAGGGAGCCTTTGTTTCAGACTTACAAGCAACAGAAGTTATAGCTTTCATGAAACATTTTCGATTTTATTTAGGAAATGATACTGGAACTATGCATATGGCTGATAGTGCCGGAATACCATGTATTACCTTGTTTGCAGATAGAGATGGATATAAATACTGGTGGCCTGAAGGGGAATACCATATAAATATTCTTCACAGGCAAAAATGCGAAGAATGCAGATTGGGAATATGTCCTTTGGGAAATCCTGCACCATGCATTGACAGTATTACTGTAGAAGAAGTCGAAAAAGCTGTCGATTCAATGCTTAAACTTTAACCGGAGTTTTTTTATAATGCTAAAAATATTTAAAGAGATAAGAAAACGAATTCTGGCAATACGTTGGTTCTATAATATGTGCCATACGCAAAGGTTTAATTTCCTTTTTGATGATAGTTTATGGCCTGATTGGAAAGGAGATCCGAAAGAAATTTTTTCTCCGGACAAGCTTTGTGAATTATTGAAAAATTCAGATTCTGAAAGTCGTAAAGTTGTAATGAACTTTATTGAAAAAGTAACTCTTGATATGAACCTTCGCTCAATGAATTTTACTCTTTCGTATCCGGAATATTCAGATAAAAATGCAGAAGAATATGCTGAATACCAGAAGAATGAAAAAATAGAATCTATTGCAAATGGAATCCCGGCGCTACTTGAAGAGTCTTTCTTTTTTCATCATGGCATGCGTAACTTGCCTGATTCTGTCAAAAAATATGTTTGTAATAAAATCTTTATTGATGGCGGTGCTTGTTTTGGGGATTCCTCCCTGATGTTTTTGAAGTATCATCCTGAAAAAGTCATTGCTTTTGATATATCTCCAATAAATGCTGAAATCTTTTGTCAGGTAATGAAAAAAAATAATATGCTGGATGATAAGGTCTTTTTGATATTAAAAGGACTGGGGGATAAAAATGGGAGTTTTCAATTTATGGATGGTTTCAGCGGAGGAACTTCTTTGAATCTTGCAGGGGATTGTGAAGCAGAAACAGTAACCCTTGATTCCTGCAAGGAAGTCGATGGAACTGTCGGCTGGATCAAGATTGATCTGGAAGGCTATGGATTGCCCGCCGTCAAAGGTATGGTCGAAACTATCAAACGGGATCGCCCTGTCTTGACTTTGGCGGTTTATCATTGCGCCGATGAACTGTTTGGAATCAAAAAATTGTTGGAATCTTTGGATCTCAATTACAAAATCATGTTCAGATCTTGCCGGTTCGATGGATATCACGAACTCACATTGATCGCTTATCCGGCAGAGTTGGATCAAGTTTGAATTTCTCTCCGGAAATTTTGAGTTCACTAGATCTGTTAATTATCTGCTTTCAATACTTCCTTACCAAGAACGTATCGGGCAAGATTGGCAGTCCTTTGAATTAAAATCATGAAACGCAGCCGGAAAATGCTCAAATGAAGATTTTTTGCGATTTCCTGAATCGGAAGTTTATTTTTCAGCCAGATACAGTAGGTAAAACAGAGAACTGTATCTTCATAAAAATTTATTTTTTTGAATTCTCGTGCCTGACAAATATCAATACTCCATTGGACAGGATTGTCTGCATAAAGTTTTAATCCTTTCTTTGTCAAACCGTCATTCAGGTAGTCGCATCGGTAAACATCCGCATTGAAAAAACGGAATTTCAACCCCGCATGAGCGATCCGGTCCCAGACAACATTTTCTGTACAGAACTTTTCGCCCGGGATCTCAGGAAATGGAAATTTCCGGAAAACTTCTGTGTAGACAACCTCAGATTTATCTCCGGTAATATTATACTTTGCACGTTCCAGGGTCGTTATATCCAGAACGTTACATCCGCTAAACGTTGTACCTATTGCAACTTCTTTTTCGATATAATATCTCTGACCGCAAACACCGGCAAATTCATGTTTCCGTTCCGGCGGAATAGATTTTTCCATGTGATCCATGGTTCCCAATGAGTTTTCCGGTAAATAATCATCAGAATCTACAATAAAAAACAGAGTTCCTTTCGCATGTCGCAATCCCAGATTGATCGCTCTGTGTTTTCCGCCATTTTCGGTTTTCAGATAAGTAATGGGAAATGTTTTTTCAGAACGCTGTATCTCTTCTATGATTTTTTGCGTTTCATCCGTGGAGCCATCATCCACAATGAGCCATTCAAAATCCTGAAACATTTGTTTTTTTAAGGAATCAAAAAGCCGGGGCAGGGTGTGTGCCCGGTTGTACGATGGTGTAAAAATTGTAAATTTCATTTGATACCTCGTTTACTCTAAAACTTTTATGAAATAAATCAATCTGGTAGTTTCAGTTTTTTTCTAACTCTTTTCGAAAAAGTTTTCCATTTTTCTCCAAAGCATTTTGTTAACAATCGATTTGTGCCAACAATAAGTTTGTCAATAAGCGGATGATGCCGAATAAATCTTTCTGCGGTTGTTTCCGGATCTTTCCAAGATTTTGCAAAATGGTGGATCGTGTGCGAATTTTTTGTTAACTTTATCTTATCAGTTCGATAATCTTTTGGACAGAAAAAATCATGGGGATAGAATGTTACATTCCCTTGAATATCCTGTAATGTGTCATTGGGAACGAACCCTTGCTCTGTCAGTATATTTGTCATAACTTGGACATTGGTAGTTGTATCAAGTGAACCATCAGGCATCAGAAAATGACGATCATTATAATATTCCTGCATTTGTGAAACCCAAACACCATTTTTCATACTCCCAATAATTCCCGTTGGAATATTGGTAGAATCTTCAAAACCTGAAAAAGCATTGTGATGGAGAAAACAATCTAAATTTTTGATTACCTCCACATCTGTATCCATGTAAATTCCACCATACTCTTTTAATACATATAACCTGACATAATCAGTCACGAATGCATATTTTTTGGCTTGATAAGCCTCTCTGGTAAAAGGATGCTGATTTACATCAAAATTGGTTTCATTCCATTCAATCAATTCATAATCTGGAAGATGTTTTTTCCATGAAGCAATGCATTTTTCAGCAAGCTCTGTTTTGGGATTATTGCCAAACCAACAGTAATGGATCGTTTTTGGTATCATAAGCATTCCCTTCTATGGATATGTTGTTGCGTTTGCGAAAAATATTGTACCAATATTTCAGTAATGCGTTTACACGCATTACCATCACCATAAGGATTCTTCTTTACTTTAATTTCTCTGAGAAGACAGTGCATGTTTTAGATCTTTCTAAATTATAGAAAAACCTCAACAGCCGAATATACACATTTTTATGGAAAAATCAAGTGTATACCAAATTTTATTTAAAAGATTTCTGTCTGTTTTTTTAGAAAGTATTTGAAAATCTATTTAAGGTGATTATTATCATAATATAGATGAATTTTTCGTAATCAGAAAAACTGTTAGAGCGTTGTAAACTAAATTACAAAATAACATTTAAGTCATGCAGCTTTTCTGAAACATATGAACACACGCTGATCGCTTATCCGGCAGAGTTGGAATGAACCACAATGGAAAATATTTTCCGAAAGCCCTTGACAAACGGTCCCCGACGGTGTATCTTATAATAACTTAAAAGAATCATGGTGAACCCCGTGAAATCCGGGGGCTGTCCCGCAACTGTAAATACCTCA
>SUVT01000169.1 GCA_015061845.1 Lentisphaerota bacterium
CCGCAATAAGGACACTGATGTTTCGTGCGTTTTAATTGGATTTCAACACTATTTTTTAAATATTTTACATTTCCTTGTTGAAATCCACGAACTCTCTGTGTATAGTAGAGATTGACCGGCATTGCTTACCCCCTACTGTTTTTGTTGGACACTTAACAATAGGGGCAATGTCGGTCTTTTTCAATTCCGTATTTCTGTTTTATTTGATTTTCTACTCATTTTTGTCACAAACCGTCGATGAACCCATTTTTTGCCCAAATTTGGGGCAAAAAACATGAAGCCTGAAAAGGCTTCGCTTCATGGCACAACGTGCCGCTTCATACGCCGACAGGCGTGCTTCATAAACCGCCTTTTCAGATGAAGCAGCTGCATTTTCATTCCGCTATGAAGCATTTTCCGTTTCACTCCAAATATGAAGCACTTCGCTTACGCTCCGTATGATTAAAAAATGAAAAGTGAGAGTTTCCTGTAATATTTTTCAGAAAAAAAACTTGATTTTTTAAAATTATTGAGTATTGTAATTCCAAGGATATTAACACAGGAGTTTCCCTCATGGCAGACAATCAAACAATATGCCCCTTTTGTAACGATTCCATCCTCATCCCGGAAGAATTTTTCGGTTCAGATGTGGAATGTCCCTCTTGCCACAAACAATTTTTCATCCCGAAAGTAACTGAAGAGGAAACCGTCGTGGAAACGGAGGGAAACGACTCCAGAACATTCAACTGCCCTGAGTGTGGTGCCCAGAATACAGCGCAGGAAAACTTCTTTGGAAAACTGATCTGCAAGGGCTGTAAAAAAGAGATCGAAATCATCAACGAAGATTTCATCCCCTGTCCCCATTGCGGAAATACAGTCTTCAAGAAGGACTCTACATGTATTTACTGCCAGAGAGCAATCAATGAAGCTCCGACTGCAAAGAAACAGAAAAAGAATGCCATAAAACAGGCAATTCCGGATGCGCAGCAGCCCGTTCCAGCTCCGGATTCCCTAGAAAAAGAAGATATGGAAATGCTCCATACCATCTTGCTGTTGAAAACAGTTAATATTGCTGCCTACTTCGTTATATTGGTGTTCTGCGTCGCAGTTGTAACGATTTGTATCATTGATGAAGATTTTGCAATGACCAGACCTTATATTATGGTCATTCTCTTCTCTACGCTATGGACTATCATATTCCATTTCCTGCTCATATGGTTCCGTGGTATTTATAAAAACCTTGTCCGGATCAGAATTGCGGCAGAAAAAATGACCGACTTAAAGAAATAAGCCGGTCATCCATATTTTTTCGTTCAGATCACAAGCGTGATTTGAAATCTTCGTAGCTGAACTTCCGGATCAGCTGCAGTTCCCCATCCATTTTTTTCAGATAGATGGAGGGCAGACGCAATCCATTGAATGTGTTTGTCTTTACCATGGTGTAGTGCGCCATATCCAGGAAGGAAAGACGCGTTCCCGGGGTCAGCGGCTCATCAAAAGAGTAATCCCCGATCACATCTCCCGCCAGACAGGACGGACCTCCCAGACGGTAAGTGTACGCCTTTTCTCCCGGCTCTCCCGCTCCGACAATGTTCGGACGGTACGGCATTTCCAGTACGTCCGGCATATGCGCCGCCGCAGAGGCATCCAGAACCGCAAGATCCATGTGGTTCCAGGTCAGATCCAGCACCGTAGCTTCCAGCGTTCCGGTATTCAATGCAATGGCTTCGCCCGGCTCAAGATAAATCTGAACATGAGGATAACGTTTCCGGAATCCGTTGATGGTATCACAGAGCAAGTCAACATCATAATCCGGACGGGTGATATGGTGTCCGCCGCCGAAGTCGATCCACTTCATCTGCGGGATCAGATCGCCAAACTTTTCTTCAAACGCCGCCAGAGTCCGGACCAACGCATCGGAATTCTTTTCGCAAAGCGTGTGAAAATGCAGACCTTCGATCCCCTCCGGCATTTTTTCCGGGAAAGCATTCCGCAGAATTCCCAGACGGGATCCGGGGGCGCATGGGTCATAAATCGCAGTCTCCGTCTCACTGTGTTCCGGGTTGCAGCGCACACCGAAACTGACTTTTCCGGCGTACTCCCTGATGATCGGCTGGAACCGTTCCCACTGGGAGAACGAGTTGAACACCAGATGATCACACAACGGCAGCAGCGTTTTCAGATCCTGTTCGGAATATGCCGCAGCAAAGGCATGAACCTCGCCGGGAAAATATTCCCTGCCCAGCCGTGCCTCATCCGGAGAACTGGAACAGGTTCCGTCCAGAACTTCCGCAAGAATGGGATAAACGCTGTACATGGAGAACGCCTTTTGAGCCAGCAGAATTTTTGCGCCGGTGCGTTTCCGGACAGAATCAAGAATTTCAAGATTCCGCCGGAGCAGGCGTTCTTCCACGATAAAACAAGGGGTCTCAGGGAACGACGACATCTTCAAACTGCTCGATCCAGGGGAGTCCGTATTCAGTGAGTTTTTCCATGAACGGTGCAGGGTCGAACTCTTCCATATTGAAGACACCTGCACCCTTCCAGACTCCGGTTGCCACTAGCAGTGCGCCG
>SUVT01000096.1 GCA_015061845.1 Lentisphaerota bacterium
TTCCGATCTGAAACCTCTCTGTTCCGATTTCCGTGAGGGAAAACCGACGATCCTCGCGATGGAGGCTTTCGCAAGATTGGATGATGCCGGACGGGAAAAACTGCGCTCCCTGCGCGGTAAGGCTCCTTCCGCCGATGATGTGACCATGGTCAGAGAACTGCTGGATTCCTGCGGTGCGCGGCAGGCAGTTTCCGAAGAAGCAAATGCAGTGTCGATGGAAGCAATGAAGAAACTTCATACACTGCCGAAAAATAAATACCGGGATCTGTTGGAAGAGTTGGCAGTTTATCTGCTCTCCCGGAACGTTTGAGCAAGGAGAATAAAAATGAGAACCGTCCTTTATCCGGGCAGCTTTGATCCGGTCACAAACGGACATATAGATGTGATCCGGCGCGCAAGTGCCATCTTTGACCGTGTGGTCGTGGCTGTTGCCCGCAATTCTGAAAAAAATGCCATGTTTTCAACTGAGGAGCGGATCGAACTGATTCGTAAAGCATGTCCCGATCTGAGCAATCTCGAAGTCTCGACCTTTGAGGGGTTGATGGTGGATTCTCTGCAGAAGTTTCAGGCAACTGCTGTGATTCGCGGACTCCGCGCCGTTTCCGATTTTGAATATGAGTTCCAGATGGCTTTGATGAACCGCGGCTTGAACCCGCGTTGCGAAACCCTCTTCATGATGCCAAGCCCGGAATACTCTTTTGTCAGTTCCCGCCTGATCAAAGAAATCGCAAAGTGCGGCGGAAGCATTGGAAAATTCGTCCCCCCTTGCGTGGAAGAGGCTATGCATAAAAAATTCGCAGGAATGAAAATATGATCAAAATCAATACAAATCATATCGGTGATCTTCCACTGGTCGTAACCGGAACAGAAGATTCGGCAATTCTGGAGCTCCCTTCCGATGCCGGTCTGACTCCAAACGGAAAAATCCATTATAATCTTCTCGCAACAATGACCGGTATGGATCTTCTTGTGACCGGTACCGTGAAACTCTCCGTCGTTGCCGTCTGCGGACGGTGTCTGGAAGAGTTTACCATGGAACTTTCTGTGAAAGATGTTTGTCATTTGTACGAAAAAGCAGAAGGACAGGAGATTGATGTTGCAGACGATATCCGCGAAGATCTTCTGCTGGCACTCCCCCTTGTGTTTAAATGCTCTCCGGATTGTAAGGGGATCTGTACCGGATGCGGTGCAAATCTCAATACAGAAAAATGCAGCTGCGGAAAGAAAAAAAAGAAAAAATCAGAACCCGAAAAGCCGGATGAACCATCTCCCTGGGATGCTCTCTCCGCTTTGAAATTCTGAAAGGAGTTCACGATGAAAGACACGGTTTTTGCAAGAAGAAGTATTCGCCGGTTCAAACAGATCCCGGTAACAAAAGAACAGATTCAGGCGTTGCTGGATTCCGCCCTTGTGGCACCCTCTGCAAGAAACGGACAGCTCTTGCGCTATTGTGTCGTCTCCTCCCCGGAAAAACTGAAAGAAGTTTTCAACAATACTGCATGGGCTGGATATGTTCACCCGAAACGGATCCCCCTGAGAGATGTCTCATCTCCCATGCTCTTCATCGTCGTATCCGCTGTTAAAAACGGAAAGGATGTCTCACCTCATACATGGGCAGATGCCGGAGCTGCAATCGAAAATATGCTCCTGACAGCAGTCGAACTCGGCTTGGGTGGATGCTGGATCGGCTCTTTTGATCGTGAGATCCTGGAAAAGACCATTGCTGAGCCGGAAAATCAGAGAGCTTTGTATGTCGTAGCTTTCGGCGTGCCGGATGAATCCCCCGTACTGGAACGGATCGGCGCAGATGACAGTACCAAATACTATCTCGATGAACAGGATGTTCTCCATGTTCCGAAATATACCCCGGATGCTGCTGCAAGATATCTTTGAGAACTTGTTTGAAAACGCGGAATTGCTTCAACAGTTTCTTTATGACGGACGGTTCCGACACATCAAATGTGCTTTGTTGGTCAGAATCCCGTTCGCTCCCATAGACTGCAGATGAAGCATCTCTTCCGGCTCATCTGTAAAGAAAACATTGCTTCTCATTCCCAGTTCCCGGATCAATGCAAACCCTTCTTCTGTCGTAAATTCCCGAACCGGCTGAACATAGCGGCAATGATCCGATTCTTTACAAATCCGCAAATTTTCCGGATCAGACCGTGTCTGCCAACCCCGGGTGGTACAGAACTCAATTTCCGGATCGATCACCCGGACTTTTTCAATATAATCCGGCGTGATCGTAAAATAGCCATGATCATACATGTCATACTCTTTGAAAAGACGGCAAATATTTTTCAGAACGGCATCAGTTTTTGCATATACTTGAATATTCATACAAACTTTACCCCGGAATGCGTCAAGAATCTCTTCAAATGTTGGGATCTGAACATTTTCATACACCGGGGCTGTACGCCGTTCTCCCTGCAGAAAGTAAGAAAAATTAAACTTTTTGAGCTCATGCAGCGTAAAATCTTCCGGTATCCCTGACCCATTGCTTGTCCTGTCGATCGTCTGATCATGCAGCAGAACAGGAATATTATCCTTTGTTCCCCGCAAATCGAATTCGATCATATCCGCTCCGGCTTCAACGGCCATTTGCATAGCCAGAACTGTATTTTCGGGGAATTCATAAGATGCCCCCCGATGAGCCGTGATCATGAAAAATTCCGGATGTTCATAATAATAAGTAAGGGATCGATCCATTGCAGTAATCCTGTTTTTTTTAAGTTGAGAAGAATCATTTATCTTTTGAAATTGCCTCTTCTGCCAATATATCCTCTTTTCAAAAAAAAGTCAAACGGAAAAGTCTTTTTAGACCACATCTTTACTGAATTGATATATTTATGTGAAAATGATGTTGTTCGCAAAAAATGAGGATAAGAGAGTCAGGAGTTCCATTATGCCCGTTGAACGTTATATCCTGCCGATGAATTTGGCAGGACAGCTGCAGGTAAAACATTTTGCAAGAGGAACCTATACGGAATTCTCCGGACATTAAGCATCTCTTCCGTATAACCGTTTTTTTATACCTCTGAAAAGTAAAAAAGGTCATTCCTGCAGGATGCTGGATAATGTGTCAGAATTTTCAATTACTCTGGGCAAGGCTTACTTCATTCCTTTGAACCGGAAAGCGAGATTGTATCTTGATGAATATCTGGAATTTATTTCCATACAGTTTTCTCTGGAGCTGTACGGCGGGATCGATCTGTTTTCCCGTTATCATTCCATCCGTGAAATTGATTCAAAAATCTGGAAAAAACGTGTGATTGATGCTTATACAGAACAAAATCCTTACCTTTCCGCAATAAAACTTCATGGAATCGTCTTTGATTTCGTTACGGTTTTGACCGGAACTTTTACTCCGGAAGATTGGGATTCTGTCGCCCGTTTTGCGGAATTTCAGACGGAACTTGATTATATTCAGAGCAGTAATCATTCGCTGGCAACCATAACCGTAGAAGAGCTTGCGCAAAAGCATGGAATGGACGGGAGTACATTTTCCAGAAAGTTCTCCAGGGTTACAGGCATGTCACCGAAGAGTTTTCTTTCCGGAATTCTGATCAAACAGGCATGTCGACTGCTGATTCAGAAAAAATGTCCTGTAAAAGAAGTTGCGGATCAGCTGGGGTTTGATAATGAGTTTTATTTTTCGAGATTTTTCAAGAAATTCATGAATATTTCTCCTAGACAATACCGTGAAGAGATGAATAAGAATATTTGATTCTGAATGATCGGGGAAAAGGAATCATCAACACACCTCCGGTCCAACATAATAAAATCAGAATTTCTTTTATTTTCTGCTTGACTTTAAGGAGATACGGTTATATATTAGCGAAAAATGGAACAAAACAGGAACACGCGGAACACGGAGAGAACAGGGATGAAAATCATTGATATTTTACGCGATGATATTGCAGCAAACCGGATCGTTTCTGACGGAAAACTTCCTTCGATGCGGGAAGTTTCTTCCCGTTACAAATGCGGGACGACCACGGTCAAGCGGGCGTTCGATCTTCTTGAACAGGAAGGCGTTATCCGTGTGGTGCGGGGGCAGGGGACTTTTGTGATCGGGCATGAAGATGCTCCTCAGCAGAAAAAATCCAAACTGATCGGTGCAATTCTCCTGAATGGGGCACTCATGTGCGAAATTTCTGCGATAAAAGATCAATATTTGCAGAACGGATGGCTTTTCAGTATCTACGATGCCTCACTCGACCATCAGTCTCCGGAGAAGGAAAAACTGTTTCTCACCAATGCAATGAAACAGAATTTTTCCTGCTTTATCATATCAGCCTCTCCGATCGAACCGGTAAATACGGAACTGTTCATGAAACTGCGGGCGCAAGGCTGCAAAGTGATACACACTGTTCCTTATAAAAAAGATATGTCCGATGAGTGTTATTTTTTCACTGATTATGCACAAGCTGCCGGATTGGCAACATGGAAAATTGCCGCTGCCGGGTACAAAAATATTGTATATCTCGGACGGGAGACCACGGCTCCGCATGTGGAATATGTCAATGAAGGCGTCCATAATACGATCTGCGATTCCGGGCTGAATCTGGTGCAATCTTTTACGGTTCATCATAAGGAGTCGGAAGCGATCATCGAGTGCCTGAAACAGCTTCCGCCACAGACAGCGATCCTCTCTTTCGATACGGAAATCGGAGAAATCGTCAGTCATTGTGCTGCAAGATTGGGGAAAAAGATCCCCGGCGATTTCGGTCTGGTATCGATCCTCAATGTGTTCGGGATCACAGCTTCCCACTCTTCAACATGCGGGGATATCCGGGCTCTTGTAAATGATCTGATGGCGTATGCAACCGATGAAACGCGCTCTCCATTTGACAGAGTGCAGCGGATTTACCGCAATTCGTTCTGCGACAAAGGAACTTTGTAATTGAAAAAAATAACAATAAGGCAGGAGATTTTTCATGAAAGAAAAAATTAAGATGATGCTGATTTTTGCTGCGGTATGCATTTGTACTGCATCATTTGCTCAGCGGATCGTCATTCCGGCGAATCCGAAGCTGACGGAAAAGACAGCAAAGGCTGAATTGGAAAAGTATTTATCTCAATGCGTTGAAAGCCTGATCGTTGGAAATGATAAAATTTCTGCGATCCATGTCGGAGATACCGACGAAGCGTTATTTGAAGGCTTGGAACGGAAAGGGATGAAAGAAGATTCCTTTCTGATCCGCAAGATCGGGAAGAACATTATTATCAACGGCGGAGGAACCCGGGGTGTTATTTACGGGGTTTATGACTTTCTGGAAAATGTTTGCGGGGTTCGTTTCCTCACCCAGAAAGTGACATATATCCCGAAAAAGCGTGTTGTTAAGGTGGCATCCGTTGATAAGAAATTTGAATTTTATTTTCCGATGCGTGATATTTTCATTGCAGGGAAAACACAGTTGCCGCTTGACGGCGGACGATTTGCCATGTCCCGCGGTATGTCCCGGGACGGAGAACGCCCGATAACAGCGAGATTCGGCGGCGGATTTGATTATGGACCGCCGTACTTCTGTCATACCTATGACCGTTATATTCCTGCACGGAAGTATCTGAAAACACATCCTCACTATTTCAGTTTGATTGATGGAAAACGCTACGGCGGACTGGAAAGAGGTCAGTTCTGTATGACAAACCCGGAATTGCGCAAATTTTTCCTTTCGCTGATCCTGAAAAATATCAAAGAAACCACAGAAAAAGCGAAGAGAGAAGGCCGTGCGATCCCGCTGATTTATGATATTTCCAGCAATGACAATGGAAAATTCTGCCGTTGCGAGACTTGCAAACCCATTGCGGAAGCGGAAAATAATTCCGGTTTGATGCTTCAGTTCTCCAATTATCTAGCCCGGGAAGTGAAGAAAGTTTATCCCGATGTGAAACTTCAGGTGTTCGCCTATACTGCCTGTCTTGAGCCTCCGAAAACAATTATTCCGGAGGATAACATCATCATCCGTGTCTGCAACACCGGAAGTGATTTGATTACCGGAGCTCCGTCAAACAAGGATTTTATCAAAACGGTCAATGCATGGAAAAAGATCTCAAAAGAGCTTTATGTCTGGGATTATGCCAAGACGTTTGGCGATACGGATGGTTTGCCGTTCCCCAGTGAATTCGGCTATCCGGAAGTTTTCAAATTCTATGTGGAGAATGGGTTCAAAGGTCAATTCTGGGAGCTGGAATCCCCGGCTTATTCTGATATGTGGGAGCTGAAATATTATCTGCTTTCCAAGTATATTGCAGATCCTTTCCGGAAAGATTTTGATTTTCTGCTGGATGATTTCTGTGAAAAATACTATGGTGCAGCCGGAAAATATATTGCGGCAGTCCGCCGGACCCTTGACAAATCCTCTAAAGTGATGCGTCCGGTACTTGGCTGGTCTCCCAATATCGGAGATTTTGAGTTCATCAATTATAAGGTAATGGATCAGTGTCAAAAGCTGTTTGCGAAGGCACGGGAAGCTGCCGGAGCGGATCAGGAACTTCTTTTCCGCATCAACAAAGCTTCCATGTCTCTTGACAGACTTCTTTCTTATGAAGCGCACCGCCGTTACATTGCAGAATTTGCAGAATCCACCGGAAAGCCTAGAAGCGATTTCCCCTATGATATTCCTGCCATCCGGAAAAGATTTCTGGAAACCTGGCATAAATCTCTTGCTTACTTCGGCTATATCACACCGGCAAATAAAACAAAAATCCTTGCCAGATTCGCCAATATTGACATGATGCCCATTGATTTTCCTCCCGCAAAAGAGTTTGCAAATGTTCCGCATATTGATGTGACCCCCGGTGAAATGCCGCTGGTTCTCGGAAGGGAAATGTCAATTGTGAAAGATCCGGAATCCCCGATCGGTGTCGCACTCGTTGTAAATGCGGATCATAACCGGAAATCCTATAAATTCCCCATGACATTTGGTGTTTACGACAAAGGCGGACGGAAAGGGATCACAGCCCGGAAGTTTGAAAAAGGAAAATTTGTTCCCGGAAAATATCAGTGGATCAAGGTCGATAATGTAAAACTGCCGGATTCCGCTTGTTATCTCTGGCTGACAAACAGCTGGAAAATCCAGATTCCGTTGAACAATCTTGCGCCTCTTGACAGAAACAAGAGGATCACAGCCCATATTCATGTTAAATTTGAAGGTGATCTCTATTATGGAGATGGGAAACCCAGCCGGATCTATATCGACCGGGTCATCATAACCAATTAAAAAGGAATATCGTATGAAGCTGAAAAAAGTATTTCTTCCCTTATTTTCGGTTCTGTTTGCCGGTGGATGCTGTCAAATAGATTGTTCCGGAATACAGCCTCCGCAGGTCGTCATTTCCGAAAATGCCGCATTGACGGAACGCACAGCGAAAAGTGAACTGGAAAAATATCTTTCCAAATGTTCCAGAGGGCTTATTGTCGGAGGCGACATCATTGAAAAGATCCATCTTGGTGATTCCGGACTCTCCGGAAAAGCCGGATTTCTCCGGAGTAAAATGGAAAGCGATTCTTTTGTGATCCGGAAAGTCGGCAAAGAAATTTTCATCAACGGCGGCGGAACCCGTGGAGTTCTGTACGGAACATTCGATTTTATCGAACAGGTGCTGGATGTGCGGTTCTTCACTCCAGTCGTGACTTATATTCCGGAAGCCAAAGTCATCAGAGTTCCCTCCGTTGATAAAGAGTTCAAATTTGCCTTTGCGCTCCGTGATATCTATATTGGAAAAGCCTATCATCCGGATGGGGGGCTTTATGCCGTTTCCCGGGGAATGTCCCGGGGCGGAGATATTCCGTTTGATCAGAAATATGGCGGTTCTTTTGATTATGGACCTCCCTATTCCTGCCACACCTTTGACCGGTATCTCCCCGCCAAGGTTTATATGAAGACGCATCCGCATTTCTTCAGTCTCCGGAATGGAGAACGGTATGGCGGACAGCATACAGGACAGCTTTGTCTGACCAATCCCGAGCTTCGGGAATTTTTCACAAAACTGGTTCTGGATAATATCAAGGCTACCAATGAAGCCTGCCGGAAAGCGGGGATCGCGGCGCCTCTGATCTATGATGTATCCCACAATGACAACAGCCGCTACTGTTTGTGTGAAACCTGTTCCGCACTGGCTGCGAAAGAACGGCAGTCCGGGGTTATGATCGATTTTGTCAATTATATTGCGGAGCGGGTCGCAAAAGTTTATCCGGAGATCAAACTCCAATTCTTTGCCTATCAGTACAATGCAGAGCCTCCGAGAACATTGAAAGCCCGTGACAATGTGATCGTCCGGATTTGCAATACCGGCAGCAATCAGATTACCGGTGCAGCAAATGATAAAGTATATTCCAGAATGTTCAAAGAATGGAAGAATTTTGCAAAACATGTTTATATCTGGGATTATGCGATCACATACGGCGACATGAATGGCGGACCTTATCCCAGTGAATTTTACATTCCCTCCGCATATAAGTTCTATGCGGAGAACAATGTGAAAGGGATCTTCTGTGAATCGGAAAGCCCTGCAAGTTCCGATATGTGGGAACTGAAATATTATCTGCTGACCTGTTATGCGAAAGATCCGAACAGAACTGATTATCAGAAACTTGTGGATGATTTTTATCAGAAATATTATGGTCCTGCCGGAAAATATGTTTACAACAGCCGGAAAATCCTGCATGAGGCAGCGATCCGGAAAAAAGCTGTGATCGGCTGGTTTGCTTCCGGCGTGGATTTTTCCTATATCGATCTGAAAGTAAATCTTGCAATGCAGGAACAGTTGGCTAAGGCCCGTGCGGCTGTTGCCGGAAATGAAGAGCTGACCTACCGTGTCAATCGCGCCGGATTGGGAATTGACCGGCTTCTCGGTTTTGAGTTTCTTGGATCCTATCAGCGCAGTACGGAACGGGATCTGGAGCCGATTGCGGCAGAAGCTGTAAAACGTTTCTGGGCGACTTGGGATGAGAGCATGAAACGGAATGCGCCCCTGATGCCCCGGACCCAGTTTGACCGGATCAAAAAACGCTGTGAGACGCTTCTTGCACTTCCCCGTTCTCCCCGGAAACAGGTCAACGATCCGAAAAATCATATCGTCAGTTACTATGCCGATGAAATTTCCAGTATCGGTTCAACGATCACTGTGGTTCCGGATCAGACTTCTGAGTTTGGAAGTTCTCTGAAAATTGTGGTTCCAAAAGGTTCCAGAACACATCGGCTCCCCCAGAGCTGCGGAATTTACAGCCTTTCCCAGAGCAAGGAGATCTATCATTGGAAATTTACCCGGAAAGATCTGAAAGATAATGAATGGCAATGGCTTGAACTGAAAAATGTTCTCTTGCCGGAAGGAAATAATTGCTATCTTTATATCACCAACAGCTGGGTTGCTCAGGTTCTTCTTGCCTATCTTGGAGAGGTCGACCGCAGCAAGCCGTTTGATCTTCGCGTACACATCAAGTTCGATGGAGATCTCTTCTTCGGAAACGGAAAAGAGAGTCTCATCTATATTGACCGTGTAGATGTTGTTCAGCCGAAATAATACAAACACTAACACATAGAAGGAGTATGAAGATGAACTCTGTAAGAAAGAAAAGTTTTACCTTTGTCGAATTGGTGATCATTGTCATCATCCTGGCGGTTCTTGCAATGGCTGCTCTTCCCGCAGTGAATGCAAAGGGAAATGCAATGCAGGTTTCCTGTACCGGAAATCTGAAACAGCTTTATTCTATCGAAGTGATGTATGCTCAGGATAATGATGGCTACATCTGCCCGAATGCGGTCAATAGAAAGGGCCATGGAAGACATCGTGTTCCTTATGCAAACGGAAGACTTGAAATTTTTCATTGCCCGGATGCTGTCGATGCGCCTTATGCAAAACGGATCGGAAAAGGCAGCTGGCCTGAAATTCCTTCCGGAAAACGTTACATTGAAGGAACTTATATGAGAAACTCATCTATTGGCGGCTGGGAACCGTTCAAGACCTGGCATGCAAAGTCCCGGCGGTTAAAAAATTGCCGGAACCCTGAAATGTATGTTATGATCTTTGATGGAAATCTTGCTCAGGGAACGTGGGAATCGATCCGTTATAATGTTGCAACAAAACGTTCCAGAGGCGTGGAATACCGTCATGACGACACTGCAAACACTCTTTTCCAGGATGGACATGTCGCACCTATGACACCCGAAAAATTCAAGGGCGGAAGAGGTATCGGTTCCCCTGATGCAAAAGGAAAAGATTATATTTTCGCAAGCAGATGATCCTTTAACAATATTCAAAAAGAGAGAGAAAAACTATGAAACGGTTTACCTTGATTGAACTTCTGGTTGTCATCGCAATTATTGCGATCCTCGCAGGAATGCTGCTGCCGGCATTGAACAATGCAAGAGAAAAAGGCCGCTCCTCAAACTGTGTCAACAACTTGAAACAGGTCGGACAAATTGAATTGTTCTATGGATCTGATAACGATTCCTATGTCTGTCCTACCCAGATCAATGGAAAGGGGTATGGCAGAGTTCTGCTTCCCTATGATAACGGAATCGGAAATATCTGGGTTTGTCCCAGCGCAAAAGAGTTTCTGAGCAATGTCAAACGTGGTGACTGGCCTGAATTGAAACAGAATCTTCTTCGCTGGGGTTCTTATGGAAGAAACACATGCTTTGGCGGACATTCCAACTATTTCTCCAATAAGAGTTATGCGGATCAGTTCCGGAAATTCGGGAAATTCAAATATCCCACACTCACTCTTGCAATGGCTGATATGAACAAGAAAGATACATACCGCTGGGATAACAGTGATATCTCTACCAGAATTTCATACCGTCATGGCGGAAGAAATAATATTTTGATGGCAGATGGTCATGTCACTTCATATCTACAGGGCGATTACAGCAGTAACCGCGGATTTGGAATACCTGACCGTTATTTTGCCGGAAAATATTATTTTACAGAATTGACACCCTGAAAGAAAGTGTTATAAAGAAGATGTCAAAGAAAAAACAATTGCTTCTCGTTCCATCTACGCACTGGGATCGGGAATGGTACAAATCGCAATCAGAGTTCAGTGTTTATCTCACAGAACTTTTTGATCAGGTGCTGACAAAGCTGGAATCCGGCGAACTTGAGAATTTCTTCACCGACGGACAGGCTGTTATGGTCGAAGATATTCTGAACCTCAAACCGGAATGGAAAGAACGGATCGCACGGTTCGCTTCTCTGGAAAAACTTGAACTCGGTCCGTTCTATGTCCTGACAGATATGTACATGCCTTCCGGAGAGTCCTTCTTCCGGAACATCAAGTACGGTATTCAATTGATCCATGAACTTGGCGGAAAACCCGGGATCCCTTATGCGCCTGATGCCTTCGGACACAATGCCGACCTTCCCGCGATCCTGAACTCTGCCGGTTTTGATGCCTATTTCTTCTGCCGGGGAATCGGTGATCAGCTGGAACCTCCGAAATCCGAATTCATCTGGCGGGATAAATATTCCCGGTATAAAGTACTTGCACTTTCTGCTATCGTGGATATCTTCCATCCGGTTACCGGACGGTGGATTTCCGGTGCATACGGTCTTGGAATGAATCTTCCGCAAAAACAGGAAGAGTTTCAGGAACGGCTGGAAATCATCTGGGATCATCTTGAACGTTATTCGGATCTTCCGGTTCAGCTGGCTGTAAACGGATGTGACCATCTGCTTCCCGAAGAAAATCTGGCAGCCCGGTTGAAAAAATTCAATCAGGCAGGTCTGAAATTCTCTGCCAAAACCGCACCGATTGCAGAATATGTCAGGGAGGCTTGGGCGAATCTGGATATGAATGCTCTGCCCATTATTCCCGGTGAATTGATCGCCGGAAGATTCTTCCGGATCCTGACAGGTACATCTTCCAGCCGTATCACTTTGAAAATCAGAAATGTTCAGAGTCAGTACCTTCTGGAAAAAATCGTTGAACCGGCTCTTGCGATTGCTCCGGAACATCTCCGGAAACGTTATCAGCCCCACTTGGATAATGCATGGAAATGGCTACTGCAGAATCAGGCGCATGACAGCATTTGCGGATGCAGTATTGATGCCGTTCACAGAGAAATGAATGTCCGGTTCGATAAGATCGAAGCCTCTCTCAAGGTCGTTGCTGAACGGCTCCTCCGGCTCAATAGCGGCATTTCCGATTTGAGAGCTTTTATGCCGACACCCGAATCGGAAGAGATCAAGCTTGCGGTCACCGGAAATGCTTACGGAATGCAGAAAGGAACCCTTAAGTCTTTCAACACATCCATCCCGGCAAATATCAATGTCAATGAAATGGCTCTCGTTGACAATGACGGCACGGAGTATGATTTCATTGCAGAAGATGATAAAAAATGCAGCACGACCAATGGACCCTTCATTCCATCCGGACCTCAGGGCCGTCTCTGCAGCCGCGTGAATATCTATACCGATATGCCGATGCCCGAAGGATTCAGCAATATGAGCCTGTTCCTCCGCAAGAAAAACAGCGGCGAAACAGGATCTCAATCACATCCGGCGCTTCCCGTCAAATGCGAAAACGGATCCTTGATCCTTTCCACCCCTGAATATCAGATCGCTGATTTCCTCTCCCTGATCGATACCACCGATGCCGGGGATGAATATGATTATCGTCCGGGTGATGCCCCTGTGACCGTAAAGAACAGCGGATGGATGGATGCCGGAACCGTGATCCGCGGGAATCTCTATATGGCAAAATTCACCACCACAATTGCTGTCCCGAAAGAAAAAGATTCTGAAACAAAAGTCGATCTTGAGGTTCAGCTTCAAATCACCGGTGCATTTTCTGACGATTCGTTCCTTGCGGATATCCGGCTTGAAAACACGGCAAAAGATCACCGTCTTCAGCTCCGGATCAAAACCCCGTTTGAATTTACAAATTATTGCCGGGAATCTCAGTTCGGACACCTCATTACCGATGTGGCTGTTCAAACAGAACCGGATACCTGGCGTGATAAAACGGAACCTCTCCGCAGAAACTTCGGTCACATCTCCATAACCCGTGATGGAAAAGAGTTCGCGATCATGCCAGAAGGAATTCACGAACACACGACAGATGGCAAATCCTTTGATTTGACATTGTTCCGTTCCGTTGGAAATCTTGGACAAACGGGAGCTGGTCCTCATATTTGTACACCGGAAGCGCAGATGCAGGGTGAATTGCATCTCAGAACAGCCTTTTCCTGGAAGGGATACGGAGCATCTTCCAACACATTATGGAAGAAAGCGAACCGTCTTCTGGAACCGGCATGGGGCGTGATTTTGCATCCGGATCAGGAAAGCCGGAAATATATGGAATCTTACATTTCTCTGGAATCTGATTCTCTTCTTATTTCCTCCTTCAGCTTTGATGAAACCATTGGCAAAAAGATCATCCGGATTTTCAATCCGACTGTTGCTGAAGGGATTGGAAAACTTTGTGGAGAAAGGATCCCGGCAGTTCTCCGAAAGCTCCGGTATGACCGTGGCAGTATTATAGAAACCGACATGCTTGTTGCTGCTGAAGAATTACATCTTCAAGCCGGTGAGATCGCAACATTCTGTCTTGATTGATTATTCGAGGTAATTTCAAAAGTCGCTAAAAATGTCAGAAAATCCTTAAGATGGCATTTCGATTTTTACATCGTAAAAATCGGAATGCCGCAAAAAGGTTTGGAAAAAAGGGGTGGAGTTTGAGGAGGGGAAAAAGGACCTTTCCTTGTATATTATTATCTGTCATCGCAGCTGCTCCCTTTGGCGAGAATGGGATTGCTACTCGTCGGAGCCAAAGGAGAAGAGCAGCTGCTTGACAAATGAAAAAGTTATGCTACGGTAACTTGTGT
>SUVT01000097.1 GCA_015061845.1 Lentisphaerota bacterium
CAAGGTTACGGGGATCACATCATGCTTGACTCTGGCGAGCAGAGAGGCAAGAGACATCCCGAGGGTGTTGTTTCTGACGTGTCCGAGGTGCTGGGGTTTATTGGTGTTGGGAGCTGAATATTCGATCACAATGCGTTTCCGTGCTTCTTCGGGCAGAACACCTGCGGCAAGAATTGCGGGAACATCTGCCACGGTATCACGGAAGAGCGCAGCAGTTTTCAAAGTAACGTTCACGAATCCTTTGACGGAAGAAGCTGCTTCCACATCGGGGTCTGCAGTAAGAAGTTCCGCAGCTTTGGCAGCAAGAACATCGGGCTTGGTTGCAAAGAAACGGGTCATGCGGAAACAGTTGACGGTGATATCCCCTTCCATTCCCGGAGGACAGAGTTCAGCGGAAAGGTGGGTTCCTTCCGGAAGTTTCGCGGCGGGGAATGCCGCAACCAGAGATTGTTCGAGTCGGTTGATGCACTGAAGTTCCATGATCTTTTATCCTTAAAGTGTTGTTTTGATAACGGTTGTAATAGTTGAAGTGACGGGTTCGATCCGGTATGCGCCGTAACAGGCGGGGATCAGACAGGATGTCCCGGCTGAAAGTTCTGTGACGGTATCTTTTCCGCAAATCTTCACGGGGGCATTGACTGCTGTGATCAGATGGAAACTTGTTCCGTCTGAAGCATCTTCCCAGGCACCGGCAAGACGGAGATCTTCCACATGGAAGAAGGGGCAGTTCCCGATGACCGGATATTTGCAGTTGCCGTCAGCCGGATCTTCTGCACGGGGAACCAGCGGAGATTCTGTCAATGCAAGATTGATGCTTTTCCGGGACTCTTCCACATGAAGCTGACGGGGTTTGCCATCGGTTCCGACACGTCCCCAGTCGCTGATGCGGTAAGTCGTATCGCTGTTCTGCTGAACTTCCAGCAGGAGATTTCCTGCACCGATGGCATGAACGAGTCCGGCTTTGATAAAGTAAGCATCACCGGGCTTGGAATCGTAAACCACCAGACTTTTTTCACATTCAGCGGAAGAGGCCTGTTCGAGGAAAGGTTCTGTTTCCACACCGGGCTGAAGTCCGGCAATGATCTTTGCGCCGGGATCGGCATGGATGATATACCACATTTCTGTTTTGGGCTGCGCGCCATTTCCGATGACTTCACAGGAGTTTTCATCGGGATGCACCTGCAGGGAAAGTTTCTGTCCGGCATCAATGATCTTGATCAGCAGGGGAAATCGTCCACCCTTGAATTTTGATCCCAGAAGTTCTGCGGGATAATCCTGAACGAGTGCCGTGATCGTTTTTCCGGAAAACGCGCCATTGAGGACCACGCTCTGAACATCTTCCCGGTCGCATAATTCCCATGCTTCACCGATAGGTTCTGCAGTATCAGCGGGCAGTTCTCTATGCAATACCTTTGCCAGATTTCCACCGCCCCACATCACGGGTTTGTAATACGGCTGAAACAGCAGGGGGTAAAAAGTATTCTGAGTCATAATAAAAAATTCCTTCTGTAAATATATGGAAATATATCACACTTTACGGATTTTTCAAAAGGAAGATGAGAAAAAACGGAAGATACCTGTGATTTTGATAATTCTTTGAGCTGCAAGCCGTAGATTTACAGCGGAAGTTATCGAAACTGCAAAAAATATTCACCGCTTCAAATACTGTTCTCTGTACTTATTCGGAGAAACTCCATAGAATTTTCTGAAACGGTTGGAAAAATAAAAAACAGAACTGTAATTCAACTCAGCGGCAATCTCACTGATGGTCTTTTTTTCTTTCAAAAGCAGTTCTTTCGCCTGCATCATTTTCATCTGTTCTTTGTATTTTCCGGGCGACATTCCGAAACTTTCTTTAAATTTCACGAAAAAAGATGACCGGGAAACACCGCATCCTTTTGCAATTTCTTCCGCATTTTTATCAAACGGAAGATAAAAACTTTTTAAGGTCACATTATCACTTTCCGACTTCTGCTCCGATCCGGAAAGCATATTTCCGTAAAGCAGGATCAAATGAACCAGACAATAGGCAAGTTCATACCAGCCGGGCAGACGTATCGTACAAATTCTGCGCAACTCTGAAAACTGGTATTTCAACCGCTTGAAATCTTCCGGTTCAACAGAAATTTTGAATACATAAGGCGTGATCTTTGTCCACTTAACCGGTGCTGTTACATAGGTTCCGAAATTGAAGTGACACCATTCCGTCATCCATTTCGGGGAAAGCGATGTAAAATGTCTGTCCGGTCCGGGCTTGATCAGAACAGCCTCACCTTTCTGTAATTTTACATTCTGTTCATCAATGGTCAGAACCACTTCTCCTTTTTCGATCAAAAGCAGATTCCAATTTTCACTGTAACCATAATGAGGACGTCCTGCACGAAAAGAATTCTTCTGACAAAAAATTTCCCTGCCCGTAACGGAACTGTTATGGTCATGTGCCATTTCTTACCCTCCGATTTCAGATGATATCATATAGATTTTGGACTATATTATATATTGTCTCGCAAAAAAAATATTGACATTTTTCCCGCATTGGACTATAATATATCAGGAAACAAAGAAAAAACAAGCCGGAACAGGAGAAAAAAAATGCCGGATATCGAAAAATTGAAATCACAAATCACCGGATGCTGGCTGGGGAAAAATATCGGGGGAACATTGGGCGCACCCTTTGAAGGAACGAAAGAAATTCTGGATTTGACATTCTATACCCAGAAAGATCTTTACGGCAAACCTGTTCCCAATGATGATCTGGACTTGCAGATCGTCTGGCTGACTCTGGTGGAATATCATGGACTTTACCGTTTGACCTCACGTCTGATGGGAGAATTCTGGATGAACAATATCATCGGCCCGTGGAATGAATATGCGATCTGCCGCAACAACTGCCAGAACGGATTTTATCCGCCCCTTTCCGGAAGCTGCAACAATGAACACTGGAAGTGGAGCAACGGCGCGTGGATCCGCAGCGAACTCTGGGCATGCCTGTTTCCGGGAGATCCTGATTCCGCATTGCAGTTTGCATGGCTGGATGCGTCCTGCGACCATTCCGGCGAAGGGATCTATGCAGAAATGTTCACGGTTGCACTGGAATCAGCCGCCTTTGTGGAAAAAGATATCCGGCAGCTGATCCGGATCGGTTTGAGCAAAATTCCTGAAAGTTCCAGACTTTATGAATCCATCAAACTGGTTTGCGATTGCTATGACAATGGTGATGACTGGAAAACGGCACGGCAGAAAGTTGTGGAACTGAATTCAGATCTTGGATTTTTCCAGGCTCCCGGAAATGTTGCGTTCGTAGTCATCGGTCTGCTCTACGGCGAAGGTGATTTCTCAAAAACGATCTGTACCGCTGTGAATTGCGGTGATGATGCTGACTGTACCGCCGCCACGGCAGGTGCGGTCATGGGGATCATTCTCGGGGAGGAAAACTTGCCGGAAGAGTGGATCAAACCGATCGGCAGAAGTATCGTTACAGTTGCCATCAATCCTCACGGGCTGCTGCCGCCGATTCCGAAGACCATTGATGAAATGACTGCAAGAATTATGAAACAGCTGGAAATCATCCGGACGGAATATCCCTCCTTGAATGAACCTCCGGAAGATCTCTGTTCTCAAAAAGAAGCAGAACGGATATGGAATAAATCACCTTATGAACTCTGGTTCAATATTGACTGGGGAGAAGTCGGCGTGGAATATATAAACGGTCCCTGGATCTCTTCGGGAGAAGCATGTCAGATCAAATTGCATATACGGAATATGACTATGGCCAACTCTGAAGTCCGGTATCGCTGGAGATTGCCGGAAGGCTGGAGTTCCTCTGCAAAAACCGGTGCAATGGGAGCAGGTTATTTCTGCGATACCGCCATTGATACAGATTTGATCCCCTCCGGAACGCCGGAAGAGCCGACAGCTATTGTCGAGCTGGAAATCACCTGCGGTGATCGCAGAATCCCGCAAATCATTTCCGTACCGATGCAATGGAAAAATATGGTTCACTATCCAAGACTCAAGCAGGACAAAGATTGTCCGAGACTCCCGCTTGTCTGTTCCAGAATGGAAAAACTCAGAGAAAAATAAAAAAATAAAACAACATAAATTAAGGAGATTGACAATGAAAAAAATGTTATTACTCGGTGCATTGCTCTCTGTAGTATGTTTTGCCGATGGAGCAGAGTATCTCTTTGATACTCAGGCTTCCTGCGAACTTCAGGGGAAAGCAAAACTGGAATTCAAAAACGGCTGCCATATTCTGAAAGGGAACTGTCATTTCTGGCCCGTCAGAATGTTCAAACATGATCCTGCAAAAAAATATTCGATCTCCGCAGAGTTCATGACAGATTGCGAAGCTCCCTATCCCTCTTTCATGTTCGGGCTCGTTTATTTTGACGATAATGGAAAATTTATCCCGAGCAGCCAATACCTGGCAGCCCCCCGGGGATTCACAGAACTTGCAAAACCAGTTGGTCCTTCCGATACAACAATTACGATCAAAAAACCTGCCGGATTCAGAAAGCATGCAGGCTGGGCTTATGTACTGGCATTTGATGCAAAAGAAGACAACTCGGATCTTCCGAACCCGAAAGTTTCCACAAACGTCAAAAAAATGGATATCGGAACAGATACCATCACACTGACTCTTGCAAAACCGATTTTTGCAGCCTGTCCCGCCGGAACAAAAGTCAGACTGCATTACTCTCTTTCATTCTTCCACCCGGTCAATTTGAATCAGTACTACATCCGTCCAAATACAAAGTGGCAGAAAATCGAAGGAACGATTTCAATTCCCCGCGGTGTTAAAAACTTCAAACCGGTACTCATCTTCTACCACAGCAAAGATAAGAAGTACGTTTACATCCGGAATTTCAAACTTACAGAAAAATGACCTGACTTTAACAACAACTGAACAGGAGGAACTTATGAAAAAGATGGATCCGATGATCCGGAAAAGTGAAAAAAAGACGTTTACCCTGATCGAATTGCTTGTTGTGATTGCAATTATTGCCATTCTTGCCGGTATGCTGCTGCCCGCATTGAATAACGCAAGAGAATCCGGAAGACGGACGACTTGTGTCAATAATCTGAACACCATCGGCAAGGCTCAGGCGATGTATTCCTCTGATCACGATGATTGGATCCTGCCGGGACAAATGCCGAATCACAGTTCCTCGCAAGATGACTGGCACATGGTTCTTTCCGGAACCGACATGAGCGGTGTCAAAAGTACAAAATATGCCGGATGGGGGGCGACTTACTACGGTATAGATTCAAACGGGGCGATGAAAAAGCAGGGGACATTCTACTGTCCATCTTCCAATCCGAATGTTAAATGGACAAATACAAATTATGGGTTCAACCGGTATTTGCTTGGTTTTACAACTTCAGAAAAATTTGCCCGGAAAACGACCTGTGTCACCTCTGCGACAACAACGATCTTCGCAACGGATGAAGCGAATAAATCCACTTATGTCCTGCACGATGTCGGAAGTTTCGCATTCCGTCACAACGGATCGGATCCCAGCGAAGGGACCCGGCCCGTCGGCTCAGGATTCGGCTTGAAAAACAATGAATATCCAAATCCGTCCGGAAAGACAAATATCCTTTACTTTGACGGACATGTAGGCAATCTTTCCTTAACCGATGTGATCATTGCAGAAGGACGCGCCAATACCAACACGCTGTTGAAAACAGGTTACGATCTGAATAAAAAATCTGCCTCCTGGCAATGATTCCGGTTTTGCCGGAGACTTCAGGAAACTCATCCGTGGAACAGAGAAGCCTGTTTTTTTCGGATGAGTTTTATTTTTGCTCTTGAAAATATATTTTTATGTGCTAGATTTTTACTGAAAAGGGTCGCATAAGCGATTCTGTCAGGATACAGAACAGGTTCAGGTGAGAAAATGCTTTGCAGTATATGTGGAAAAAATCCGGCGACGATCCATATTCAGGAGATTACCGGTTCGGAAAAAAAGGTGCTTCATCTCTGTCAGGAATGTGCAGAAAAGAGAGCTAATGAAGATGCCGGTTTTCAGGAATTCAATCTGGCAGAGGTTCTGTTCCAGCTTTCCAGTAAGATCGGTGATCATCTGCAACAAAAGAAAAGTCAGGATGAAGAGACACCGGAACCGGTCAGGCAGATCGTATGCAAGACCTGCGGCTGGACAAGTGAATCTTTTCAGAAAAACGGAAAACTCGGCTGTCCGGACTGTTACAAAGCCTTCCGGGAAATCCTTGATCCCTCCCTGGATTCTCTTCACCGGGGGACAGCTCATACCGGAAAGCATCCTCTCCCTGCCGGTTCTGCAGCTGAATCCAGACCCAAGCCCTCAATTTCCCTGCTGCACATGAATCTGAAACACTTGCAGGTGGAACTGGAAGATGCCATCAGCGCAGAACGGTACGAAGATGCCGCAGTTTTGAGAGATAAGATCAGTGCCTTGAAGAAAGAACTTGAGGAGCTGCAGAATGAAAAGTGATCTCTCAAATCTCATCCGGAAACCTGTAAGCTGGCTTGCACCGGCAACTCCGGAAGAAGATATCGTTATCAGCTCCCGTATCAGACTTGCCAGAAATCTTGCCGATATGCCCTTTCCGGCTTCGGAGGACAAAACATCTCTGCAGGCTGTTTGCGGTTACTGTCTGGAAGCATTGAACCGGACCGAAGCGATCGCCGACCCCATGGATCTTGATTTCCGTGCGCTGGACAGTTTGGAAAAACAGCTGCTTCTGGAACGCAGGCTGATCAGCAGAGAATTTCTGAAAAAAAATGATGATTCTGCCCTCATTGCTGAAAAAGATGAATCGGTCTCGATCATGGTTAATGAAGAAGATCATCTCCGGATCCAGGCACTTTCCCCGGGATTGAATCTTCCGGAACTGTGGGATAAAGTCAATAAAATCGATGATTCCCTTGCAGCCGAACTGAACTTCGCTTTTGATAAAAAATATGGTTATCTGACATCCAGCCCTTCCAATCTCGGAACAGGCATGTGTGCCTCTGTTATGATGCACCTTCCGGCAATGACTCTTACCGGGAAAATGAATTCTGTCATTCAGGGAATTTCAAAACTTGGGATGAATGTCCGCGGGTTCTATGGAAAATCCACTCTTTATACCGGAAACCTTTATCAGATTTCCAATCAGAGTTCACTCGGAGAAAGTGAAGAACAGATCATCTTCCGCTTGAACGCCCTTGTCCGGCAGATCATCCGTCATGAAAAGGAAGCACGGGCGCATCTGCTTTCCCGGGAACGGGATTTCATTCTGGACCATGTGGGAAGATCTTACGGAATGTTGAGATACTGTTACCAGATCTCGAGCAAAGAGGCATTGGATTCGCTCTCTTCGCTCCGGCTGGGGGTGGATCTCGGCATGTTCTCTTCGGTGGATGTCAATGCAGTCAATTATCTGTTTCTTCTGGTTCAGCCTGCCCACCTGATCTACCATGCAGGAAAAGAGTTGGAAAGAGAAGGCAGGAATTCAGAGCGGGCAGTAATCATCCGTGACACCCTGAAAGGATTGCGGGAAAAATTATGATGGAAATGATCAACGGCGGTCTTCTTTTCAGTTACGGTCTGATCTGGCTGGAAGCGACATTTATTCTTGCGTTTCTTCTGATTCTCCATTCTCTCCGCAAACACATCGGTTCCCCGCCGTTGTTCTTCACTTTCGGCGTGATCATTATGTTTGCCCACTTCATGGCTGCCGCCGGGGTCCGTTTTCTATCAACCAACGAGGGGGTAGACCTGGGCGTTTCCAGTTCAGCGATCATGCTCCCCAGCCTTGCGATTCTTCTGGTGATTTACATCGTCGATGGAACCCTTTCGGCGCAGAGGGTCATTATTGCAGAAATGGCAGGGTTCGGAATGCTCTTCTACCTGCGTTCCGTGGGTGCATTGGAGTGCGCTTCGCCTGATTTTGCAAATTCCAATGGTTTGATGGGGGACCTTTTCCGTCAGCTGCTGGATGCCACAACAAAACATCTGGCGTCCTCAACGATTGCATTGACATTCGACTTGTTCCTGATCCCAATGGTGTTCCAGCAGATGAAAAACAGAAAATTCAATATGTTTGTCTCTGTTATGCTCGCCATACTGGTTGGTGAACTTTTCCATAACATTATCTTTCTCTGTGTTTTCTACTGGGGGAATCCGGAAGCGATTCTGAAATTCTGGCCCCGGCTTCTTCCGCAGGTATTTCTGGCGATCTGGCTTTCTATCATCACAACGATCTACCTGCACAGGATCAGACACGATGTTCCTAAAACGGAACGGCGCCCGCTGGATATCATTGTGGCATTCTTCGGCGCATACAGTCAATCAAAATTACTGGAACAGACTCTTCAGGAATCGGAGCAACGCTGCAGAACCATTATTCAGAATGCTGCCGACCTGATTTTTGTTTCCGATTCCAGAGGTGTGGTCATTGATGCAAACCATGCTGCACTGAAAGCTTGCGGACTGAGTACCATCTCCGATGCGATCGGCGAAAATCTTCAGACTCTGACCGGTGTCACTCTTCCGGACCCGGAAAAAGAACAGCTGAAAGACGGTTCCATCCTCCGTGCAAAACTTCCCGGCAATGAAACAGAACTGGAGTTCCTTATCAACAGGATCTATGTCTCCGGGATGCCCGCTTATGTCTTCATCGGACGCGATATCACAGAACGTGTCCGCATTGCCAGAGAACGGGAAGCATGGCGCAGTGAACACGCACATCGGCAGCGTCTGGAAGCGATCGGACGTCTTGCCGGAGGAATCGCTCATGATTTTAACAACCATCTTCATGCAATTCAGGGACACCTTGACCTGATCTACATGGAAGGCGCATCCGAAGAAAACATGGTGCATCTGGAGAAAATCGACAATATCTCCCAGCAAGCGGCAAAACTCACCGGACAGCTCCTCGGATACGCCCGGAAAGGCCGCCGTCAAAACCAAATCCATGACCTCAACAAGATTCTCCGCAACGCAAAAGAACTCTTCCTGCCCGATTCCAGAGCCGGGATCTATATCAAAACATTTTATGCGGATAACACAATTCAGGTTCTGGGCGATGAAACCCAGTTGAATCAGGCAGTACTCAACCTGATCATCAACGCACGGGATGCCATGGAGTCCCTGCCCGAAGAACAGAGAAAACTTTCCATCTCCGCCGGAACGCTGGAAGAGATGAAAATCGCCCCGGTTCCACCGGCAGAAATCAAAATCTCTCCGGAAACCCATTGGTGCGGTATCCGGATCAAAGACTCCGGTCCGGGTGTCCCGAAAGAGCTGGTCGAAAAGATCTTTGAACCGTTTTTCACAACAAAACCGACCGGAAAAGGAACCGGTATGGGGCTTTCCATGTCCTATGGTGTGGCTCTGGAACACAATGGATGGATCCAATACGATTACGATGGCTCCGGTGCAGCATTCACGCTCATCCTCCCGATCGTTGAAAACAATGATTTCAAAAATTAAATTTGTATTTCCGGCAAAATGATGATATATTAGAGGTAATTTCAAAAGTCCGGCAAAATTTGGCTGAAAAAAGATTGTTGATGAGTTGGAAATGGTAGTTTGAGCGTGGCTACCCAGCTTGTCCTCCGTAGCTTCAGCGAAGGAGGAAGGGTAACCACCGAAAACTCTCCATTTGCAGATCGCAACAAGAATTTTCTGCCATTTTTGAAGACTTTTGAAATTACCTCATTAGCCGGATGATTACCACTGAAAGGATTCCGTACTATGGAACAGAAAAAACTTGAAGCATACGCAGATTTGATCGTGAAAACCGGGATCAATCCTGAACCCGGACAGGAAATATTGGTACTCGCCGGACTGGATCAGCCGGATTTTGTCCGGATGGTCGTGGAAAAATGTTATCAGGCTGGAGCAGGAAGAGTTATTGTCACATGGGACGATATGCCCCTGGCAAAGCTGGATCAGATCTACCGCTCGGAAGAGTCTCTTTCCGAACTGGCTGACTGGGAGTTGGCAAAATGGAAATGGCGCGCAGATTCTCTCCCCGCCCTCCTCTGGCTGGATTCCGATGATCCCGACGGCATGAACGGGATCGATCAGGGCAAACGTGCCCGCGCTCAGGCTGCCCGTTATCCCAAAATCAAACCTTTCCGGGATGCAATGGAAAATAAACACCAGTGGTGTATCGCAGGCGTCCCCGGAATCAACTGGGCAAGAAAAGTCTTCCCCGGTCTGCCCGATGCAGAAGCTGTGGAAAAACTCTGGGATGCCATTCTGAAAGCAGCCCGTGCCGTGGGAGACCCCATTGCAAACTGGGAAGAACATAACAAAACCGTCCACGCAAGAGCCGATAAACTCAACTCTTTCCACTTCAAAGCGTTGGAATACAAGGCTTCCAACGGAACTGATTTCCGTGTCGGACTGATCCCGGAAGGGATCTTTGCAGGCGGAAGCGAAACTGATCTGAGCGGCAGAATTTTCAATCCCAATATTCCCTCCGAAGAGATCTTCACCTCTCCGAAAAAGGGCGAAGCAGAGGGCTTGCTCGTCTCTTCCAAACCGCTTTCTTGGCAGGGTTCTCTCATTGAAAACTTCTCCATCCGTTTTGAAAACGGGAAAGCCGTGGAAGTTCATGCGGAAAAAGGACAGGATGCCCTTGAAAAGATGATTGCCATGGATGAAACTGCCGGATATCTGGGAGAGTGCGCGCTCATTGATTACAAATCCCCCATCAGCGACATGGGAATTCTCTTCTATAACACTCTTTATGACGAAAACGCAAGCTGTCATGTCGCCCTCGGAAGAGGCTTTGAAAATTGTATTGCGAACTATGAAAAATATACCCGTGAAGAACTTCAGGAAATGGGAATCAACGACAGCATGATCCATGTTGATTTCATGATCGGAACAGAAGATCTTGATATTACCGGGATCACAGAAAACGGGGAAAGAGTTCCTGTTTTCCGCAACGGAAGCTGGTGCTTCTGAACTTGAAACAACAAAAGGATTTTTCTTATGAACACTGAATTTTATGTAAAACTTGTTATTTTTGCGGTCGGAGCTTTCCTGATCGGCGGCATTCCGTTCGGATTCATTATCGGCAAACTGAACGGCAAAGATATCCGGAAGGAAGGCAGCTGCAATATCGGCGCAACAAACGTTACCCGTGTCGTCGGAAAATGGTGGGGAAAACTCTGCTTCCTGCTCGACTTTCTGAAAGGCGCACTCCCGGTGACTGCTGCAGTTCTGCTGAGCAGGAATGAAAGTCTGGGAGTTCTCCCGGCAGTGACCGCATTCATGGTAGTTGCAGGTCACATCTGGCCCGTATATCTGAAATTCAAAGGCGGAAAAGGCGTTGCAACTGCAGCAGGCGCATTCCTTCCTCTCAGCTGGGCAGCACTGGTAACTGCTTTGATCGTCTGGGTGCTGGTGTTCCTCACGACCCGTTATGTTTCTCTGGCAAGTATTTCTGCCGCAGTTATTTTTGCAGTTGCGGCGATCGTATTTTATATTCTTTTCCCGAACATTGTCCTCATTCCCGGATATGTGATCGGAAAAGCATGTCTTGTTCCTATCGTGCTGCTCTCTGTTCTGACGATCGTCAAGCATAAATCAAACATTGTCCGGTTGCTCAATGGAACAGAAAACCGCTTTGAAAAAGGGAAAAAAGCATGAGAAAAGTTTCCGTTCTGGGCGATGGCGGCTGGGGAACAGCTCTTGCCCTTGTTCTGCTTTCCAACGGACATGATGTCACATTGTGGGGTCGTGATCCGGAAAAAATGGAAACCATGCGGAGAACAAGAGAAAACAAATATTTGAAAGGGATCACGCTTCCGGGAAATTTGAAACTGGAATCCGATCCCGAAGCTGCTGTTTCCGGAACAGAACTTGCAGTACTTGCAACTCCTTCTCAATTTATGAGAGGTACTCTTCAGAATTTTTCAAAACTCCTTGAGCCGGAGAAATATCCTGTCGTCAATGTGGCAAAAGGGATCGAAAACAGCTCTCTGAAACGGATGAGCGAAGTCTTTGAGGAGTTTTTTGCTTCGACGGAGAACTATGTTGTTCTCTCCGGACCGAGCCATGCGGAAGAAGTTGCAAAAGAAGTTCCGACAGCTGTCGTTGCAGCCTCAAAAAATCCGGTTTCAGCTGAAAAAGTTCAGGAATTTTTTATGTCGCCGTCTTTCCGGGTCTATACTACTGATGATGTAACCGGAGTGGAACTGGGCGGCTCCCTGAAAAACGTGCTTGCAATCGCCGGCGGGATTTGTGACGGCATGAACATGGGGGATAATACAAAAGCAGCTCTCATGACCCGTGGAATCGCAGAAATGGCAAGACTTGGAAATGCACTCGGCGGACGGAAAGAGACCTTTGCCGGGCTTTCCGGTGTCGGAGATTTGATCGTAACTTGTATGAGCAAACACAGCCGGAACAGATTTGTCGGCGATATGCTGGGAAAGGGATTTTCTCTGGAAGAGATCAGAGAACAGATGGATGGCGCAGTTGCAGAAGGAGTCAAGACTTCCGTTTCTGCATATCAGTTGGCACAGAAAGCCGGAATTGAAACTCCGCTGGTCAACGCCGTTTATGATGTTTTATACCTCAACCGTTCTCCCGGAGAGGCTGTCAAAGAATTGATGGGACGTTCCCCGAAACAGGAAAACCAATAAAGATTAAGGAATTATTATGTTGAATGATCGCAGATATATGAGAAGGAATCCGGAAGAGGATGCCAGAGGCGGAGTCCATGCCATGTTCGGACTGATTATTGCCAACCTGGTTGTTTTTATTATCCAGCACATGATGTCCGGGGCAGATGTAACGCAGCAATTTGCACTCAGTGTCTATCATGCCAGAAAACTGGAACTCTGGAGATTTTTCACGGCAATGTTTCTCCATGGCGGGTTCATGCACTTCTTTTTCAACATGTTCGGGCTTTACATTTTCGGAAGTCTGGCAGCTCCCATTCTCGGGGCAAAACGGTTTCTTCTGCTTTATCTTATCTCCGGAACACTTGGCAACGTTCTCTGGTTTTTCGTCAACTGGAACAACCCGCAGGTGTGGCTGATCGGCGCAAGCGGCGCAGTGATGGGCGTGATCCTTGCCTCAGCAATGATTCTGCCCGATATCCCCATGATGCTTCTGTTCGTCCCCTTCCCGATCAAATTGAAAACGCTTGCCATTGTTTACATCGTTATTGAAATCTTCAGTCAGCTTACGAATCCGGGAAGTCAAACGGCATATCTTGCCCATATTTTCGGTTTTATCTGCGGTTATCTCTATATGATTTTCTTTGTCAAAGATCTGGTTGTATGGAATCCTCTGTCATCGGGCAGAAAAAAAGAATCCAACGGACTGCCTCCCGGCTGGGAAGTCTCCTCCGGACCGAAGTCTTCTGTCTCCCGAAGTGAAGTGGAACGGCTCCTTATCAAACTTTCCCGTGAAGGGATCAACTCTTTGACAGAAGAAGAACAGGAGACCTTGAGAAAAGCCCGTGAAGAGATGATGAACCGGCACTGATTTTGTCTCTTTTGTATAGAGCCGTGAATAGATTTTTTATAAAAAACTGTTCTTTTCTGGAAAAAAAATCATTTTTCCGCTTGCATTTTCCTGAAAACGGATTATATTACCATTAATCACAAGAAATACGACTGCGGAGTTGTAGCTCAATTGGTTAGAGTGCCACCCTGTCACGGTGGATGTTGCGGGTTCGAGTCCCGTCAATTCCGCCATTTTTTTTGGAAAAAAATGGCGAACGAAGCCGCAAGGCTTCACTTCA
>SUVT01000002.1 GCA_015061845.1 Lentisphaerota bacterium
AGGATCGCAGCAGTATTCATTCCGTTGCGATCCTTCTCTGTGCGCTTGCATTTTTCATCATTCTTCTGATGGAAAACTGCCGCGTTCCTGCGGATGACCCTAACACCCATCTGGAACTGACAATGATCCATGAAGCAATGATCCTGGATTATGCCGGACCGGATTTGGCATTGATCCTTTATGGTGCGAGCTTGAAGCTCTGGCTCTTTGCATCATTCTTTGTGATCCTGCTGTTCCCGGCAATTTCTGTGGGATTGCTGCTGAGTTCCGTGATTTTCCTTGCAGGGATCGTCGCAACAGTGATTGTTATCGGTATCATTGAATCCAGCATTGCCCGTTACCGTTTTATCAAGGTTCCGCAAATGCTGATCGGAGCATTCGGATTATCTCTGCTTGCGCTGTTTTTCCTCATCTTTTTTGACGGAGGTATAAAATAAAATGGAACATCTGGTTGAATTTATTCTTGCGATTTTTCTTATTACGAACCTGATGATGGCTGCCTCCAGCCGTCTGATGCACTGTGTCAAGATCGTTTTGATCCAGGGAATCCTTCTCGGACTTCTTCCCCTGCTTCTGGGGCATCTTGACACCTCTCACCTGATTGCAGCGATTCTGAATATCTCTATCAAAGGGATCGCACTGCCCTACCTGCTGGTTGCAGCGATCAAGCGGGCAGATGTCTGCCGGGAACTGGAACCCCTTGTGGGATATTCCACCTCACTGGTGATCGTACTTCTGTTCTTTGCGGTATCCTTCTGGCTCGGCACAAAACTTCCGCCTGAAGCACCGTTTTTACGTCTTGCGACCCCGACAGCGGTTGCGACCATGTTGACCGGTTTGTTTATTGTGATGGCACGCCGGAAAGCGATTACGCAGGCAATTGGTTTTCTTACGTTTGAAAACGGGATCTCCCTGTTCGGTGCGGGGCGTATGCTTGACTTCGGAGTAGCTGTTGAACTTGGAATTCTGCTTGACGTTTTCGTGCTTGTATTTGTTATGGGAATCGCAGTCATGCGGATCAAACGGGAATTCCAGCATATTGATTCTGATAAACTTCACAATCTTGGAGATAAGGAGGAGGCTGAATAATGTTTGAATTATATCTTCTTCTGCTGCCGCTTTTCGGCGGTGCATTGATCTATCTTTGCAAAAACAATCTCAAGGCGATCCGTCTGCTTCTTGTATTGACGGCTCTGCTCCACAATGCGGGCTGTGTTCTGCTGGTGCTTTATCCGCAATGGAACATTCCGGTTTTCCGGCAGTATTTCGGTTCAGATGATATTTCTCTGTTTGTTCTTTGCATCATGAGTTTTCTTTTCCTTTGTGCCGCAGCACATGCATACACCTGGCTTCCGGTGGAACATAAGCATGATCCGCATCACATGCCGATGAATATTTTCTGCGCAATTCTCTGTGCGTTTGTGTTTACAATGACACTTGTTGCAGTTGCCCGGAATTACGGTCTGCTCTGGGTTGCAGTAGAAGCGACGACTCTCGCCAGTGCGCCTTTGATCAACTTTCACCGTTCAGCCGGCTCAACAGAAGCGATGTGGAAATACCTTCTGATCTGTTCTGTCGGGATCGGGTTGGCACTGTTCGGAACGTTCCTGCTTGGCATGTCCGCAAAATTGCCGGATGGCACTGCAGCAGGTTTGAATTTTTCCGCATTCGGAAAAGATGTCATCATCAATCCGGATTACTTCAAAGTGGCATTTATTTTCTGCTTTGCCGGATATGGTTTGAAGATGGGTCTTGCGCCGTTCCATACATGGCTTCCGGATGCGCACAGTGAAGCACCTTCCATGGTTTCCCTGATGCTTTCCGGAACTCTGCTGAACTGTTCCTTCCTCGGGATCATCCGGGTCTTTGACATTGCGCCGGAGCCGCTGAAAGATTTCTGTAAAGAGTATTTCCTGATTTTCGGGGTTCTCTCTCTGGCTGTTGCAGCATTTTTCATCATCAAACAGAGTGATTACAAACGGATGCTTGCTTATTCCAGCGTGGAACACATGGGACTGCTTGCGATCATGTGGGGACTTTCCATGCAGGAGATCACGCTGCTTCACATGACGTTCCACTCTCTCTGCAAGATGCTGCTGTTCCTGGTTGCAGGAAATATTCTTGTGGCATACGGAACACGGAGAGTCGATCAGATCCACGGAATGTTCTCCCGTTTGAAACGGAACAGTGCGCTGTGGCTTATGGGGATCATCCTGATTTGCGGTATGCCGCCCTCCCCGTTGTTCCTCACGGAATTGATGCTGATCCAGAAAGCCGGATTCGTTCTCGGCGGGATCATTATTCTATTCCTCTTCATGGTATTCTGCGGCATGACGTACAATGCGCTCCGGATGACCATGGGTGAAGATTTGGCATGTCCGGTCCGGGAACAGGATCTGGATGCAGAAAAACTTTTCAAAGTCCCTGCAATCATTGTTTTCCTTCTGATTTTCAGCGGGATTTCCATGATCATCGGAAACTATTACGGACTGTAAGGAGAAAAAAATGGATCTTTTTTATAAACTTGAAAATGGTTCTTCCGCAGATCTTTCTTTGATTCCTGTCCTTAATGAACAGGAGTTCCGCAAAGCTGTTATTGAAACAGTCAAAGCCGGGAGCCGCATCGAAACGATGTTTGCCATGCCCGAAGAAAATCAGTTCCGTATTATTGCAATTCTCCTGACTCCGGCAGAACATGTTTTGAATATCACTTCTATGAAAGTTGCAGATAAATATCAGGCATTGACACCAGAGCTTGCTGCAGCACATCTGTTTGAGCGGGAAATTGCCGAACAGTACGGCATTCTCCCGGAAGGACATCCGAATCTGAAACCTGTCCGCTTCCATGAATCCTACGCCGGAAAAGCTCCGTGGACGGAAGACAAAGCTCCGGAAATCGGAAATATTGACTTTATGACCATGCAGGGAAAAGCTGCACATGAAGTTGCTGTCGGACCGATCCATGCCGGTGTGATCGAACCCGGACACTTCCGGTTTCAGTGTATGGGCGAAGATGTTTATTCTCTGGAAATCTCTCTGGGATACCAGCATCGCGGAATCGAAAAAATGCTGGAAGGCAAAGTCTCTCCGCGGACGATCCGTTTTGCAGAGACTGCTGCCGGGGACAGTTCTATTGCCGAAGCAACAGCCTGTGCCTCCGTTCTGGAAGCTCTGGATGGGATCGAAGCGACAGCAGAAGCCAGAAAAATCAGATCAATCGCGCTTGAGCTGGAACGAATCGCCAACCATGTGGGTGATTTGGGAGCTCTTGCCGGAGATGTGGCATTTCTGCCGACATCCTCTTTCTGTGGAAGAATCCGTGGAGAATATTTGAATATGACCGCAGAACTTTGCGGAAACCGTTTCGGAAGAAGTCTGGTTGTTCCCGGCGGAGTCAAATTCGGCATTGATAAAAAACGAGCTGAAAAAATTCTGCAATGGATCAACCGGGTCTATCCGGAATTGAAAAATGCTCTTGATCTCATGTTTGATTGTCCGACAGTTCTTGACCGTTTGGAAAATACCGGACGGGTCGAAAAAGATCTTGCAAAGGATCTCGGACTTGTTGGAATGGCTGGGCGTGCAAGCGGTCTTCTGCTTGACACCCGGTACGATCTTCCGCTGAAAAAAGGAGATCCCCGTGTAAAACGGATCACTCTGAAGCACTGTACCGGAGAAGTCATGGCACGGGCACTTGTCCGTTACCGGGAAATTGAAACCTCCCATGAATTTATTATCCGGATGCTTATGGAGGAGTTCGCCGGAGAGATCCGTTCTGAATATAAAGGAACGGTTCCGGCAAACAAAATTGCTGTTTCCGTGGTGGAATCCTGGCGCGGAGAACTCTGTCATGCAGCGGTCACCGGAGAAGAGGGAACATTCCGCCGTTACAAGATCACGGATCCCTCCTTCCACAACTGGACCGGTCTGGCGATGGCTCTGCGCGGCGAACAAATCTCCAACTTCCCGATCTGCAACAAAAGTTTCAACTTGTCCTATTGCGGACATGACCTGTGAGGTGATATTATGCTGAATGCTCTCAAAGCAAGATTCTTTCAAGGTTACCGGACAGGGAAATTCCCGGATCAGCCCCCTGCCCTGCCTGACCGTTTCAACGGACGTCCGGTTCTGGATGCCTCAAAATGTGCCGATTGCGGGGCGTGTAAAAAGGCTTGTCCCGCCAATGCGATCGCAGCTGTCGGAAAAGATCTTTCCATTGATACTGGAAAGTGTATTTTCTGCGGCGACTGTGCGGCGGCATGTAAACAAAATGCCATCACTTTTTCTCAGGAATACCGTCTTGCCAATATGACACGGGAAAAATTGATCGTCCGCTCCGGTGAAATCTATGAACCGGAACGCCCGACCGACCGGGAATTTCTGAGATTCTGCTCAAAGTCTCTCAAGATCCGCCAAATCTCTGCCGGAGGCTGTGCCGCGTGTGAACTGGATTTCAACGTGCTTGGTACTCTTGCATGGGATATGGGAAGATTCGGGATCCAGGTGGTTGCGTCCCCCCGTCATGCGGACTGTATTCTTGTGACCGGACCGGTCAGCAGAAACATGCTTCTTGCCTTGAAAAAAGGCTATGAAGCAGCACCGCACCCGGTCTGGGTCATTGCCTGCGGAACCTGTGCGATTTCCGGAGGTCTTTATCAGGACTCCAACGAAACGATGGGCGGGATCGAAGAGATCCTGAAACCGGACTTGTATGTGCCCGGCTGTCCGCCGCATCCAACAACATTACTGGAAGGAATGCTCCGGCTCATGAACCGGAAGTGATTTTATTTCACGCTGTTGCGCCGTATGAATTGGCATGGAAGAACTTCCGGCAGTTCATACGGCTTTTTTTCTAATTCCGCCAGAACTGCCTGAACTGCCAGTTTTGCTGCTTCAGATAACGGACGGCTGATCGTGCTCAACTCGGGAGTCGTATATTCTGCAGCATGAATATTATCAAATCCCACCACAGAAAAATCCTCCGGAACTCTCATACCGCTCGTCATACAGTTCTGGATCGTTTTCATTGCAAGAAAATCATTCAGATGAAGCATGGCAGTACAATCCGGATGTTCCTGTATAAATACGTTCCACTCTTCCACAGGTACATTTCTATACGGCAAACACCAGATATTTTTTTCGGAAACAGCCTCTGCAAATTCCAGGTACCGCTGATCTTTCGGTTCAAAGTAACGGGTTTGATAGTAGATCCCTGTATGCCCCTGTTTTTTGAGATAATCAATTGCTTCCCGCACAGCGATCCGGTAATCATACCGGAGCATTTTTCCGGGGAGAGATGCAGAGGAATTCGTATTCAGAATAACAGTCGGAACTGGAAGTTCAGCAATCTGTTCTGTAACATCCTGATCAAAACACCCACTGACGATTAAAGCATCATAGCCGCGAGCCTGAAATGCCCGGATCTTCTCAAGGGGATGATTAAGATCTGTTGCAAACTCAACGATCACACGGTAATTTTCCTCTGCTGCAGCATCGTAGACCTCCAGCATCTCATTCTGAGTTACTTCATTCCGTAAATTTCCGGTAAAATAACCGATAATGCGGCTGCGTCCGGTTCGAAGACTCCGGGCAATATCAGAACCATGATAGTCCAACTCTTTCAATGCCCGGTCGATCTTCTCCCGGGTCTGATCCGACATTCTGGCACTGGGATGGTGATTCAGGTAATTGGAAACCAGAGCGGTTGAAACTCCTGCACACGCAGCAATATCTTTCAAAGTTACTTTTTTCATGTTCACCTCACGTAACATTTAAGATTCCGGTTCTTGCCAGAATCAAGAGAGATAATGAGCACCAATTAAACAGAGAGTGCATCAAAATCACCCGGGTTGCTGAACTTTTTGAAAAATGCCATTGCAAGTACAAGGCAAAGAAAAATAATTGAAAGCTTTGCCAGGCGATTCCATGACAAAAAGCAAAAAGCAAAGATGGAATAAAATAGTACGCCCATTTTTCTTCAGGGAAAACACTTTTGAAAAATCCGCCCGCAACACACCGGAATGCCAGTTCTTCAATAATGGGAGCAACCACACCTGCGGAAAAGAGGACCAGGATAAATATCCAGACAGGACAATCTGCTGCAAATGAAACGAGGTGCTGCGGTGGCGGCTTCACCCCGAATTTGTGTAATAAAGCAGTCATCCCGGTAAAAATCAGAAATACAGGAATAGCAGACAATACAGGACCGATATCCTCTTTGGTCAAAGGCTTTAATTCAAGTTTTTTCCACGTCTCATTCTTGTAATGTCGCCAACAAGTAATAAAAATCACTATAAGAAAAAAAACCGGAAAAGTAAAAAGCGAAAACAGAAGTTTCAGATTTTCATTGGGAATGAATGCTGATGGCGGCAGACAAAATAAAACGGCTCCACCGATCAACGTTGCCGGAAAGGCTGATTGCAGCCACTTATCATCTTGATTCATGATCGGTTAAACCTTCCGGTGTTGCTTGGGCATCCTTTTTTATCTCATCAGCAGGCTGAGTATTTTTCAATGAGGAATCAAGATCTTCCACTTCAGGAGGAGCGTTCGGCAGAGCTTCTTTTTCCGGAGAAACTGACGGGATCTTTTCTTCTGTCTTGATCTTACTCTTTACAGGGGTTCCGGATTTATCAAAAGCATTGGAATTTGTACGGACACTGGAACCTGTTCCGCCATGATCGATCAAATCCAGACAGACCAAGATATAATGTTTGACTTTGATCCGGAGGAGATTCTGGTCTCCCTTGGAGGCATCCCCGGAGTCCGTCATACAGATTCTCCGGAGTTCTGTTCTGCATCCTTTGAAATCAGTAGCAATAACAATCACCCCGGCAACCAGCAGTGCCAGCAGAAACAGAAGCAATTCCAGAAGCCATCTTTTCAACCCGTTTCCGGAAGATCCATCCGAAGAATGCTCAACACTGCGAACCGGTTTCAAAGGTTCATTATTTGAACTGTCTTCATCGGTATCCTCTCCGGGATCTCTATTTTCAGAGAAACAGTCGATCAGAAAGTCTTCCTCTTCCTCAGAAAAAGAGGTTTTATCTGCAGCAACAGAAGAAGCTGTCTCTTCAGAATTTTTCGCAAAGAGACAGCCGCAAAAAGGACACTCTTCATAGGTCTCAGGGACCTTTCCACTGCATTCCGGACAAGTTTTCATTATTTTTATTTAGCCGGGGGAAGAGATAATTCAGTTGCGTTGATCGGAGACGGTTCAGGATCCAACTGTTCGATTTCTTCCATCTTTACAGGAGACGGCGCAGGGGGAACATTGGATGAATCATCTTTGAACAATGAAATCACAACAATAACAATGACAGTGAGAATGACAGAGAACAGCACGACACCTGCAACAGTGATCCAGCGGCGGAACTTTTCCTGTTCATCTTTATTGATAATGGCATGTTCCGGCAAACGGTCATACACATCATCCGGAGGACGGCAGGCAGTACAGTACGCAGCAGCTTTTTTCTGAGCAATTTCACGGGCATCATTTTCCAGGTTATAGAAGGAACACAAAGCTCTGACATAGGCTCCGGGGAAAGATCCGGAAGGCAGCTTGTCGAACTCATCACTTTCGATTGCCATAAGGAACCGTTCATTGATTTTCGTTCCTTCATAAACATTTTCAGGCGTAAACCCGGATTTTTCACGTGCATAAGCCATCAATGAGCCCAGAGACATTGCTTCCAAATCGCCGGAAAGGGCAATCTTTGCAGCAGGGATCGTATATGTGGGTTCCGGGATGACTTCTTCCTGTTTGAATATATCCTCAGCGAACGGAGGATTGGGTTCCTGACTGGGTGCAGGAGCTTCTTCAAAATCTGCTGATTTATTGTCTGTTTCAACATATTCAGCTGGAATATCATTCTGAGGTTCTGCGGGAATTTCATCAGTTTCATTCTCCGGCAGGTTATCAAACTCCTGAAAATCATCCAGAGAAACCGGTTCATCATCTTCTGTTGAATCATCAAACAGGGGTTTCACAAAAACAGCATCTCCGGGGTCTGAAAAATCATTATCAAAAAGAGGTTTTCCGGCAGGAACAGGTTCTTCAGAACCGAACAGAGATCTGGCGGAGGATTCACCGTAAAGATCGGTCTGCTTATTTTTTTCTTCATTTATCATGTTATTCCCTCTGAGTATTTAAATGTTGTTAGTTTCAAGGAGTTCATCCAGGATCAGGATATCGCGTTTCTGTCCACCCGGAAGCGGTGCGCTCACGATTCCCCTGTGTTCCAGCTCATCTATCAGTTCGGCAGATTTATTATAGCCGATCCCCAATCTGCGCTGGAGATAGGATGTGCTGACCCGTTTTTCTTCCAGAATGATTTCCAGAGCCCTGCGCATCAAGTCATTATCGCCGGGCTTCATGTACCGGCTCACGATGGAGCGGACAGCAGAGGACGACGGGGCATGGAGAGATGTTTCATGAAGCTCATCATCTTCCATTGCTGCCGCTATATCCTTTCTGGAAGACTGCGGAATATTGGTATCAACGACTTCTGCTTCTGCAACGACCTGACTGTCAAAGTTCTGAGGTCTCTGAACACGGATAAAGTCAACAACACGCTGGATTTCCGGGTCTTCGACCAATGTTCCCTGAACACGTTCCAACCCTTCCCCGCCGGGAGCCATGAAGAGCATGTCTCCGTTGCCAAGCAGACTTTCAGCACCCATACAGTCAAGGATCACACGGCTGTCGATACCGGATGTCACGCGGAATGCGATCTTCGTGGGCAGGTTTGCTTTGATCAAACCGGTGATAACATCCTTTCTGGGAGTCTGAGTTGCAATCACAAGGTGAATTCCGGCAGCACGACCTTTCTGTGCAATACGGCAGATGGAGGTTTCCACATCCTTCTTGGCTTCGGTCATCATGATATCAGCCAACTCGTCAATGATAACAACGAGCAGCGGAAGTTTTGCGGGAACCGGATTGCCATCGTCATCAATTTCAGGAGTGTCAGGAACGGCACGGCTGTTGAATGCCTTGAGGTTCTTTGCCTTCACAGATGCAAGAAGACGGTAACGGCGTTCCATTTCATTATCAGCCCAGCGCAATGCAAGAGGAACCTGTTTCGGATCGTTCACCACGGGAGTGATCAAGTGGGGAATCGGACGGTACATTGCAAGTTCCACATGTTTCGGGTCAACAAGAATCAAACGCAGATCATCAGGGGAGAACTTCTGCAGCAAACTCATGATAAGTGAATTCATACACACACTTTTACCGCTGCCTGTAGAACCGGCGATAAGAAGGTGGGGCGCTTTGGCAAGGTTGGCGATCACTGTTCTGCCAGCCACATCACGACCGAGAACGATAGGAATACTGCTGGCATTTCCAGTGGCGTTCTGCCATGCTTCTGATTCAAACAAAGACCGGATATAAACGATACTGGAATTCTTGTTCGGAACTTCCACACCGATATTTCCTTCTCCGGGGATCGGAGCAAGAATACGGACACTGTCGGCTTTCATTTCCATTGCGATGTTATTCTGCAGCTGCGTAACAAGCCCGACTTTCACACCGGGTTCCAGCTCAATCACAAAGCGGGTAACGCGGGGACCGACAACTGCCCGGACAACTCTGCCGGCAACATTGAAGCTTTCCAGAACAGACTGAAGGACATTCTGAGAATGTTCCAGGTGGGAAGTATCTTCTGTATTGATAACCTTCGGTTCATCAAACAATGTAATTGGAGGAAGCATATAATCCAGACTTCCGGCTGCATCGCTGCCGCCATCCCCACGCATTTGGGCTGTAATTGCAGAAGGTGCAGCAGATCCGTTCTGAGCATTCACCACAGCCATTGCCGGAGTATTCTGAGCTCTGCGCTGCGGACGGGGCGGAGGAAGATCTTCCGGAGCGAGAGTCTCCTCTTCAGGAACAGAGGAAAGTTGAGACTGAGCCTGAATTTCTTCTGTTTCTCCGTTTTCTTCCTCTTCAGGTTCGACTCGGTATGGAGCTCTTTTTCTGCGGGGCGGAGGAGGAGGCAAATCTTCCTCAACGTCTTCTTCCGCCTCATCATCCTCATTTTCGTCTGAAGATTTTTTCTTTTTATCATCGTCTTCATCATCTTCATCATCTTCATCATCTTTTTCATCATCGCTGCCGAAAATACTGAAGGATTTCTTTTTTCCACCATTACCGGAGAATCGTTCTGCAAAGAATTGCTTCCAATCAGAAAGGATGATGAAAAGCAACCCGGTAAAAAGGAAAGCGGATGCAATAACAAGAGTACCGATTTCACCGATCTCACGACGAACCAATCCGGAGGGGTAGAATTTTGTTTCAGGTGCAGCGATCAACTGACCGATGGCTCCGCCTGACAGAGCAAGTTTCTGAACAGCCGCCTCTGCACGTCCAATGCCGAGATTTGCTGTAATTCCGGCAAAGGGTTCCGGGTAGATCCCGAAAATAATTGTCAAACCGAACAATACACTGAACAACGCCCAAACATACCCGCTCCGATCTGGTTCCGGAGCAAAAAAAGACCGGAGAACACTGATAAGAAGAAGGAAAAACATTGGGTAAACTACGACCCCGAACAGGTAAAAGGACCACTTGGAAATCCAAGCTCCGACTCTTCCGATATAGTTGAAAAAATGACCGGTTGCACCGCCGTCCAGAACGGCAATATCGTGCAAGTTGTGGGAATAAATTGCAAGACCATACAAAATGAGCAGGACAAGGTATACGACAGACCGGACCTTGAACGTGCTTTTCCTACTCTTATTTTCATTATTTTTCATAAAAAATCCTCCATATACCGAAAGATACTTCAAAAGTGAAAATATTCAAGCCCGTTTTTTACTTTATTTTAAAGAAAGTTTTTAAAAATTTCAGTTTCTTTCAACTTTTCATCCGGAATGCGTTTGAAATCTGCCCATTTTGAGTATATATTGTCCTAAAACACAAACATTGTGAAACATTACAAAAAAATTATGGAGTTGGGAACATGGCATTCCTTGATGACAAGTATTTGTTGGGCTCTGAATCAGCTTTGGGTATTTTCTCAAAAATTCAGAATCTCCCTATCGTAGATCCTCACAACCATGCAGACGTTGCAGAGATTGCAAGAAATACAAAATATTCTGATCCCTGGCAGGTTTTTGCAGCAACCGACCACTACGTTTGGGAAGTTATGCGGAAACGCGAAGTCCCCGAAAATCTGATCACCGGTTCTGCAACCCCGAAAGAAAAATGGATGGCTCTGGCTAAAGTTATGCCGGAAATCGCAGGAAACCCTGTCTTTGAATGGATCCATCTTGACCTCCGCAGAAGATTCGGAATCGAAAGAATTCTTACAACAGAAACAGCTGAAGATATGTGGGAAGAAGTAAAAGCTGCTCTTGCAGTTCCCTCAAAGTATCCCCAGGCTCTTCTGAAAGAAATGAACGTGGAAGTCATGTGCTCAACAGATGACCCCATCGATACACTGGAAAATCATGGTATCGTCAATGACTCCGTCAAACGCACCCTGATCCGCCCCACCTGGCGTCCGGACAAATCCAAACGCATCCAGAAAAAAGATTGGAAAGAATATATCCAGAAACTTTCCGACCGTTTCCAGATCAAGATCGATTCTGTCGGAAAACTCGTGGAAGCAATGAAGCTCTCCCACAAATACTTTGAAGAACACGGCTGCCGTGCCAGCGACCATGACACGCCCTTTGTCTGCCCCTGTACTGCAACAGAAGCAGAAGCCGATGCAATCTTCCAGAAAGCTATGGCTGGAAAAGAGATCTCCAATGCAGATTTTGCTGTTTATGCAGATTATCTGACTGCCCGCTATGCAGAAATGGATGCAGAAGCAGGCTGGGTTTACCAGATGCACATCGGTGTCCGCCGCGATGTCCGCGATATCATCACCAATACCCTCGGACCTGATGCCGGCGGAGACGTTTCCGATCACTGGGTCGATATCGTGATGCCTCTCTGCAGCTTCCTCAACCACACCGATGAAAAACTCAAAGTCGTTCTCTATACCCTTGAACCGGCTCATACATCATCCCTCGCAACCGTCGCACGTGCATTCGGAAGCAAGGTCCGTCTCGGTTCCGCATGGTGGCTGAACGATACCCCAATCGGAATGAAGCGTCAGCTGGAATACATCGGCAGCGTTGATGTCTGGTATGACTTTGCCGGTATGGTTTCCGACTCCCGGAAGATCTGTTCCTACGCATCCCGTTTTGAAATGTTCCGCCGCGTCCTGGCAGATGTTCTCGGGGATGCCGTGGAAATGGGTAAACTGCCCTACGTTTACGCAGAAAATCTGGCAGTCAAAATGGCTTATGAAGAACCGAAGGCTTTCTTCAATCTTTAAGAATTGCAAACCCTTAACTCTGCGAAAGCAGATCATAACATAAAGGAAAGACAAAATGGAAGTAATCGTCAGACCCACAGCTAAAAGCGCAGAAGAACTGACAGCTAAGATCATCGCTGCCGAACTCATCAAAAAGCCGAACATGACCCTCGGTCTTGCTACCGGCCGTACCATGGAAAGACTTTATGACCTCCTCGGTCAGAAATGCAAGAACGAAGGACTTGACTTCTCCCTTTGCAAGACTTTCAACCTCGACGAATATGTCGGACTTGCTCCCGAAGATCCCAACTCCTATCGCTACTACATGAACAAGAACCTCTTTGAAAAGATCAATATCGATATGCGCAATACCCATGTCGAAAACGGCATCGCTGAAGATCTCGACGAAGAATGCGCACGTTATGAAGAAATGATCAAAGAAGCAGGCGGACTTGACCTCCAGCTCCTCGGTATCGGACGCAGCGGACATATCGGTTTCAACGAACCCCTCTCCCCCCTCACATCCCGCACCCGCATGGTTCCCCTGACAAAAGTCACCTACGAACAGAACAGCCCCCTCTTTGAAAATCCCGAAGATATGCCCATGCTCGCTATGACAATGGGTGTCGGTACCATTCTCGAAGCCAAGAAGCTCGTTATGCTCGTCACCGGTGCTGAAAAGGCTGATATCATTGCAAAAGCAATCGAAGGTCCTGTCACAAGCATGATCTCCGGTTCTGCTATCCAGTTCCACCCCGATTGCGTTGTCATCCTCGATGAAGAAGCAGCTGCTAAACTCGAAGGAAAAGAAGACTACGCTTTCGCAGTCAAGAACAGCCCCAAATACAAAGATTTCCTTTGATCTGAGCCTGTTCTCTGATAATAAAAATGCGGTCCCCATTCACGGAGACCGCATTTTTTTCACTCCTCCCAAATACACTGCTCCAACAGTGCTTTGACCTCCTCCGGCACAGTCTTCATGAACGCCACAAAGACCGGATCATCCTCTGCCAGATAGTTGGCAGCAAAGAACTGATCCAGATACCCAGCGACCTCAAGCCGTGTCCTGTACCCCTCCCACTCTTCTCCCAGAGTGCGGATGATCTTCAAGGTGCTGTACTTCTTCGGCAGCTCAACAGGCTTCGGCTGATACGGCTCAAGCTCTTCCGGTGTCCGCAAGACAAAACCATTTTCAACCAGCCATTTTTCGTTTTTATCCACATTGAACATCCCTCTTGCCTTGTCATTCTTCGGAGGATAAACGATCCTTCCGTCTTCGATTTTCGCCCAAATCTTCATATTGAAATTCTCCTTTATTCAGTTGTGTTTGTGCCTGTGAAAGCGGTATCTGCTCCGGTTACATTTGCCGGACACTTTGCGAGAAACGCTGACCTTGAACCTGTCACTTTAGAACAGCCATTGAACATATTAGCTATATTGGTCAGCTTCGTCCACCCCTCTGCCGGAGCATTCGCTACAAGCGTATCAAGATTGATTTCAGCGTTGGTACAGCCATTGAACATACTAGTTCCATTCGTCAACCCATCCGGTAACTTTGTTAAAGGGAGTTGTGCGTTTGTGCATCCGCCAAACATACCTTCTGCATTCTTCAAACTGGACGGCAGGCTTGTCAATGGCAACCGTGCATTTGAACAACCAGCGAACATCCATTTTGCTTCAGAAAGTTTATTTCCAAGACTGATAAGGGGAAGTTCCGCATTTTTACATCCACTAAACATGTTGTACCCATTCGTCAACCCATCCGGCAGCTTTGTCAAGGGAAGTTGTGCCATAGGGCAGGTATGAAACATACTACTTCCATTTGTCAACCTATCCGGCAGCTTTGTCAAGGGAAGTTCTGCATTTGAACAATAATGAAACATAAGTTGAGCATTTGTGATACTATCGGGCAAACGCGTGGATTTTAAAAGAGCATTGCTGCAGACAGAAAACATCTGATCACCAATCGTCAAATCTCCCAGATTATCCAAACTGTCAGAACACAATTCAATCAGAGTGTTCCCTGTTGTATTAAAGTTTACCCGATAACACTCCGTCTTAACTTTTACTGTATAAGTCCCAGCCTTTGCATAAGTATGGTTCAACGCTGTCCCACTTGTAACAGCATCTTTTTTCTGCCCATCTCCCCAATCAACAGAACAGTAACCTCCACTGTTCCAATAAGGAGTAAATCCATAAGTCATACCAATCGCCAAAATTCCCGGCTTTACAACAAGTTCAAAATACTTCTTTTCGTTCTTCCCCATCGGATTCAATCTGTATGGAATCGGCATATCAACTCACCTCCAAGGTATAAGCGACATTCCCGATAACTTTTTCCCCATCCCACCTGATGACGACAGCATAAAGAGTATTGGCAGTATCGAACGCCGGTTCTTCGATCCAAGTGACATCCGTCATCGTGAAACTGACCACCTCTCCCGGCATCGTCAGCCACAGCTCCATGGTCACACATTGATCATTTTTCAGCGCAGATTTATCAAATGTAATTATTTCACCATTTGAAAGAGTATGTTTTACAACAGTTTCATTTTTTAATCCGGTAACAGGATTTTCCGACTCTGCAATCCTCATGCAGGACAATGCGTTATCAAGCATTTCTTTTGTGACCGGAGAATCAATATTTTCACCAGCAAGAAATTTCTTGACCCATGACATTGTTGCAATATCTTCAAGGACTTCAACAGGTTGATTGTTCGATGGATCATTGGAGTATCGGGCAACCACTCTGAACTTCATCGAATAAACCAAACTTCCGTCAGAGTTGAACCCTCTGACTTCAAGCCATCCATGAGTGTCTCCATTTTCAACGGAAGCCAGGAAATTTGTTGTTCTGGTTACAACTGGAAATGATATTCTGCCTTCTTTGATTCCCGATGAATCAATATCAGAATCTATTGTATGACAAAGCAGACTTTTTTCTTCCAAGCCATAAACGATGACATCCCAGCAAACAATTCCGGAAACAGTCTGGAGAAACTCCTCCGGACGATCTTTCATTTCCAATTTGAAATGTTCCAGTTTTCCATAACTGAGCACCAATTTTTCCGTCGTTGAAACAGGGGTTGAATCTTCTGCAGAAACGATCCGTTCCAGCGATTTCAATGAGTAATAAATATTCATATTTCAGTTCCTTTCTTTTGTGTTCTCTTCAGTTCTTCCAAACGGTCCGGATATTCCGGATAAATAATTACAGCCGGTTCAGATACCCAGACATAATCAGGTTTATTATCTGACGGTTCAGCTCCTTCTTTGAATTCATATTCCCAGACAGAATCACCTGTACACCAGTCAGGAGATTCATAGATAACGGAATATCTGGCACTCGCACTGTTCAACGGAGTTTTATAAAAGTCATAAAGTCCCCCTCCGTAACCGTCTCTGTTTGAATATGTTTTACCAATTATGATATACTTATAACGCAGCAGACTTTTTGAATGGATCTCAACACGGAAAGTCATCCGTACTGCATATAAAAAACTATTTATATCTATCCATCCAATCCGACCGTTGACAGATTTTCCGAATACGGTTGAAGAGTTTTCTTTTATCAAAGTCCCTTCTGGTGTGATCTCTTTCATTGCAAAGGTACAATAAATATCACATCGTTTGTAAAAATCCGGAACATCCACATTTACGAATGGTGTTTCCGTATGAATGATTGACATGTGGTTATCAAGTATCGCATCAAACGTTTTTGCCATCTGATATTTCCCGTATGTCTCAACAGCATCACCGTATAAATTCACCGGTTTGATAAAATCATAAAACGATGAATCCAAATATGACATCAGATCGACTAATGAAGTCTTTCCATGCACACTTGGAAAACGGTTCCCCGCATTTTCCATTGTTTCCGGAGTGACAGTTTCTCCATTTTCCGGAAAGTCAAAATTGAAAATAATTCTGCGGTCACGCCAGAATGAAAACCAAGTCAAAAAAGGAAGATACCCCAAATTCTTTATCTGACCCTGTTTCGGATATAAACTTTCTGCATATTCCAGAATATTTTTTCCCGTTTGAAAAAACTCCGGCATGAGCGGGAAAATACTACTGTATGCCAGCGAAATAATGGGTGTTCCCCAAAACAATTCTGTAGAACTGAATTCCGGATCATAAACCAACCGCATATGGTCAAGTGTCCGTTGCCAGTAGGATTGGAAAATGATATCCTCCGGAACACATAATAGTTTATCAGCATCGTTCATTATGCTCTCCACCATCTGTTATATTCCACGATATGCCCCTGCTGGATTTGAACAATTTTTGTTCCTTCGATCCGGGCAATGGGATAAATGGAAATATATGGATCACGGTAAGGATACTCTTCTGTTTTAGGATTCAGATGATCCACAGCCGCCAGTTTCATTGCATCGGAACAACTCTTCCACGGATCGGGTACAAAGTCAAAAATATAACCGGACACACCGGAATTGCCCCAAATCACCCGGAGAACCAGAAGAGTATTCTCCTGTCCCTCAACAAATGTAACCCAGTTGCTGGAAATATGTGCTAAGATTTGCATATCCGGCGCACAAATACTCCCGCAATATTGAGTATTTCCTCCCATAAATTCAGGCGGACAACTGATTTGCACTGCATCTTTGAAAATCCATTTTGCCATGAAGGGGCCTTGATATCCATCAGAAGATCCTTCCGCAATAAAAAAGCTTTGTTTCTTTGCAGAGCTGCTGATCAATGAACGCGATACAGCATCCATTTTCCGGATGGCATTCACAGCGGAATCTGTCGCTTTGATAACTTTCATTCTTCCACCTCTTACCACGGATTGCCTGACGGAAGAGAGAGAACAGACCAATCAGCACTGCGTTTTTCCTGAAATGAAAGCTGCTGCTTATTCTGCTGAGCCCGCTGGGATTGTATCACATATCCGCCAGCATCAAGCCAGACAGGATCGTCGACCGGCATGATCGGAGTAGATTCTTTCCGGGAATTCAATAAACTCTCCATCGGCGCATAAGAGATCTTGCCGGTATCTTTTGAAACCCCATAGCATATCCGGCTGTAAGTACTTCCGTTCCAGCAGAAATATCCTCTGTTGGGAACTTGACGCATGAATCCGTGCGGATTGATCTCCAATTCGACATTCACCTGTATGACTGTCTCTTCATCAACTGTTACGCTTTCAGCGCAAAGACTTCGCAATAAACCGCAGCCCTCGTCGATTCCGATCCCGCAAACACGAATCGCTCTTTTATTGGTCGTATTGCACAACTCCAGAATCCAGCCCGGAGAAAAGGAGCGGATATAGTAAGAAAAACGGACTAACAAAGTTATTTCTGTGGTTTCCAGATTAAAAAATTCACCGGCTGAGGAACAGACAGGTTTTGCAGCGTTCCCCTTGGAATCCGTTTCATCATAAGAGTAAAGAAAAGGAACTTTAGTTTCAATTGGAAGAACCTTGAAATTAAATGGTTTGCCATAATCAACACCACCAACAGAAACCGTTCCGCTGCTCAAGGTCTCATAACTGCATTCAACAAGAACCTTGGACTTTTTTCCCGACCGTTCCGGCTTCAGCAAAATCTCATTGCAATACAATCCGGGAATCCCGGGGAAAGATTCTCCGATCACTGGAAAATCTTTTACCTTTGCAACTTGTGCAAGTCCTTCTCCGTCAGAGCAAAAATAAAGAAAGGTTCTCTTCCCTTTCTTTGATGTCCCGGAGAGAATAATCGAATGTTCAACTGTACCGCGATAATCAATACTCATCGTAACCTCCTGATTTTTCGCCCGTTATTGTGTCAACCGGGGAATGAATCAGAGAAGCTCTCTTTGAGCAGGATTATTTTTTCAGACAGGCAATGATTTTTTCTGTAATATCCTGAGGTGTAAGATAATATGCTTTCCGGAGTGCATCGGGTTTTCCGTGGGGAACAAAATCCTGACAGCTCCAGCCGAAATGCAGGATTTCTTTATGAGGTTCATTGATCAGAAGAGAGTCAACCAAAGAAGCCAGACCGCCCTCTTTCTGGGAATCTTCCAGTGTCACAATAACCTTTTCTGATGCATCAAGTTTCAACTTTCCGCTGTCAAAAGGCTTTAAGGACCGAACATTCACAACAGAAGATGCAATTCCGTAACTTTCAAGCAGTTGCGCAACTTTCAATCCCGTTTCACACTCTCTCCCGGCACACCAGATCGCAACATCTTTTCCGGATCGGAGTTCTACTGATTTTCCGGGAATAAAGGGAGTCCGTTTCTCCGTCAGATTTGTTGAATATCCCTTGGGATAACGAATCACAACAGGAGATTTTATATAGTGGGCATAAAAAAGCATATCCTGCAATTCTCCTTCATCTGCAGGAAGATATATCTGCAAATCAGGAATGGAAAGCAGAAAAGAAAGATCATAAATCCCGTGATGAGTCGGACCATCTTCTACAACGCCGGAACGGTCGATCCCTATGATAACAGGCAATTTTTGCAGACAGATATCATGAAAAAGACAGTCCATCGCACGATGCAGAAATGTTGCGTAAATTGCAATCACCGGACGCAAACCGCCGGCAGCAAGTCCGGAGGCAAAAACAAGAGCATGTTCTTCGGCGATCCCGACATCAAAAAAACGTTCCGGAAAACGCTTCTCAAATTCACAAAGCTTTGTACCGGAAGACATTGCAGCAGTTATTGCAACAACTTCCCGGTGCTTTTCTCCAAGACTTACCAAACTTTCCGCAAAAGAATCTGAAAATGTTTTTTCAGCACTTTTTGAAGTGAACTCTCCTGTTTCAGGATTGAATGGTCCGCACCCGTGAAACGCCTCCGCCCGCTCTTTCGCAAACTTGCAGCCATGACCTTTTTCCGTTACCACATGAACAACAATCGTTCGCCCCTTGATATCACGGATCTTTTCAAATTTATCTAGAAGCTGGGGAAGATCATGACCATTGATCGGTCCGACATACTTCATTCCCAATTCTTCAAAGACTGCTCCGGACACAAAGAAACTCTTGGTGACTCGTTCCAGCTTGCGGATCATCTGAATCAAACGCCGTCCAAACGGAACACCCCGCAAACTTACTTTCAACAACGTTTTCAGCTTGTTGTAACGCCGTCCCGTAATGACACGGGTCAGATATTTTGAGATTGCTCCGACGCTGCGGGATATCGACATTTTATTATCGTTGATCACCAGAATAAAGTTCTCGTTGACCTCCCGGATGTAGTTCAACGCTTCCAAAGCAATCCCGCATCCGAGAGAACCATCTCCGATCACTGCAACCACTGCAGCATCTTTTTTCCCGGTCAAAGCATTTGCTTTTGCCAGACCGATCGCCTCGGAAATCGCAACTCCCGCATGACCGGTATAAAACTTATCCCGGGAAGATTCGTTCGGAGCAAGGAATCCGCTCACACCATCAAAACGGCGCAGAGTTGAAAAATCTTTATTCCTTGCATTCAGCAACTTGTGTACATAAGCCTGATGCCCCACATCCCAGAGAATAGAATCATCCTCCTTGCAAAACACCCGGTTCAAAGCAACCCCAAGCTCCACCGTTCCCAGATTTGGAGAAAGGTGTCCGCCATTGGCTGCCACCGTAGTAATGATTTTCTGCCGCAATTCTGAGCAAAGCTCTTCAAGCTCCTGCGGACTGAGAAAACGCAAATCTTCAGGTGTTTTTATTTTTTCAAGCTGTGAACTCATTTTCTATCATTCAGGGGGAAATGACCCAGAGAAAAGGGAAGGCAAATGCTTACCTTCCCTCGTTTGTTAATCTTCAACTACATGCAAATCACGTTTCAGCTGTACAATCGTATGCTGCAATCTTGGATCTGTCTTACAATCAGTTTCCACCTGTTTGACAGCATGGATAACAGTTGTATGATTCCGGCCGCCGAACTCCTGCCCGATCTCTTTCAGGGGGAGATCCGTCAAATGACGGGCAAGGTACATTGCAATCATACGCGGTTCCGCAATGTTTTTCGGCCGTTTGGAACCGGTGATATCGTGAACATGGATATTAAAATATTTCGCAACAACAGAGAGGATCCTATCGATATCGACTCTGGTCGCATCTGCTTCAGAATCAAGAATATCGCAGAGCATACTTTCCGCCATATCCGTTGTGATCTCATCAGGGGATTTCAGACAGGCATTACAGAATGTGATAATGCGCATCAAAGCTCCTTCCAAAGCTCTGATCTGGGATGTCACACGACGGGCAATGAAAACCAGAAGTTCCTGCGGGATCTTCGTTGTCTGATTTTCCTGTTTTGCCTTCAGAATCGCCAACCTGGTTTCATATCCCGGAGGTGTGATTTGTGTCATCGCGCCCTGCTGGAAACGGGATACCAGACGATCTTCCAGACCTTTGATTTCAGACGGCTGTTTATCAGAAGTCAGGATGATCTGACCTCCTCTGGAATAAATCGCATTGAAAGTGTTGAAAAACTCTTCCTGAAGCTGGGTTTTGTTCGCAAGGTTGTGAACGTCGTCGATCAGAAGAAGATCAAGATTCCGGTAATAATCACGGAAGTCTGCATGAGAGTGATTCATACATGCCTTCACATAATCATTCAGGAAATTTTCGCTGGGAATATAGCAGACTTTCGCCGCAGGATTGGATTTCTTCACCTGGTTCGCAACAGCATAAAGAAGGTGGGTTTTTCCAAGCCCCGTACCGCCGTAAATATACAGCGGATTCAACTCTCCGGGATGTTCCGCAGCTGATCTTGCACAGGAAAACGCATAACGGTTTGCCTCGCCGATCACAAAGTTTTCAAACGTAAACCGAACCCCAGGAATAAATGCCGGACGGGTTTCCTTTTCAGGAGCCTTCTGTTCGACTTTCACTTCCTTTACAGGTTCGACTGCCGGTGTTTCCTTTTTGACCGGAGCTGAATATCCCTCTTTGAAATTGACAGACAATGAATGACCGGCTGCACGCTGAAGTGCTTCTTCCAAATCGGACATGGCATTGGTCCGGATCATATCTGCAAAGAAATCGTCAGGCACGCCCAGCGTGATCGCCTCTGTTGTCAGTTCCAAAGGAACAACACAGGCAAACCACTGTTGGTACATGGCTGTACTTTTCTCTCTCAGATACTCCGAAGCTGCACTCCAAAGCTGAGTACATTCCGCTGTCGTCTCTTCAAATGTTTTCATTTTTCCCTTCTTTTCTGTTGACAAAAGTTATGATCTCCGATCTCTTCTGTCAACTGACTTCAACCCACCGGACAGAGGCAAAACGTCCCCATCTCTTTTTCGCATGAAGAAGAGCTGAAAACCCCTTGTTCTGTTATTTCGTTCCGGGTTATTAACATTATTCTGCGTTTGAACCGGATTCCTCCCGGCGGCAGAATATCAAATCGATATTTTTTCTTCGAGACAGATCTTTTTTCCCAATAACTGTAAACCTTTGATCTTACGGCTTATAACAGCTATTTTGAACTCAAAATCTGTTTTAATCTTTGTTATTTCTGTTTTGCGATTGGATCTTGAGGAAACGATCCGGATATCCAAACAGTACAACAAAGTTTTTTTCATGCAGGTGAGGCAAATCTTATACCTGTCTAACTATTTTCAACAAAGTTATGAACAAGTTATTGACATTGCTCTTTTCTACCTTCGCATGACATCTATAATTTGCACCATTTAGCAAAATTTGCAAGTCAACTTTGAAAAATTTTTTACAATCTTTTTTTCATTTTGCATTTGCTTATTTCAAAAGATGTGCTATATGCGCGAAAAGACCTGCAGCACTTCCGGAAATATACTCACCTTTCTTTGTTTTTCAAGCAGTATCATAAACTTTTTTTCAACTCCGGAAAAATCTCGCATACGCGCGTGTTTTTTTTATAGCGGGGTTTGAAAATACTCCAAAGAGGTGATATATTGCCGGGTTAAAAGAAACAACATACACCGTTAACAGGAGAAAAAAAATGAGCAACCCCGTTTATTTGCTTGGATATGACGTTGGAGGAACAAAAATTGTTGTCAGTCTCGGTACCGCTGATGGCAAAATTCTGGGAACCCAGCGTATTGAAAATAAAGATACCTACCCCGATGTCATTCTGCCGCTCATGGTGGAAACCAGTAAAAAACTCGTCAACGATGCCGGTATCAAATTATCCGATGTCAGAGCATTCGGAATCTCCACCCCCGGACCTGCTGATATCCCAAACGGCATCATGACCGCTCCCACAAACAACAAACACTGGCGCAATGTGCCTATCAGACAATACCTTTCCGATAATCTCGGCATGGAAGGTTTTTTCGAGAATGATGCAAACTGCGGAGCTTTGGCGGAATGGTTCTATGGGGCAGGAAAAGGCTGTGATGATTTCCTGTATCTTACCATGAGTACCGGTATCGGCGCCGGAATCATTGCCGCAGGAAAACTTGTCCGCGGAACAGGCTTCTATGGCGGTGAAGCAGGACATTTCGTGATCGAACGCAACGGAAGAAAGTGCAACTGCGGCATGAACGGCTGCTATGAAGCATACTGCGGCGGACGGGCAATTGCACAGCGTATTCAGGAAGAACTGAAAGATCAGCCGGATCACCCGCTGATTGCTATGGCTGGCGGAAAACTCGAAGATATTGACTTCGTCACACTGGAAAAGGGTGTCCGTGCCGGGGATGCGTATTCGCTTGCTCTCTGGGATGAAATGAGTTACCGCAACGCACAGGCATTCGGGGCTTTCATCAATATTTTCAATCCCAAAAAGCTGGTCCTCGGAACGTTCGCATGGGCTTGCGGAGACATCTTCATGGATCCCATCAAAAAATATCTGCCGCAATTCTGCTGGAAAGAGATGCACGATCAGTGCGAACTCGTCCCCAGTGCGCTGCGCCGGGATATCGGTGCTTACGCCGGAACAGCTGCTGCAATCTACGGTCTTCGTGAAAAAGGCGAACTCAAGTAATCTCCGGCGGATATAATGTTCTTCAAACGGCTGACAATTTTCAGTTTTGCGGTGCTTTCAATTTCTCAGGCAGCGGCACAACTCCTTCTGCCTCAGGAGGAAGCTGATAAACACCGCACAAATATGCTGGTTTCAAAAATCAATCAGCATGTCAGCCGTATTGTGCCAAGATCTCACCGCGGGCTCCCGATGGAACAGAAGTGCCAAATCGTCTTCCCCGATGCAAATAAAAATCAGGCTTTCTCCATTAATCCGAACTGGAATCCGATCCGGATCTATCTCCCGCATTACTTTGAAAGCTGGGCATTCCGGGCAAATAATATCATTCCGTTTGTGCATACTTATCTTTCTGCGAGAGCCGGCAGCAGAATGCCGCTGGCAGATACCTGGCTCTCTGCTGCCATAGTTTATGATCTCTATGAACCGGGTATGCTTTATGGTGCATCCGCTTTCAAACACTACCCCTACGCAAGGACCATGGCTGCTCACGGGAATATTCCATCCATACAGAATATTCTCAACAGTGAACTTGCAGATTTTTACGAAAAATCTTCTTCTGCAGCCAGAATGGAATGGTGTTCGCTGCTTCTGAAATATTCTGCCAGAAGAACCGGTGGTTTTGAAAAAATGCTGTTTCAGAACCGGAAGCTGAAACCTGCAGACCGTTTTGAAAAGTTCTTCACGGCAAATGTCAATTCCCAGAAAGGAAAATCTGTTTTCGGAAAACATGACCAAAGTACACAGGACTGGTTCTCAACAGTTTGCATAAGAACAGTTCTCGGACGCGGGATCCCGGCAGCAATTCCCTATATCGAGGAATCTTTTGCTGAAATTATAAATACGATCCGACCACTTCTGATCGTGCCGGAAGCAAAAAAAGGCAGGAAGCCGACATTGACAAATGAAACCGTAAAAGCATTAACTCAGGCGGAAATGAAGCTGAACTTTCTCTCTCTGATTTCTCCCGAGCAGGTCGCACTGAAAATTTATCGCTGCGCCGATGCGATCCGGAATTTCCGGATGAATGTGCCGGCTCAAAAATCGATCCAGAAAATTTTTACGGAAGAGAAAGCTTTCTATGCAGAACTCTCTGAACGGGCTGCTTTGGAACATACATTGAAGCTGGCAGAACAGAGACTTACTACACCGGGAATGAGATTTTCTTTGACACTTCAAGCCATTGCACCGGAAAAATCTGATATTCCCCTTCTGCAGAAGGCTAACTCTCTCATGGACAGATATGAAAAGGATTTCTGATATGAATCTTGATATGAACGATGAAAATTTGAAAGGGAAAAAGATTTACAGGATCCTTCTGTTGATCTTCCTGGGAATTATCCTTCTGGTTGCAGTCTATGCTTCTCTCAGAAGAACAGCTGCCAGATTTTCCAGAGACTTCATGAGTCCCTTCCTCAGAACCGTGACAATTACTGAAAATGAAGCATTTTATGCTGCTCAGATGACCAAACCGAAAAAACAGCTCGCTGCAGAAGTTCAGATGCTGCAGGAACAGAATCTCGTTCTGGAATCAAAGAATCATGCATTGCAGGCACTTCAGGAGGAAAACCGCTCCTTGCGCGCACTTCTGAAATTACCGGATGCTCCGGAATTTATCCCGGTTACAGCTGAAATCTCCGGAAGAACGGCTGCTCAATGGCGTGAACGGTTCGTGATCAACCGTGGCTGGTCTGACGGCATCCGGGTCGGAAATGCTGTCGTTGCCCCGGATGATGCCGGAAATATTGTTATGGCAGGAAGAGTGATTGAAGTCTCCGGCGGAACGGCTGTCGTTGCAACAGTTTTCTCCGGTGATTGCCGTCTCAGTGTCATGGTTGAAACTGATAAATCGATCGGTGGAATGGAAGTGTTGAACGAAAAAAGTCTTCCGGTGGTCCGTTATCTTCCTGTTGCGGGAAAATATCAGGATCACGCAAAACTCCTGACCAGCGGCATCGCAGACGATACCCCGTCAGGAATCCCTGTCGCAACCATCACTCCGCGGGGAAAAGATCTTCCTCCGGAAGTCATCAGAGACCAGCTCTATACAGAAGTGAATGTCTCTCCGCTGATCCGCATCGACTCCGTCCGGACTGTAGTTGTCTTCACCAGAAAAGGCGGGAATAAGTAATGCGTTTCACCTACCTCTTCGTTACCCTGATTATTTTTGTTGTCGCACAGATCTCTCTTAGGGCGATCGGGATCAACTTCCCGTTACTGCCGCTGCTGATCTTCTATGCGGCTTACACCTATGGTCCATTATTCGGGTTCGGATTGGTAATTCCGGCTGCATTCCTGCTTGATTTCAACTGCGGATGGTCTCATCCATGGAGCATTTCGGGGTTCCTTCTTGTGGCTGGTTTTGCTGTTTTCTGGATTCAGCGGATCGAATCAGACTCGCTTCTTCTGCTGGCAATTCCCGGTTTCCTTATCCCCATCATCGGAGACTTCCCGCAAAATCTTTTCGCCGGAGGTTTTTCCGGTGACAATATCCTGAACTCAGGGGCTGATGCTCTGGCAAATGGAGTGCTGGGAGCGGTTCTCTTTCCTTTCTGGATCATTATTCTGGATTTCTTCGGCAAAAGACTGGGACTGAAAACTTACGGTGAAGCAAAAGAACGCATCAAGAAAGAGAATCTGTAACCATGTTTGCACCGGAATTCATCTCTAAAATAAGAATCGCAATCATTGCGTTTGCTGTATTCATCTTGTACGCAATTCTCTGTGTCCGCCTCTGGCAGGTTCAGGTCGTCAAGGGCGAAGATACCAAGGAAAAAGTTTCCAGACAGTACATCCGCAAAATCAGAATTCCTGCAGTCCGGGGACGGATCCTGACCGCTGACGGTGTTCCCCTTGCAGATAACAGACCGTCCATGGATGTCGTGCTTCACATCTCTGAAATGCGGCAGCCCGGTCCCCTTGGAAAAACGATCAATTTCATTGCTCAGAATGTGGAAATCATTGCAAAAGCGATTGGAAGAACGGAATATCCGACCCGGGATGATATCTCTTATCATACTTCAAAAACACCGGGACTGCCCCTTACGATTTTCAGGGATCTGACGGAAGAGGAGACTGCGAAAGCCTTTGAAATTTCTTCTGTCATCCCCGGAATGGAATTGGTCTGCGATGCCGTTCGTATTTATCCTCAGGGAACCACAGCAGGACACCTGATCGGTTATGTCAGGCAAGATGACCCCGGCAAAGCTGATGACCGGAAAAGCTACTCGTATTACGTCCCCGATATCGTCGGAAAGTCCGGACTTGAACTGGCATATGATACTTATCCCGAAACAACGACATCATCGGGCGGAAAAGTTTCTCCGGTCAAACGTCCCCTGCTCCGTGGAACACCCGGTCAGAAACTGGTTATCGTCGACCATCGCCGTTTTATCCGGGATTCCGGTGGTGAAGGAATCAAGGCTGAAAACGGAAAAAACCTGATTCTCTCCATGAATTTCAAAGCCCAGAAAATCGCAGAAGAACTGCTTGACGGATACTCCGGTGCAGTCGTCGTCATGGATGCAAATACCGGAGAAATCATCGTCATGGCTTCAGCTCCTTCTTATGCTCCGGCTATGTTTATCCCGTCAATCTCTCATGAAGACTATAAAGCCCTCCTGGATGACCCGGAACGACCGCTTTTCAATAAAGCTCTGCAAGGTTCTTACAGCCCGGGTTCCATTATCAAACCGCTCATGGGGCTTTCCATTCTGCGGAACATGGAAAACGGCGGTGAAGAAATGGAATGTGATGGTTTTACACCGATCGGAGACTATAAACTCAACTGCTGGATCCGTCCCCTCACCGGCGGCGGACACGGAACACTGGATCTCAGAGAAGCGATCACCGTCTCCTGCAATGACTATTTCGTCTCCAACGGGCTTGCCCTGGGGATCGATAAAATCTCCCAAACCTATTCCTCCGCAGGATTCGGAAAAAAGACTGGATTTATTCTGCCGGAAACTGCCGGACGACTACCTTCCAGAAATGTAAAAAAGAATTGGAAAGTCTTTGATACAGCACTGGTGTCCATCGGTCAGGGTGAACTGCTGATCTCCCCCCTGCAGGCTGCCGTTTATATCTCCGCAATCGCAAATGGCGGTATTATTTATAAGCCTCAGATTCTGAAAAGTATTGAAGATGCCGATGGAAAAACACTTCATCGGACAACGCCGGAAATCCGGGGGCATCTCCAGACAACACCGGAACACCTCAATTTTGTCCGGGATGCAATGCTCAATGCTGTCTATGCAAACAATGGCGGTGCAAAAAAAGCAAGAAATGATGCGATTAAACTTTACGGAAAAACAGGTACCGCAGAAGTCGGACCACGTTCAAAACGCTATAAAAACACCTGGTTCGCCGGCTTCGGTACCTCTCCGAAAAATGGAAAAACTTACACGATCATTGTTTTTGTTGAGCGCGGAATATCCGGCGGAAGTACAGCCGCCCCCATTGCAGCGCAGTTCTTCAAACAATGGACACCAGAATAATATGCAAGGAACTCTCATGGCTCTTCAAGATGTCGAACAACGCTACCCGGTAAAGCTGAATCAATACTGTAAAAAACTGACAGAACATTCCAACGCCGCAAAAAAAATGTATCTTCCGGACGAAAAGGAACTTGAAACATGCGGTCTCTCAGATGACGGACTGGGCGAAATCGCTCAGATGCCCGTGCCGAAATTTATCCGGAGATACACCGACCGCGCAGTCTTGCTTTGTACAGATAAATGTTTTGTTCACTGCCGATTCTGTTTCCGGAAACGCCAGTGGAGAAGCGATGCGCTCCCCATGAACCTTTCCGATGAAGAGTTGAATGCTGTTTGCAATTGGCTCGATCTGAATCATGAAGTTACGGACATTCTGCTCAGCGGCGGCGATATTATGACCCTGCCGGATGAACGGATCATTGAAATCGCATCAAGAATCCGGGCTTCAGGCAATGTCTCTTCTGTCCGGATCTGCTCCCGTGCGCCAGCCGTAGATCCGGAAAGAATCACTGATCACATTGCAGAAAAACTTGCAGATATTGAAGGACTTTGGTTCGTTACCCACTTCAATCATCCCGATGAACTGACTCCGGAAGCTCATGAAGCCTGCAGAAAATTGATTCGTCATGGAATCCCCGTCCTGGATCAAACTGTTCTGCTGGCTGGCATCAATGATGATCCAGAAACGCTGAAAACATTGTTCAAAACTTTAGTCTCCTGGCGAGTCAAACCCCATTACCTGTTCCATGTCGACCCCATCGAAGGCGTGGCTCATTTCGCAACAGGTGTTCAGAAAGGGCTTGATATTTTGAAAGATTTCCAACTCTCTTTATCTTCTCTTGCAACACCTGCGTTTGCCATCGATCTTCCCTGTGGCGGCGGAAAATTGATCCTGACAGCCGCAGAAAAAAACGATAAAGGCGAGTGGTTCAGTCCTGTTCATAAGCGATTTATCCGCCATCCGCTGACTTGAAAGGCTGTTTTTACTTAAAAAAAAGCATTTTTCTGTTTGATAATCATAAATCCAGCTGTATATTACATTGAAAGATTGTGATTTGGCAGAGAAACTGTCATAAAATAATTTTCAGTTGGAGATTTTTCTTTATGCATAAATTTGACATAGTACTGCCTCTCTATCATCCTGCAGATGGTTGGGAAGAACATATCCTTAACGCTGTGAAAGGCATCCGTTCTTACTTCGCCGGGAAAGATTGCGAAATACATGTCTATCTGACAAATGACGGTTACCCCGTTGAACACTATTCCAAAGATTCTCTTGACAGAATCAATAACGCTTTGGATGGAAAACTGCATTTCCTCACCTACACCCCCAATCAGGGAAAAGGTTACTCCCTCCGTTATCTGATTGAACGCACAGAAGGTGATTATGTCGTTTATACTGATGGTGATTTCCCCTTCGGTTGGAAGTCGGTTGCAGAAGCCTTTGAACTGCTTCAGTCCGGCGCAGATGTCGTCATGGGCAAACGCGGAACAGATTACAGCGGCGCACTTTGTTTCCTGAGAAAAGTTCTCTCAAAAGGAACCAGATTCCTGAACAGAACTCTTCTTGGCCTCCCCTCCGAATTTCTTGATACGCAGGCAGGGTTGAAAGGCTTTAATAAAAAAGGAAAAGAAGTTTTCCTGAAAACAACTGTCAAAACATTTGTTTTCGATACAGAATTTATTCTGCTTGCCTGGAAAAACTCCCTGAACATCAAAACGCTTCCCATTAAAATCCGGGACGGTCTGCTTCTTTCTTCCATGGGATTCAAAGTCATGATCCGGGAATTGAGACTTTTCCTCAAGATCCTCTGGAACATCAGAATCAGAAAACGTTACTGATCCTCTCCCTTTAAAATAAATAAGGTATGGCACACAGCAATGTACCATACCTTTTTTTCTTGTCTCAATCCGGATTATTTCCAGACAACACCCTGCTCTGACGGCAATTTTCCGGTCTTCTGACCTTCCGCAAAAACAGCCTCAATATTGTCCATGAGGTACTGTCCATCCTCTGCCTTGCGGGAGACAGTCTCTTTCACAACGATCGGCGTGATCGTCTTGCTCATCATTTCGATGCAGTTCGTATGTTCTGCTCCGATGGCAAGCGGACAGGTGAATGCAAAGTTTCCTCTGATCTTCTGAATGATATCCATAAACATCTCCGGCTGGGAAAGTTCAGATGCTCCGGAGTGAAGCACTGTACCGTCCGCAGACAGGATCTTCCAATCGCTGGAGGTCCAGATCGCTCTGCCGTTTTCACATTCCACATCGATCACCGGATTGACCCCTTTGCCGCCCGCATGGGACAGCATCGTAACGATCTTGATCCCGCTGTCAGTGGTGAAACGGACAGCGCAGGTATCAAAGGTTTCAATATTTTCTCTCGCACGGTAGAGATTTCCCTCCACGGAAACGACATGGGCAGACTTTTCAAACCGTTCTCCGGCATAGAAGAGTTCCATGTTCAGGTAGTGAGCAAATGCGTTGTTGATGGGGGAATCGAAAATTGCTGCTCCGTCAGCAGCATACATTTTGCCTGCCCAGTTGTTCCGGCTGTAGTAGGCATCGCTGCGGGGCCAGATCCCGGTACAGACGATCTGCTTCACTTTACCAAGTTTTCCGCTGACAAGATAGTGCTTGATAAACTGGACTTCTCTTGCATACATATGCTGGAATCCGATAGCTACGAACTTTCCGTTCGCTTCCTGCTCCGCTTTGATCATGAGGTTCACATCTTCCACAGAACCGGCAGCAGGTTTTTCCACAAGAACGTTTGCACCGTGCTTCAACGCTTCTACTGTCATTCTGGAGTGAAGCGCGATCCCTGTCGGAATGCAGACCAAATCCAGTTTTCCGGACTGTTCCGCATACATTGCTTCAGTGGAAGGATAAACCTTGACACCCATTTCTTTCAGTTTCTGCAACTGTTCCGGCACTTGTTCCGGGTTGATCACAACCACACAAACCAGTTCAATCACGCCTTTTTTTGCCAGCGGTTCCAGATGAGAAAAATGGACACTGCTGTAACCGGAAATTCCGATCAGACCGACTTTTATTGTCATGTTACACCTCAAAAATAGATTATTTTTCCTGTATCAGCAGCTTCCTGCGCTTTCAAACAGGCGTTGGTAAGTTCAATTGTTTCTTCTGTCGTGACCACTGCCGGCTTTCCGCCGGAAAGTTCGCCCAGAAAATCTGCAAAAATATTCATGCCGGTATCTTCCGGCTCGATCACACGGCTGCCTTCCTTGTCGATCAGATAAATCTTTTCATCCCGGATCTCCAGTACACCTTCGGTTCCAGCCAGACGGATCCGGTCATCGCCCCAGGTGGGAGCTGACATCGGGCGCAGAAATTCCATTGTGGCATTGACAATGATACCGGATTTCATTTTCAGCTGACAGCTTGCGGCGATTTCCATTTCTCCGTTCCCGAAATTGTCTTCTGAAGTCTGAAGCGCACTGACAGATTCAAATTTATCTTTTGTGAAGTACATCACCCAATCCAGCGCATGGCTTCCAACCCAGCCGATGGTTCCGCCATAGGTCGCACGGCGGCTGTAAAACGCCGGACGGGTTGCAAGTTTGTAAGACTTCTGAGTCCGGATCAGTTTGATCTTTCCGATTGCTCCGGCATGAACCATCTCAGCCGCCTGATAGAACGGTGTCATATAGCGGATCCCCACCATGGAGATGATCCGGGCTTTGCTGACTTTCAGCGCATCTTTCACCAAATCCAGCTGCTCATAAGTCAGCGCAATGGGCTTTTCACAGAAGACATGGATTCCTTTCCGCAAAGCAAAAGCACTCATCTCCGCATGTTTTTCAAAAGGTCCGTCAACACAAACCACATCAGGCTTTTCTGTCTCAAGCATCTCTTTCCAGTCAGCATAGATTTCCGGCTGAAAACCGAACTCCGCACAACGGTCTTTCAACCGGTCTATCGGATCTTCGCAACCGGAAGAAATACAGGTAATATCTGCCATTTTTTTCAGGGCTTCGATATCCATAAAAACATAATTAAAGTGACCGCGGCTGCCGATCATTGCCAATTTCAGCATTGAAACAACTCCTTCCTTATTACCGTTCTGTTGTGGTTCCGCAGAACCATCTTAAAGTCTCTTCAAGCCACACAGCATGATCCCGGAATTGCGGATCGGAAAGCCAGCCGTTCTGCAGACAGACACATCCGTCAAGAAACGCATATTTTCCGCGCATGGCAGAAAGAACTTTCATCCACTGCAGCTTCCAGAGTTCAAAGTCAATGGGGTGCGCCGCAGATGAAAATTCGCCGTAATTCTGAATATAGATGCCGTGAAGCAGTTTCTTTTTATAAATCTCTTTGAACCGATGGATCAGCGAACCGAACTCTGCTTTCCAGAAGTGTTCCGTGGAAACCCACCGCCAGAGAATGATCCCGTCGATCAAATCCAGATACGGGGTCAGATCCAGATGGTTCAAATCGGAGTAGATCACCACATAAATTTCCAATTCCGGATTGGCAGATTTCAGATTATCCCGGATCCCTTTCACCAGTTCCGGTGTCGTGGGATGTCCGGAGAGCTGAAGAAAATCATCCAGCACGATCCCTTTGATATTCGGATATTTCAAGGACATTTCACTGAGAACTTTTGCGCCTTCCAGAGCATTTTTTTCGCCGTGGGGCAATCCGCAAAGAACCTGTTTAGAATCTTTCACAAATGCCAGATTTTCTTCCAACCGGTCCAATGAGTGCATGCTGTTCATGAAAACAGTATTGTTCATCCCGAAATATTCAGCCGCACTTTCCAGACTGCAAAAACTTCTGTAACTTCCGGTGAATGGCAGGTTCGTTCCCGCCTGCTCCATGGTGTAACCCCACATCCAAAACTTGTCGCGCATACTCATTTCAGATTTCTCCTTATTTTTATGGAATCGTTTCCTGGTTCTATTGTATCAACAGCCTTTTTCCAATATATTTTTCCATCTTTCACAACAGGCATTTCCATACCGGGTACAGCCGGATAAACCAAGGTCAGGAACTCCACATTTTCCCCTTTCTGAGAGAAAATCCCCTGGGGCAAAGCAACTTGGAGCTGTCCGTGAAAACGGGTATTGAAAATCTTGCGGGTAACTTGAATCTCCGGTTTTCCGATCATGGGGATCAGATGCAGTTCCGTCTGTTCCTGTTTGATCCATTTCCATCCTTTCCCGATCCGTTTGGCATCTGCGACTTCCAGAAGCAAATCTGTTTTTGCATCGGCTCCGAGATAAATATCACTGCGTTCAGAAAGAGCGATCGCATAAATCTTTGCCTGAGACTGGATCGCGATTTTATGCTCCCCTGCCCCCAGCTCCACAAAAAACGGTTTGTTCTTCATCCGGAAATGCCGCCACTGCCAGGTGTCCGGACGGGAATAGGGCTGCAAATAAGTCACAGCATATTTCTTACCGTCGATCTCCAACGAAACAGGCGCACCGTTCCGGGCGTAAAGGTGAAAATACCACTTTCCTTTCTTCGGAACCTTTACGGTCCATTCTGCTTTGTCTGCTTTCTCTGAACTCTGATAACAACCATCAAAAAGAGCATCACGAATTGATAGATGATTTTTGGTAAAATTAAAAATTCCCATCCCCTGATCCGCAGTAAAAAGCTGTTCCACTTTCACATTCCGTCCGGCTTCCACTTTATCATAAACCAGATAATAAGCCGGGATCCCATCCGCAGCTTTCATCATTGTGACGATCCGTTTTCCAGCCTTGATCCCCGCCCGTCCGCAAGGAATCCCGGAATATCCCGGCGCACCGAAAAAGGAAACTGCAAAGGCTTCCGTAAAATCAACTGCAACAGAAACAGTATTCCCATCTCTGACAGGCTTTTTCAGCATGGGCTTCGACAATGCGCTTCTGTTGCGCCCTTCCCCGTCAATAATGATCTGACTGTGATATTCACTCATGGGAACAGCCTGTCCGGGTTCGGTCAGGAACCGCAAACCGCGGGAAGTCAGAGAGATCGCACCGTATGTCAAATGGGCGTGACCGGAACCTTGTGGAGCCGTGATCGCCATAACGGAATCTTCCATTTTATCCCCAGTCCGCAGAACAGCATACCCCTGATGCGGGAAATAACCTCGATCCGGCAATCCGCCTTCCCATTTCTGAGCCTTTCCTTCCGAGGGCTTCCACCAGAGCAAACCAAGAACATCAGTCAACTCCGATGATTTCCGGGGAACACTGTTCCACAATTTATGCAGCGTCTGATCTTCCGGATAAAGCTCCAGCAATCCCGTCGGCAATCTCAACGCAAGATAATCCGCATCATCAATCGCCGGGGTTTCCGTTCCGCCCTTCATGGAAGAAACCGCCATCCAGCCGGAGATTTTTTTCAAATTGGAATCCAGCAGAGCCCGAGCCTGATTGTGTTTGTTCAAAGTCACAAGAAACGGAGTCAATTCTCCAACCGGATGATGGAAATAGGAAAAACCTTCTTCCGCATCACCGTATTCGCCGATCCATTTGTTCAAAGCAAGCAGAGAAAGACGCTCTGCCACAAGGCTGTAATCGTCAGAGATCCCTTCTTCCCCCCTCATGGCAAATCCCATGGGACCGAGAGATGCAGCAAAATAAACCGCATAATTTCCGCCGCCGGGAGAAGTACCGTATATCCCGCAGTGGTGGTTCAAACAGGTATCTTTCTTGGCATCCATGGAAATTTTCAAAAGCACATTCAATGCCTTCAAATCTTTCTTCGGAATCAGATCATAAACCCAGTCATACGCACAAGCCATGCGGTAATCGCTATGCACCACACCGTGTGCATAACGGGAGATCTCCGCCGCTTTCAGCATGATCTCAACTGCACGTTTTCCGTACTTTTCTTCTCCGGTGATCTGACGGGCAAACGCAAGAGACATCATGGCATTCACCCACAATTCTCTGTAATAAAGCTCTGCGAAAGCCGGAATGGCATAACGTTTCCGCATGGGATCTGTTGCAATCTTTTTCAGAGATGCCTCCACTTTCGGATCTGTCAGATATCCATCGCACTTTTTCAGGAACTTGTTCCAATATGTTTTGTAAGGTTCTTTCGCAAAACGGGCACGGATCGCAGGCAGATCTTTTGCTGTGAACAGAATCCGGGGCCGCTCCATTTTCACAGGGGGGATCACGATCGGCATGGAAAGGGTCGGTTTGTCTCCGATTCTGCCTTCCATTGTCAGTTTTTCATCAGCGATCACCTGAGTATCCGGTTTCCACTGCAATAAAATACCGGAAACAGCAGGACGTACCCAACGGGGGAAATAATCCTGTGCAAACGGTGTATTGGTTACATTAAAATGTTTATTTGTCTTCAAATCATAAACCCAGATATCCGCATTTCCGGAACGCTGAGAGGAATAAGCGAGCTTCGTTCCATCCAGGGACCAGCTGACATGTCCGCTCCACACGGGAGTCGAAAAATGTTTTTTCAAATCCGTTCCATCGGGACGGACACTCATCACCTCGGTGGAACCATCTGCATTAACAACGGTAAATGCGATTCTGTTGTTGCGCCATCCCCAGTCCGGCTCATGAATATCTCCGGACAGAGAAAGGATCTTTTTCTGAGAAACGCCCTGTTCATCAGAAATATAAAGATCGAACTTTCCATCCCGGTTGCTGGTGAAAGAAATGTTTTTGCCATCAGGCGACCATGACGGGGAGAGATGAGTGGCTCTGTTCCAGGAAATATTTCTCATTCCTGTGCCATCATATTTCATAATAAAAATTTCGCAGTTGTTGTTCAGATCTGTCACAAAAGCGATTTTCTGTCCATCGGGGGACCAGCGGGGCTGATACTTTTCCCGGATGAACCGGGTAAGATTATAAATAGACTTTCCGCCGGGCTGGATCACAAAAAAATTGTAGGTGTTGGTAAAAATAAGATTACCCTGAAAAGAGACATCAGGGTAATCATACTGATTGGGCCCGAAACCACGGTATCCGGGCCAGAAATTTTCGGCTTTGAAGTTAGGAGAAATGACTTGCTTCCTCTGCGAGCCATCTTCATTGATCTGTTCGATAATCCTGACCGGACGCCCGGAAGAATCCCGGGCATCAGTCCCATACACAAGACTTTGTGCTGAACAGAGCGGAATCAATCCGGTCAGTGCCAGCAGCGCAGAGCAAACTTTTTTATTCATTTTCCTGTATTCCAATAAAATTCTTCTGTGAAACGGGTCTCGATATCCTTATGCCACTTTCCGGGATCATTGGGTTCTTCCGGCATAGCGGTAAAGATAACATATTTTCCTTCCTTACGGAACTCAACCGATTTTCCGTTACAATACACCGCTTTTGCCTTCGGTGCAAATGCTTTTACAGAAATTTTTCGGGAATATGCGTTTGATCTGCGCTCCAAACGCAAATCCATTGTCAAAGTTTCACCGTCACAGACGACCCAGGACTGGATCGCAACACGGGGATAAGTGATCATCTGTCTGTCACCTTGCGCCTCTTTCGCTTCAAAAACAACTTTCGTATGAAGCTTCAAGTCACCGCCGCCCGCAATGAAATACTGCAGCTCATCCGGCAATGTTCCCGGAATCTTCCCAACTGCACTCTTCGGTACACGCATCATCTTCAACTGCGGCTGCAATGGTGCTGCAACAGACTTCGGAGCGGTTCCGACAGCAATGTAATCAACAGCATTTTTCCATTCCAGTGAATGACTGAAACCATACCAGTTGCCAATGCTCTTCCGGATTGGCTGTACCGCATCAGGAAGGATCACTGCCAGAAAATCACCGGTCTTGCCTTCTGCAATCACCGTCCGCACATGCTGAAACTCTTTGCCGCATTTCACATCCGCAACTTTCAAAGACACATTCTCCGGCAGAGGATACCAGACCGTTGTCTTCACAGGGGTCGCCGTGAATCCGACACTGTTTTCAGCCGGAACACCAAAGACCGGACGCTTGTTTCCGGCATAGATCCACGCACCTTTCAGCGTTTGTGCAGCATTCAGCTCCACAATATTTTCTCCGGCTTTCAGCGGAACTTTCTTCGCAATGCAGTTCCATGTCAAACGGTACGGCAACGGTGTGCTGAACCAGAATTTTCCAACTTCTTTTCCATTCACTTTCGTGAAAAGCTGACTTTTCCCCGCCCCCAGCATGTACAAGTCATAAGTTCCAGCACTGCTGACTTTCAACTTGAGACTCTTCTTTTTGAAATCAACAGAAGCTCCAGCACCAACACTGATTTCTGCGGTATCTTTTGCTGTTTTGATGTTGTTGAACGGCTCCTGCTGAAGCCGGAACTCATAAGTCGCATTCGGTGTCAGTGAACGGATGGAATCGGTAACGATCACATATCCCGGAACCTGATTTTTTGCATCCGGCGGCATAACAGCAAAAGTCCGTTCTGCCTTGCTGACTTCCGGTTTCTCGATCATGCGGCTGCTGTAACCCACTTTCCGGTTCCACGCATCGAACGCATCGACCGTATATAGCACCGCAAACTTCCCGATGACAAGACCATTGACCAGCCCTGCCCCACCGTGTTCGCTTGGGGCTTTGCTGTTGATCGTAACGATATTATGCAGAAGTCCGCTCTTGTGTCCATAGCCCGGATCTGTTGTCCGCATGACACCGCCGTAATGCAGCACGAACGATCCCACATCCGAATGGGAATGCCCCCGGGAAACGATAGCTTCCGAAGCAAAATGCAACGCCTTTTCGCTCCAGTCGGAGCGGTACAGCAGTAAATTCATTTCCGGAAAGAAACGGCTCAATGCAAACTTCTCCGGAGTAACTTTTTCCGGTGCTTTGTGATAGATGATCCCGGAAATCGGATCCGGCGCCGGCTCCTGTTCCGCATTCGCCCAGATAAGAAGCTGATCTATCGCTTTGGATTCCGGAACCAGCCGCTTGATCAAACGCAAAACATACTCTTCCGGATCCTGAATATTACAATCTTCCATAGGAATGAAACGCAAAGGCAGCATAGGAGCGGTTTCCAACAGAAGCCACTCCGGTAATTTCGGAAAATTGGAGTCTTTCACCATGGAATATCCCTTCCGTTCCAGCATGAGTATGGCACTTCCGTTGATCACCATGGGATAATTGAAATATGCCCCGTGTTCCGTAACAGCTCCCCCCGGAACAATGGCATACTTCAACTGGGCCTTCATTGCAAGTGCTGCCTTGTCCAATCCGGCTTTATCAAACTCCGGATGACCGCTCAGCACAGCACGATAGCGGATGGAATGGGGCATATACATAAAATACCCCCAGTTCCCGAAAATCGAAAACGCCGGATGACGGTTCATTTTCGGATTCGTTTTCAACTCTTTCAGAATCAGATCTTTCAGATATTTCTGATTCGACGCACTCAATCCGGCATACGCCCAGTCTAAAATATAAGGAACATGATGTCCCGTTTTGATCAGGTCGATTTTCCTGTTCCGGGCATCTGTCACCAGCCGTTCCACAGCATTGAGATATTTCATATCCCCGCCCAACTGCCATGCAAGAGCCAATTCACTCAACGCATCCAGTTTGGCATCCGAAAACTGTGATTTCACGATCTTCGATGGAACAGATTTCATTTGAAGATGCTTATTGCAGCGGGCAATCAGCTGTTTATATACCTTCCCCGGAATCCCTCCGGCTTTGATTTTTGCCTGTAACGCAGGAACATCCTCTTTGGAAAACAGCAGATGCGGATGCTCCGCTGCCGAAAGTCCGGCAGCGAAAAACAGAAAGAGCAGAAAATATCTCATGAGCCAGCCCGTTCGTGGAATCTGTTTCTGAACTTGAAAAGAATCTGGGAATCTCTCCAATACTTCATCATCAACCGCTGTTTCTCACGCAGCTGATCCGCAAGTCCCGGACCGAACAGGAATGTGGTTTCATTTTCCGGACTGTTTGCCAGCGGCAGCAGCGGCGCACCGCCATCTTCCAGCAGACGGATCATGTTAGTTGAATTGTCATATTCATCACGCATGACAACTTCCAGAATATCAGAGTTGGCAAGGGAAGAATACCCTTCACTCTTTGCACGGTCAAGAATCGCCTGGAACTGACAACAGTTCCGCAGGTTTTTCAGGACGCAAACCAGAAAGTCAAGACGGCGCAGAGATTCTTTCAGATATTCCTTGTCTGATCCGGCATTATTCATTGCTTTCTGATAGGAGGCTCTCGCCTTGGAAAGAGTTGTCAGAATGGAGTTCCAGCAGATCACACTGCGGTCAGCTTCCTCCGGTGTTCTGCCCTGAAACACATTGCGCAAACCGTGGATATTCAGCAGGTCAAGTTCATAATCCTGACGGTCGAGAGAGTCAAACACATGCTTCTTGTAATAGTATTTTTCCTCTTCTGTCAGATTTTCCGGAATCGGCACGAACGGACGGACCAGTGTACGGCAGCTCATGGCTCCATACAATGCAACGCTGTAGTAGAAGAGATGCTTCAGAGAAGTATCGTCGATTCCGCGATAAAGATACTGCCACGCATCAAGCAGATCATTTCCGCCATCCAGTTTCATGGATTCGATCAGATTTTTCAGATAAAGCACCCGGTCAGTCATTCCGTTGGTGGATTTGTGATATCTCTTCAGTAATTCATAATAAACGCCGCCCTTCTTGAACAAATGCTGGGTCTGTTCAATATTGACAACGATCACATCGGGATTTGCGAGAACAGCATTTTCCAGTTCTTCGATCATGGACAGCGGGTTTTCATATGCGACCGGCTTATCCTGCGGCGGTCGCACGAACCAGATATTTTCTTTCCGCATATTTCCTTCGTGAGGAGAGATTTTTCCGCTGAAGCACCAGAACCCCTGCCATGCGTTGTAAGCAAGAGCATCAGCAGAGGGCATTCCGGATTCCAACGCATTCAGGAAACCGGTCACACGGTCTTCCATGGAACGGTTCTTGCAAGCCTCGGGTCCATTCTTGCCGGGATAGGAATTTGAGTTCCAGCAGAAACTTGTTCCGGAATCATTTGTCATAAAGATCATGGTGTCAAGACAGGGCGCGATCTTTCCAAGTTCGCTACTGACTTCACGGTAAAGATCCAGCACTTCTTCATTGTCAACGCAGGGTGCAAAGTAAGCTCTTCTGCTGCGGAAAGGCATGTCACAGCGGGGACCGCGCCATTCTGGATGTTCCTGAAAAACAGATTCCGGCAGCCACTGGGGGAATGCTCCGATAATACAGCCTTTCATTCCGATGGATTCCAGAAATGCGGCGCGGCGGGCAAGTTCATCATGATTTGCCTTGATCACATCGGCAGGCAGATGCTTTTCCAGTGCTTTCGGACAATGGAACTTGAAAGGATCAGCAAATGCTGCGGTATATTCCGGATAAAAGTCATATCCCGGCTCATAGGTTCCGTTATTATCCAGCTGCCAGCGGGAACGGTCGAGCATGGCACTGCCAAGATCCATGTGGGTGAAACCGGCTTCTTTCGCATTGGATGCGACCGTCTTGAACTCTTCAAAGGTGAGACCATTTCCCATGGCGGTATAACCAGTGAAAAGGATCGTTCTTTTTTCGTCGGCAAAACTCATTTTTTCCTCCTGTATCTGATTTTTATGATAAACCGATTTATCATTTAATATAACACACCATTTTTCTTTTTCAAGCATGGTGTATTAAATTGTAGAAATTAATTTGATTTTCCGTTCTTCCACTGCCAGGGAGCACCTTCACGGGTACTTGTGAAAAGATATCTGTCCGGAATAGGTTGAGTTACAATACTTGTTCCATCAACAAATTTACTTTTGACAGCTTCAGCATGACCGTCAAGCCAGGCAGTATTCACTACACCGCCATGACGAACCCGGAAATACTGGCTGTAAGGGGAAATAACTCTGGAAGAACCGTCCCCCATCAACAGAGAACCGGCAGCACTCGTCACAGAATTGAATTTTCTGGGATGAAGTTCTCCATAAGAAGTTCCGTCATGTTTTGTCCCTTGAGGAACAAGCATAATATTCATTGCATAGGTGTGAGTCAACGCAATGGTGGAAGAGTGACTGAACCAGAGTTTCTGATTGCTTGTCGCTGAAACATAACCATAATCGGTAAACGGCGCGTTCTCTCCGCGGTTACAATAGAGGACATGCTTTCTTGCAGTAAGAGATGCCAGCGGCGTTTTTGTATAGTTCACGATCTGAACGAAAGCAAACATTCCGGTTCCACTGCTACCTGCATCTCTGAAATCAAGCGGCATAATATAATCATCATTGTCGTTTCCGTAAAAGTTGAAAACTGCAGCGCATTGTTTCAGATTATTAAGACACCCCGACCGCTGTCCACTCTTCCTTGCATTATTCAATGCCGGCAAAAGCAAGCCTGCCAGAATCGCAATAATCGCAATCACAACCAAAAGTTCAATCAAAGTAAATTCTTTCTTACTGTTTCTCATTCAAACCTCTGCTTTCTGATAAACCGTTTTATCTCTGACATTAATCATTATAACAGCTTAATTTTAATTTGTCAAGAGGTAAAAATCATTTTCTTAAAGTTTTTTTGTTTTTTTTCAGGCAATAACCAGTTTATTTTTTATACAATATCTGATATTTTTCGGACAGTTTCTCTGTTTTTATGAAAAAAAAGGTTTTTTTTTACGAAAAAATATAGTAGAAATTCAATCTTCCGTTTGCGAAATCAGGAAAAGAGTGTAAATTACATGAAGGAAAAAATTAAGTTACAACGGAGAAATGTTCAGTGAGTATCAGAAAACGCAAGATCAAAGTATATTTTCTTGGTTCAGGAGAATTTGCCGTTCCCTATCTGGACGTGCTTGCGAATTGCAGCTCCGTTGAACTTGTTGGTGTCGGCACCCAGCCGGACCGCCCGTTCGGACGCCGCAGACAGCTGCGCCCTACCCCGGTGGGAATCTTTTGCGGCAGCCGCAACATGAACTGCGAACGAATCGAATCTGTCAGCTCCGATGAATTTTATGCCAGAATGCTTGGCTTGCAGCCGGATCTTCTGGTCGTTGTCTCTTTCGGGCAGATCCTGAGAGAACGGATCCTGGAATTTCCACGGCTCGGCTGTTTGAATGTTCACTCCTCACTTCTGCCGAAATACCGCGGGGCATCGCCGATCACTTCCATGATCCTCGGCGGCGATAAAATCGGCGGAGTTACCTTCATGAGAATGGACAAAGGTCTTGATACCGGTCCGATTTATGATGTCTATGAAACGGAACTCGGTGATCACTTTACAACGCAGTCTCTGGAAAAATATCTTTCTGAAGAATCCGCTCTGATGCTGCCGGAACTTATCACCCGGATCGTCGGCGGACTGGAGCCAACTCCCCAGGATCATTCCAAAGCATGTGTTACCAGAAAGATCAAAAAGACGGATGGCTCCATTCTCTGGAACGAAGATTCAGCAACAGTTCTCCGGAAGATCCGCGCTTACTACCCCTGGCCCGGTTCTGCATTCCGGGTCCCCAGCAAAGGCGGTTTCTCCCTGATCAAGATCACAGAAGCAAAACTTGCGGAAGGGTCAGGCGAACCGGGACACTCTATTGAGCTTGGAAAACGCTGGATCGTGGCATGCGGCAAGGGTGCAATCGAAATTTTGAAAGTAATCCCCGAAGGCTCCCGGGAAATGAATGCCGGGGATTATCTTCGCGGCTTTGGCGGTAAGACCGAACATCTCGAAAACGTACTTGATGGTCCCCCCGCAGCCGGAACAGTTTAACCTCTGAAACTTATAATGAAACTGAAATCTAAAACTCAAATCATCATCAACTGCGAAGAACTGGAAACAAGATTTGCAATGCTGCAGGATGGTGTGCTGGAAGAATATGAAATCCAGCGTCTCGATGATGATGAACTCCTGCCCGGGTCGATCTACCTGGGAAAAATCACCCATCTCGAACCGAAACTTGAAGCGGCTTTCGTTGATATCGGCGCAAAGAAAAATGCGTTCCTCCATTACAAAGATATGCTCCCGGCATCCTATGACATGCTGGATGATATCCGCAATATGGAAGATCATGCAAATGCTGAAAAAGGAAAGAAAAAAGGGAAAATCCTTGATAAACTCGCTGACAAGATCCGCGGTTTGATCGGAACCGGCAGCAAATCCAAACGGCTGAAAGAGTTTGAAACAAAACTCCACAGCGGAAAAATAACCGTCGCAGATATCCCGAAAATGTTCCCTGTCGGCAGCGAACTGCTCGTCCAGATCCAGAAAGGTCCCATCGGAACAAAGGGCGCCCGTGTGACAACCAATATCTCCATACCCGGAAGATATCTGGTACTCCTGCCCTACTCCAATCATATCGGACTTTCTTCTAAAATCGACGAAAAAAAGGAACGATCCAGACTGCGCAACATTCTGATGGATCTGGATATCCCGGAAGGCATGGGCTTGATCTGCCGCACCATCGGTGAAGGCAAAAAAGCCGCCGCTTTCGACCGCGATCTTGCTATGCTTCTGAATATCTGGCATCAGGCAGACAGCTCTCTTGATACCTGCAGCGCACCGGCTCTGGTTTATAAAGAATTTGATCTTCTTGAACGGACCGTCCGGGATTTCCTTTCCGATGACATCGATGAAATCATCGTTGACACTCAGGAAGCTGCAAACACCCTGAAGCAGATGTTTGAAAAGTTTGCCGGAAAAGATTATGATACAAAAATCAAGGTCCATAACCGTTCCGTTCCGATTTTTGAACACTACAAGATTGCGGATCAGGTGGCTAATATTTTTCATCGCATCGCACCGCTCCCCAGCGGCGGCTATCTCTGCATCGATGAAACAGAAGCTCTCGTTGCCATCGACGTGAACTCCGGAAAAATCAAAAAAGGAAAAGATCAGCCGGAAGTGATCCTGCGGACGAATCTGGAAGCTGCGAAAGAGATTGCAAGACAGGCAAAACTCCGCGATATCGGCGGGTTGATCGTCATTGACTTTATTGATATGAGAACCCAAACCGACCGTGATGCGGTTTATCATGCAATGAAAACCTATGTCGAAAATGACCGGGCAAAAACAAAACTTCTGCCCATCAGCCGGTTCGGATTGATGGAAGTCACCCGCCAGCGTGAACATGAAAGTATTCAGGATGTCATCTACGATCCCTGCCCCTACTGTTCCGGTTCCGGACGGGTCAAATCGCCCGTCAGCATGAGTGTGGAAATCCAGCGGAAACTGAAAGAGATCCTGAAACGGAAACGCAAAAGTAAAAAACTTTCTCTGCGTGTGATCATGCACCCCACAGTTCTGGCACGTTTGAAAAATGAAGATGCCGAACTGCTCAAAGATCTTGAAGACAGCTATGGAAAAGATCTTTCTTTCCGTGCAGATCCAACTCTCCACATGGAGCAATTCAAACTGCTGGATCCCGAAACCGGCGTGGAATATTGACGTCATGGAACTCTGTAAAAGATTCATTCATTACTACCGTCCATACCGCTGGCTCTTTGCCGCTGATATGATTTGTGTGGTCATTGCCTCTGCCATTGACCTCCTCTTTCCCCAGCTGCTGAACCTGCTTACTAAAGATGTGTTCCAAAGAGGGTCAGCAGAAATCATGAAAGTCATCCTCTGGATCGGGCTCGGGCTTCTCGGACTGTATCTGATCCGCTATTTCTGCATGTATTTTATCACCAGCTGGGGACATGTCATGGGTGCCAGAATGGAAACCGACATGCGCAGAGACCTTTTCACCCACTACCAGCGGCTATCTTTCTCCTATTACGACAAAAACAACACCGGAGAAATGATGTCACGGATCGTCTCCGACCTTTTTGATATCACCGAACTCTGCCATCACGGTCCGGAAACGCTCCTGATCTCTTCCATCAAAATCATCGGTTCTTTTGCAATTCTTCTCACAATCAACTGGAAAATGACCTTGATCCTGCTGGCAGTCACCCTGTGTATGATCGTTTTCACAGCTGTCCAGAACCGGAGAATGAGGAACACCTTTGCTGATAACCGGAAGAAAATTGCTGTAGTGAACGCCCGGATCCAGGATTCTCTCAGCGGGATCCGCGTAGTAAAATCTTTTGCCAACGAAGAAATGGAAGTAGAGAAATTTGAGGGAACAAATCAGGCTTTCCTTGAATCCAAGAAAAACAGTTACAAGGTCATGGGGCTGTTCCACGCAACCAATAACTTTATGCAGGGGATCCTTTATATCGCGATCCTTGTAAGCGGCGGTTATTTTATCGCACAGGGAACGCTGGACCCGACAGAGCTGGCAGTTTATGCGCTTTATATCGGACTGTTCCTCGGTCCGGTGGATATGCTTCTGCACTTCACGGAACAGTTCCAGCGGGGATTCTCCGGATTCCGCCGTTTTTCTGAAATTCTCAGTCAGATCCCCGATATCCGGGATAATCCGAACGCAAAAGAACTCCCGACGACCAAAGGACATGTGGTTTATAAAAATGTCTGTTTCTCTTACGAAAAAGGCAAAGAAATTCTGCATGATATTTCTTTTGAGATCAAGCCCGGAACAACGGTTGCGCTTGCCGGAGCATCCGGTGGCGGAAAAAGCACCATCTGCAGTCTGCTTTCCCGCTTCTATGATGTCGGAAACGGAGCAATCTCCATTGACGGCTATGACATCCGGGATCTGAAACTGCAAAGCCTCCGCAAACAAATCGGGATCGTCCAGCAGGATGTCTATATTTTCAACGGAACGGTTCGGGAAAACATTCTTTACGGGAAGCCGGATGCCACGGATGAAGAGTTGATCCTTGCAGCCAAACGGGCAAATATCCATGAGTTCATTCTCTCTTTACCCAACGGATATGATTCTGAACTGGGCGAACGCGGGGTCCGTCTATCCGGCGGACAGAAACAGAGGTTGTCCATTGCCCGTGTTTTCCTGAAAAATCCGCCGATCCTGATTCTGGATGAGGCAACAAGTGCCCTTGATAACGAGAGCGAACGGAAGATCCAGGCTGCCATCACGGAACTTTCCAAAGGTCGGACTGTCCTTGTTATTGCGCATCGTCTTTCCACGATCCGGAATGCCGATGAAATCATAGTAATTGAAGAAGGTAAAATTGCAGAGCGCGGCACGCATGAATCCCTTCTGGAACAAAAAGGTGTCTATGCAAAATATCACGCATTGACGGAATAATATAAAGGATTATTGATCATGGATTCTACAGAAGAGAAAAAAGTGGTAACGGAAGAAACTCCTGCTGTTGAACAGGATATGTACACTTTTTCCAAAAAGAAAAAAACTTATTTTGTCCTTGCAACGATCATTCTTTTCATTCTTGCCGGGATATTCAGCTTCAACGTGAGAAGTCTGGCGGTTCTTCCGCAATCCTCAACCGTATTCGGACAGCAAACAAAGGAATTTAATTGGGCTAGAAGATTTTATTGGGATGAAGTTTATACTACAGCCAAAGGAAATGACCGGTTTTTTCTTCAGCTCAATACCGGAGATCTCTATCCCGTAAATCCTCTTCAATGCTATAAAATGCTGCATGAAGCCGAACCGAAAAACCCGATTTATCTTTCCTATTATACCCTGTATCTTGCCCTGGCAGACTCCAAAGATACCCGGGAAGAATTTGAGAAAACCATTGAAAAATGGAAAGCTCTTGATCCCAACAATGCAATGCCTTACTTTTTCAAGGCTTACGTCCTTGCAAAACAGGGGATCATTGAGAAAAAAGAGACCGGAAAACAGGCTCAACAGCAGCCCAAAGGTCAGCCGGCACCTCTTGGAAGAATCGAATTTGAACTCAAGAACCAAACTGCTGCCGACTTGGCAATCAAGGAATATAAGGAAGGTCTCAAAAAGAAATACGCATCCTGCTATACAGATGAGGCAATCAGGAAAAAATTGGAAAGTGCAAATCTGACACGGGATCCTCTGGGAGAAATCCACCGTATCTCTATTGCTGCAAGCTGTATTCCTGTCCCTCTGCTCACTATGGAACAGGATTTGAATTACCGGATGGCATTCCTTGCAGAAACAAAGGCAAAAAATGGAAATCTTCCCGAAGCAAAAGATTTGGTAAAATCCGGAGAAAAATATATTCTGCTCCGTCTTGAAAAAGAAAATCCGGCTCTCATCAATATTATGGTCTACCGTTCTCTCTGCAGCAACTGGCTCACAGCGGCGATGGAGATCAAAGATGAAGCCATGGCAAAAAAATATGACAATGTTGTAAGAGACTTTGAAATTTGGCGCAACAGCAATAAACCGGAACTGGAAGCGTTGCGGAAACATGGAGGAATCTTCATCCAATCCCTCGTTCCGTCCATCAAGGTCGATATTGCAAAAGAAGATTATAAACCGGAACGTATGGTCAATTATCTGATTCTTGATCAATATGGATTGACAGCTCTTTTCACCCAGCTTGGAATTATCATTCTTCTCCTGGCTCTGTGTTCCGGTGTTTTCTTCCTCTGCAAACGGAAAGCCCGCTGGATCCAGCTGCCTGAAAAATCTTATTGGTTCATTGGGTTGGTCGGAGTTCTCCTGCCGCTTGCAATTTATCTAGTCTGGGTTCATGTCCCGGCTCTGAGCGGAAGAGAAATGAATATCTCCAACAATCAGACCATCATCAATCTTCTGGCGAAATATCAGGTATTCATCAGTCCGCTTTTCTTCGGGATCGTCAGCTGTGTCGTACTTGTTAAAAAAGCAAATGCAAAGCCGCTGGATTGTCTCTGGAATCTGGTTTTTCTGTTGACAGCTTATCTCTTCCTGACAACTGCAACGCTCCGCATCATTCAGGATATTGAGATCAGCCATTATACAAAACAGGATAAACTGGTTCACTCGGAAAGCGGCTTTACAGCGATTGAAGATAAAGCCGTCAAAGAACTTACCGGGAAGTTGAAAAAGAATCTGAACGGGAATTAACCGGAGAAAACGTCATGAAAGGGTTCAACGGATTAAACCTTGCGCTGCTTCTGTTTCTGATTTGTACAGGACTTTCTGCCCAGATCCGGAAAGATTTGATTGTAACACTCCAACCAATCACGGGGGTAAAAGATGCGTTTCTTCTCCAATGCTCTGCCGAAGAACATTCTGCGGCAATCAGCACAAGTTCCGTTTTGACCACACGTCTGCCGGGGCTTCCGCTGAAAGTCGGAAAATGGGAAGAATCGATTTATATTATGCCCGGGTCGCCCGCCCCTATGAAAAAACTTCATTTAATCAATGGCGTTACATTCAAGTTCCCTGTCGTAGGAATCTCCCGGAAAGCATTGCTTGAACCTGATCCGGAAGAACCCGGAGAATATCGCCTCTACCTGTTCTGGTACGAAGGAAAGATGTTCCGGTTCGGAGAAATCACCTCTTTCCGGATATGGAGCATCGTTTCATTGCGCCCCGGAAAACCTGAACGGATCGGCTCTCTGGAGATAACCAAATGAGTTTTTCCACGCCGCAGATGCAAACATATCTGATCTATCTCCTTGACATCGTCGGAACAGTAATTTTTGCAATTACCGGCGGGGTCAGGGGCGTCCGTCTGAAACTGGACTTTCTGGGTGTCATTGTTTTCGCCTGTACGGTCGGTGTCGGCGGCGGTATGATCCGGGATTGTCTGATCGGAGCGGTCCCCGTCGCAGCATTCAGGAGTGAAGTCTATCTGTTATCCTGCATCATCACAGGAATGATTGTTTTCTTTTCAGCTCCGCTTATCCGGAAAGCCGGTAATATCATCCTTGTGTGTGATGCCTTCGGGCTGGGTGTTTTTACAGCCATCGGAGCTGCAAAAGGGGCCTCCATGGGGCTTTCCTTTATCGGGATCATCCTGAGCGGAGTGATCACTGCAGTCGGGGGCGGTATGATCCGTGACGTCATGTCCGGCAGAATTCCCGCGGTTCTGTCCAGTGATTTCTATGCCACGGCATCTCTTCTGGGAGCAGTTTTATATTGTCTGCTGGCAAAATTCTGCCCGCTTCATTTTTTCTGGATGTTCCTGATCATTATGATTTTTGTCACCGGGATCCGTCTGCTGGCAATTCATTTTCACTTACGTCTTCCTGTTTCCGGCGGTAAAACCTCGTCCTATCTCCGGAAAAAGCTCCGGAAAGGATTCCGGCATAAAAGAAAATAAGTCCGCAAGTGTAAAAAAAAACTGCCGCTTCACCGTTTCCGGGTTGCGGCAGTTTCTGTTTCCGGCTTTGATTTATCCGATCTGTTTGATCAGATAATTGCTTGCTATGATCTTTTCCATCAGTTCGTTGATGGTGTAGAAGTAATGGTTTGTTGCTTCAAAACCGATTCTGGAATCGGAAAGGAAGTTTTTGATCAGCAGCTTTGTCAATTCAATATCTTCTTTGATCAGCGGAACCGTTTCTGCAATTTTTCCGGCATTGCGCATCCGGATGAAATGGGTCTGGAGATAAGTACTCCGCAGACAGGTCCATGTGGTTTCAGCAAGGATCTTCTGTTCTTTGAGCGCAGGGGTATCATCCAGTTTTTCCAACTTGTCAAGACCGGTTTTCCATTCGTCGGCAACGATACGGAATGCTTCTTCAAAAATCTCTTCCGGATAACTTCCGCACCAGCCTTTGAGGTCATCATAGGGGAATCCGCGAACCATACTTGCCTGATATCCGGTGGGATCCTTGAACAGCAGGTTGGCAGCACCGATGTTCTGGGGGGATTTGTAAATCTGATCAGTGACATCAAAGGGGATCTTGGCAAAAGCATCTGAGAAGATCTTCCAGATTTCAAGCATTGCAGGAGCATCTTTTCCGAACTTCCGTTCAGCAAGTTCTTCCACAGACATATTCATCAGCGGCATGTTTCCGCCGGGACATCCGCCGAGCGTCCAGCTCATCATGAAATCTTTGATTCCCTCCGCTTTCAGCGCATCGAGGTGCTGCTTCACAAGGAACGGAACCTGTACGGTGGGGACAGCAGACATTTCCCAACTTGTATTGACCTGAATTTTTGCCACGCAGGGGTGACCGGTATCTCTTCCGAGCTTCCAGAGAACTTTCGCATCGGGACCGGGACCGGGCTTGGAAAGAGAGTAGTCAAGGATCGTTCCTTTGTGACCAAGCACATTGGTTTCCACGTTGGTTTCACTGACGCACATCACCATAATATCCTTGGGGAGCTGCTTGAGGACATCCACTGCCCAGTCAGCCTTCCATGCCCAGGTCCATGCAACAACTTTCGCATCGGATCCGGCATCCTTGATCCCTTTGTAAATCGCTTCCAGAACTTTTGCAACGTTATCGGCTTTCGTATGCTCTGCACAACGGGGACAGACATAGCTCATCTCTTCGTTGTTTCTGGCAAGACAGTGAGTCAGGTTTTCACTCATGGTGATGGTGAAGAATCCGCCCAGAGTCGGCACTTCACGGCAGAGCCGTTCCACTCCGGCAGAAAATGCTTCCAGCAATCCGGGAGCCCAGGGACAAAGTGCCGTGCTGCCGTCAGATTCCGTCACAGAACCGCCCCACGGGGTTTTATCAGCAATGTGCTTGGGCAGAGAACGGGGTTCGTTCAGATAAAGATAAAGACGGATCCCGTACTTTGCGCAGCGGTCGGCGATACGGCGCACTCCGGCAAGGCGTTTTTCCCAGTCTTTGGAAATTTCAAGGTCTTCACCCAGCCACGGAATCAGTGTATAAAGCAATCCGGGCAGCCAGACAGCGTTGATTCCGGCAGCGGCATAATCTTTCAGCAGACCATCCGGATAGGGATCGACTTTTTCATCCATGAAGGGGTCGCCGTAAACAGCGGAATAGGAGTAAATCAAGCGCAAGCCGTCGGCTTTTCCGCCGCCGAGACTTTCCATTTTTCCATAGTTGTCAAGGAATGCAAAACGGGGCTCGATTTCAGCAGGGAACGATTTACGGATATCTGCAGTTTCCTGTGCGATTTCTGCAACTCGCATCTTTTCTTCTGCGGTGAGTTCACGATAAACGACTTTGCCGCAGCTGGGCTTCATGTTGCCGAGTTTCACCCACAGGAAGTCATCTTCTTTCAAGGTGAATGCCAGCTTGTCGGGAGTCCAGCCGAGAAGTTTCAGCATCTGTTCATAATCAAGCAAATGCCAGTTTGTGCGGATCACGGTCTGATAGCCGCGGCTGGCGAACTGTTCCAGTTTGGAATCATCACGGATCAAGCCCATAGCTTCTGCATCGGCGACCACGTTTGCCTCGGTCGTCTCAAGAACTTCTGCGATTCTGGCGGGTGCAACCAGGTTCCAGTTGTGCCAGATCACAGCAAGATGTTTCGCAGGAAAAAAGGGAAAGTCAAGTGCCTTCTGCACACTTCCGACAGGGATCTCTGAAATTTCCATAAATAAGCCTTTCTGTTTTGTTAATTTAACAACAGGAATATACCACACAGATTTGTTTTTTCAAGCGTAAAAACTCTTTTCTTTTGATAAAAAAAGCCGCTCCGGTTCTGATGTCCGGAACGGCTCAAAAAGCTCTGACTGCTGCGTTTTATTTTTTTGCAGCTTTCAAAGATTCCTGATAAAGCTTTGCGATTTCCGCATCTGTCAAACGCTTGTTCAGAATGGTGAGTTCATCAACAACAAAAGAGTCGGCTCTGATGGTGAACCACTGGGGTTTCGCTGCCAGAATTTCACGCAACTCAGAGACTGCAGATTTCTTTCCGTCAACAGAGTAAGAGATCGTTCCATTGCCCCATGTCACAACAAACATGTGCCACTGTCCGGCGGGCCACTGATAAACCATTCCCTGATTCCAGAGAATACAGCTGGTCACTTTTTTCAATCTGGGATACTGGACATACGCATTCAGATGTCCTTTCTTCCAGGGCTGGTTCGGCATTTTTCCGAAAATCAAGTCATAGATCTGATCCTTGGAAGCAGCATGAACACCAAAAATGGAGAAGCCGGGTTCTTTTTTGGTTACTTCCTGACTCCATGTGGGTGCCGCCCATGCAACAACTGAACCGGGAACGGTCGTATCTACATTTCCTTCGGAAAAATACATGGGGACTACGCCAAAGACAGCCTTTCCGAACATGCCCGGCTTGTAACTCACAGGTGTTTTTGTCAGAATACGTCTGACTTCCCCTTTTCCGTTTGCCATGTCTGCTTCCAGAGTGTCATTAAAAGAGACGGAGAACATGATCTCATCGGAATACATTTTGTAGATGGGGTTTTCGGCGGCAGCCGCAAAAATGGCTGCCGGTAAAATCAATGCTGCAAGAAACTTTTTCATTTTGTCACCTTTCCTTTCAGGAAGATATATCCATATTTACCAAGTTTGAACGTAACTTTATTTCCGCTGACATTCACCGGTTTATTGGTGTTTCCGTCAATAGCGGTAAATGCGCCGATATCAGTAATTTCAGCTGTCAGAGTTGCAGCTTCGCCGTAATTGCAAACCACAAGATAGAACTCTTTCCCTTTGCGGAGAAGAATGGAGCTGTTTTCTGCTCCGGTGATCTTCACAGGGTAGTTCTTATCCCAGTAGTTCAACACCTGAACTTTATCGTCCTGACCGTAACCGAACTTGTAGAAGCTTTCCAGCATGTGCCGGAAATCTTTGGAACGGGGACTTCCGAGGGTCCACTGGATTTCATGGGTAATCGCCACCCCTGCACCGGTTTCAGTACAGAATTCCAGAACCTTTTTGTCTCCGGAAAGAAGACCGAGTGCAGCCGGAAGGTTACCGAACTGACGTGCGATCGTTGTTGCCCGGAGATATTCTTTGCTGTAACGCTGCTGGAAGGGATTGGATCCGAGATTATCTTCCCAGTCAAGGTTCTGCTGAACGAATGCACAGATCGGAACCATTGCGGCATTGGTCATATGAACCATGTTGTTGGGAACTCTGCCAAGTTCCACCTGCATGATCGCTGTTCTCTTGGTGAGTTCACGGAGATCAAAGACTCCGAAAGAAGGCTGAAGTCTGCCGTCTTCCAGGATATATGCATCGGTGGATCCGCCGTAGTTTTCATTGGCACCAAGGAACATATCATCCCAGTAGATGTTGTCACAAGCACCGGTTTCGATCATCTTCTTGTAACGGGTGATAGCGAAATCACGGTAGGTTTCAACAGGGGTAACACTGTACGCTTTGCTTGCGCCGTAGGAAGGCGGTGTTTTCCGGGATTCCTGGAAATCTTCTCTGAACCAATCGTCAAGGAAGGTTCTGGATTCCGGAATATCGATCCGCTGTCCGCGGGCATTGGTGTAGAATGTGACGGAAAGATCTGTTTTCTGTCCGAGATCGTTTGTGGTCGTGGAAGGTTTCCGGGACCATCTTGCGTTATGCAGACCGAAGTTGATCTCTCTGCGGTAAACGTCCATGGTACGGGGACTGTTCTTGGGATATCCGGCAAGCCATTTTTCAAGGAAGCCTTTGGGGATCACACCGGTTCTGCGGATCTGACCGTACATTTCCCAGAGAGAGTGGTCACGATTCCGGGGGAACAGGTCATCAGAACCGCAAACCCCGCCCTGACAGAGACTGCTGCCATAGAAACGGATGGCATAATCCACATACTTATAGAACTGAGTCGGGAAACCCCAGCTTGCCTGACGGCGGCGCCAGTTTTTCGGCATGGGTTTCACAGGGGTCGCCTGGAACGCCATCGTAATCTTCCGGGGCTCTTTCAGATTCACAGGTTTGGCAAACAGATTCATGACAAGCTCAATCTTTTCGCCTCTTCTGGTAATGGTCTGGGCGGGAACGTTCTTGTCGATGGACCAGCCTCTGTCATTATCACCGTAAACGCAGAATCCGGGACCTTCTTTTCCAAGCCAGATATAGGGAATATAGGAGGTGAGAATATTCCGTTTTGCGGCATCGGAAGACTTCCAGCTGTCAGGTGTTTTACCGGCATAGTTGAACCGCAAACCGTCGCCGCTTTCATGGAAAAGATATGCTTTCTCTGCATCCATCGGGACAATCATTTTGAGTGAATCAACTTTGACACCCGGATTCATCACAAGGTCAAATTTCATCATACCGTCAAATTCAAAATGAATGACTGTTTTTCCTTTGAGAGGTCCTGCGGTCCACTCGGCAACAGCATTCACAACGGTATCGCTCTTCTTCGTGAATTTCACGCCTTTGCCCTTGGCAACATACTCTTTGCCGCCGATTTTGGCAATCAGTTTGATACCGCCATCCACAAACAGATCTTCGCCTGCTGCATTGACCTGTTTCCAGAATCCGGCAGAAGAAAGTGTATGTTTCCGGAGAACGGTATAAACCGCCGGATCACCGGAGAAGAATCCGCCTTCGTCCACCTTCATAGCAGTGAAACCGGGGATCAGGATATCGCTCTTACCGATTTTGTTTCCTTCCCAATCAAAGAGTTTACGTTCAAATTTGAATTTCTGAGTGCTCTTTCCGCCGGTAATGATCAATTCATATTCCCCGGACGGATTCTTTGTTCTGGTGTAAGCCTTCAAGTCAGGCAGCTGGAACAGATAATCAAGAGCAAACTCTTTATTGAATGCGGGAAGCGTTGCTTTTGCAATGCTCTTTCCGCTCTTATCTTTCACTTCTGCTGTGAATTTGCCAAGACCGAAAATTTCTTTGCCCATGGCACTGGCATCGATCTGCAGATAAATATTATTGGTGGAAGGATAGAATGCAAACTTTGCAGCGATCCGTTCCGCAGCAGAAAGTGCTTTGAAAATTTCACGTTTTTCTTTTTTCCAGAGGAAAGAACGGAAATAGATGTTGTTTCCTTTGGCATCCGTAACTTTGTAAGCCGCCTGAACAGTTTCGCCGTCAGCCACCTGTGCGGTGGGCAGCTGGATCTGTCTGGTCTCTCCGGCTTTCAGCGTGTAACTCTTCTTTTCATTGATAGACTGGGAGTTGACCGGCTTATGGACATAATGTGTATTGATCGTGACAGTTTTGGAGGAGGGATTGTAGAAGCTGACCTGAAGGTTCGGCTTCTGATCCTTGGTGATGTCCAGAAAACGGACTACCGGCGTATCCTGTTTCATGGTCAGAGTCGGGATCTTGAATGTATCAAAGAATGCGCACTTGACCTGACTCCAGCTGCTCTGGATCGCCCACTGTGGTGAGAAAGAGATCCCGCGCCAGTTGCGGCAGATACGAAGCCCGATGGTTGTTCCATCTTTCCAGCCTTTGATTCCGAACTGATCCAGAGGAAATGCGATTTCATAGGTCCACTTCCCGTTGGCAAGCGTTCCTTTGGCTGTAAATTTGGGTTCCCATCCGCAGTTGGAACCGTTCTTCTTTGCGGTTGCAGAATATGCACCCTTGTTATTAAGGATCACATGATAAAGATCAGGAACTTTTGCGCCGGGATTGGGGGTGAATACAAATTCATGGGTATCATCGGCAAAAACGTTTCCGTTTCTACCTTTGCGCATCCGCTGCAGAATTCCGGAAGGAGCTGTCTCACACTCCGTGGCAATGTAAAGATTTTTGCCATCGGTTCCGACCTGAAAACGGGCATCAGCATCGAAGATCGGCAGCATTGCGATTCGTCCGAGAACTTCAGAAAAACCATTCATTCCGGCAGTGTAACGCTCTTCCTCCGGAGAGATTTTTCCATCGATCTTAAAAGTTTTCAGTTTCGGTACTGTTACACTTGGCGGTGTATCAAAGTACGCATCGGAAGCTCCGGCAGTCAGAAAAAGCCCTGCAGCCAAAGCAGCCAAACTTGATTTCAAGTTCATAAGTGAACTCCTTTCCTGTTTTTTATTTTTGAGTAGAATATACAAAAAATCTGTTATACCTGTTATATTATAACTCTGGAATAAATAATTGTCAAGTGAAAAACAGAAACTTTTTTCAGCAGAAACACATTTTTTTAATTTTTTTAACAGAAACATTGAAAATATATTTTTTCTTTCACGATTTTTACTTGAAAATGCCAACGTTGGCAAGTATAGTACCACAAATGTTCTACTGATACAGAAATAATAGAAAGGATATCCAAAATGAGCCTGCTCAAAAGAACAGAACCCGTTAACATGCCCGTAAAAGTCATTCAGTTCGGCGAAGGTAACTTCCTCCGCGCATTCATCGACTGGATGATCAACACCATGAACAAACAGGGAAAATTCAACGGAATGGTCCAGATCGTTCAGCCCCTCGAACAGGGAATGAGCGATATGATCAACGCTCAGGAAGGTCTTTACACCCTTGTCCTCCGCGGTGTCGAAAACGGCAAAATCGTGGAAAATAAAGAAGTCATCGAATGTGTCAAAGGCTGCTTGAACCCCTATCATCAGTGGCTCGAAACCGTCCGCGCTTTCTGCGGTAAAGATGTCCGGTTCGTCTTCTCCAACACCACCGAAGCCGGAATCGAATTCAAAGAAGAACCTTACACCCCCGGTCAGTGCCAGAACACCTATCCGGCAAAAATCACAAGTCTTCTTTATGAACGTTTTGCAGCCGGTGAAAAAGGTTTGAACTTCCTCCCCTGCGAACTCATCGACAAAAACGGAACCAATCTCAAGAACTGCATCCTCAAGTATGCCGATCTCTGGAACCTCTCCGAAGAGTTCAAAAACTGGGTCAAAACGGAAAACACCTTCTTTAACACACTTGTCGACCGCATCGTTGCCGGTTATCCCCGCAATGAAGCCGCTGAAATGGAAAAACAGTTCGGCTATGAAGATAAACTTATCGACTGCGGCGAAATCTTCCATTTCTTCGTCATCGAAGGACCTAAATCCATTGAAGAGGAACTTCCCCTTCAGGCTGCCGGGCTCAATGTTGTCATTACCGATAATCAGACCCCTTACCGTACAAGAAAAGTCCGTTTCCTCAACGGCGCACACACCGGAAACGTTCTCGCTGCAAGTCTCGGCGGCTTGACTTACGTCGACGAAATGATGAAAGATCCTGTCTTCGGAAAACTCGTCCGGAAGTCCGTCAAAGAGGAAATCTACTGCACCGTTGACCTGCCCGATCAGGAAAAGACTTTCTTCGCAGATTCTGTCATGGAACGCTTTGAAAATCCCTTTGCCATGCACCGTCTGCTTTCCATCTCTCTGAACTCCGTTTCCAAGTGGAAGGTCCGCGTGCTTCCCAGCTTGCTGGATTATGTCAAACTCAATGCAAAACTTCCCCAGTGCCTGGCATTCTCTCTGGCAGCTTTGATCCGCTTCTACATGCAGAACGACAAGGCGGAAGGCACTAGCGAACATGGAACCTATCCTGTTTCCGACTCCCCTGACATTCTGAAATTCTTTGCCGGTCTCACCCCGCAGCTGGAAACAGCTCCTGCCGATGCAGTCAAAGCGATTCTGGCAAATACCTCTTTCTGGGAAATGGATCTTAACACCATCCCCGGAATGACCGATTATGTCACGGAAAAATTTGTCATGATCCGCGAAAAGGGAATCCGTGCGGCTGCAGAAAGCATCCTCTGAGGAGAATATCATGAAGTTTATCAAAATCCATCCCTCTGACAATGTGGCAGTTGCTCTGGAACATCTCGAAGCCGGAGAAAACGCGATCGTCACATTGAAAGAAGCTGTCGGACGCGGACACAAGTTTGCACTGAAAGAGATCAAAGCAGGCGAAAATATTCTGAAGTACGGCATGCCCATCGGCAGCGCAAAACAGGATATCCAGCCCGGCGAAAAAGTCCATACTCATAACATGAAAACCCGTCTTTCCGGGATTCTGGATTATCAGTATGACAAAGAAGATATCGCAGCCCGCCCTGCCCCTGAAAAAGAGCTGTTCTTTCAGGGATTCCGCAGAAAAGACGGCAAAGTCGGGATCAGAAACCACCTCTGGATCGTTCCGACTGTCGGCTGTGTGAACCGTCTTGCCCAGAATCTTGCCGACGAAGTCAACCGTTCTCTTCTTCCCAAAGGAACTCTTGACCGTGCAATGGCTCTCACTCATCCTTACGGCTGTTCCCAGCTTGGAAAAGATCACGAACTCACCCGGCTCCTTCTGGCTGACTTCGTCCATCACCCCAACGCCGGAGCGGTTCTCGTTGTCGGTCTCGGCTGCGAAAACAATACCGCCGAACAGTTCAAGGAAGAGCTGGGCGATTACGACAAGGAACGGATCCGTTTTCTCATCGCACAGGATGGCATTGATGAGTTCACCGAGGGAATGAAGATCCTGAAAGAACTTGCAGAAGTTGCCAAAGATGACAAACGGGAACCGATCCCGGTCAACGAACTTGTCATCGGTTTGAAATGCGGCGGCTCCGACGGTCTTTCCGGTATCACTGCAAACGCACTTGTCGGAACATTCTCTGACAGACTTTCCGCTTGCGGAGGAACAACGATCCTCTCTGAAGTTCCGGAGATGTTCGGGGCGGAAACCATCCTCATGAACCGCTGTGCCACACGCTCCATTTTCGATAAATGCGTGGATATGATCAACGGCTTCAAAGAGTATTTCATGCGCTACAAGCAGACCATCTATGAAAATCCCTCTCCCGGCAATAAAGACGGCGGGATCTCCACTCTGGAAGATAAATCCATGGGCTGCACCCAGAAAGCCGGAACGGCTCAGGTCGTAGATGTTCTTGAAATGGGCGGAAGAGTGGAAAAACAGGGCTTGAACCTGTTGAGCGGTCCCGGTAATGATATGGTCGCAACGACTTTGCTGACCGCTGCCGGAGCGCATATCGTTCTCTTCACCACCGGACGCGGCACCCCCTTCGGCGGCGTTGTTCCGACTTTGAAGATCGCCTCCAACTCCGATCTGGCAACCCGGAAAGGACACTGGATCGACTTCAATGCGGGCCGTTTGATCGAAGACGGCGCAGATCAGCAGGCATTGGAAGAAGAGTTCTTCCAGCTCGTCCTGAAAACCGCCGACGGAGAACCCGCACGGAACGAAGTTTATCATTACGAAGAAATCGCCATTTTCAAAGACGGAGTAACCCTCTGATATGGCAATCACTTTGAAACAGCTGGCTGAATTGTCCGGGGTCTCCATCCGGACAGTCAGCCGTGTTCTCAAAAATCAGGCGCATGTGCAGGAGGAAAAACGGGAACGGATCCTTGCACTTGCCAAAAAACACCATTATGTCACCAACATGGCGGCACGGAATCTGCGGCTCAACCGCTCCCGGTTCGTCGGGATCCTCTGTTCCAACGCACCTTATGAGATTTTCCGGCAGAAACTCCAGGATCTGGAAACCCGGCTGGAAACAAAAGGCTATTATCCCATCATGGCTTGCTGCGACGGTTCTGCGGAACAGATCGAAAAAATCTTTTCCGACTGGTCCGGGCTGGTGGATTTTGTGGTCGTCTCTCTTTTCGATGTGCCGCTGCCGTCAAAGCAGTTGCCCGAACTTTTTGAACGCTTCTCCATGACTCCGATCTATGTGGATCAGGAAGAAGATTTTCCGGGACATCATCTGACCATCAACCGGGCAACCGGCATCAGGGATGCCATCTCCGTTCTCATCCGGAACGGCAAAAAACGGATCCTCCGCTGCGGCTCTCTTCAATCCCGTGAAACCGGACTTCAACAGGCATTTTCGGAAACTCCGGCAGAAAAATGCCCGGAGCTGTTGCGTATGGAAGAAGAGGCAACCTTTAAAAACGGCTGTCTTCTTGGAAAAAAAATCATGGAAACCGGAGCTGATGCAGTATTTTTTGACACGGATAAAATGGCTCTCGGTTTTCTGAATTATGCCGCACAAAATAAAATTCCGATCCCGGAAAAGCTCTCTGTCATCGGGTTCGATGATGATATTTCCGGACAGATCATTTATCCGTCACTCAGTACAGTTGCCCACCCGACAGAAGAGTTGAATGAAGCGATTCTTACGATCATCAACGCACGTCCGGAAAAGCCTATCAAAAAAGAGTTTTCCACCCGTTTCATCCAGCGTGAAAGCTGCTGAAAACAAAGATTTAAGCTCTGTTTCCTTTTTTCCAAACCTTTTTGCGGGGCTGTTGCAAAACCTGTTTGTAGAAAACGCATTTTAATTGTGTTTTTTGTACGGAGTGAACGGAGGTTACAGAGATTACGGAAGGGGGTTGGTATTAAAAAAACAACCGTTGCCCAAGAGATTTTTTTTATTTCTTTTGAGAAATCATCCGGTAATAACCAAAAATGCCTCCGTACACTCGGTAAACTCCGTTCACTCTGTACGAAAATGCTCTTTCAAAATTTTCAGGTTTTGCAACAGCCTCATCTTAAAGTAAAAATAGCAGAAGGATTTACCAACCTGTATGGGGAACAGCGCTTTACAAAAAAATATAAAAAATATTATCATTCTCCTCTTGACAATTATGCATTAATGTTGTATAATGAAAAAGTAAAAAAAAAGATCATTTGCAACTTCGCATATTCTTCATTATGTTAACTCCTTCCGTTAGTTTTTCCCTTTTTCAAGGGGTATTTTTATTATTTTTTTTGTAACTTGTTGATTATCAATCATCACGACTTAACATAATGAAGATTATGCGTCGGAAGTTCACCTTGATCGAATTGCTCGTAGTGATTGCAATTATCGCCATCCTTGCAGGAATGCTTTTGCCAGCATTAAACAATGCCAGAGAGAGCGCAAGAGTTTCCAAGTGTACCAACAATCACAAGCAGATCGGCACCTATGCAATGATGTATGCCGGTGATTGCGGAGGCTGGGGATTACCGTTACTCTCTACAACTTCGCCAGGGATAAACATCAATTATTTCTATCCCGGAGTTCAGTTGTATGGTATTATCAAGTATGATCTTATGAAACCTCAACTGGTTGCTGATCTGTTTTGCTGTCCTTCCGCAACGGATCCGAATTCAAAATACGTATATGCTGAATCTAACGGTTCCAAAATCAAAATTTATGATATGATCGTAGAAAATAACTACCGGAGCTCCTATCGTTCCGTTCCTCTGCTTGTCCGTAATTTTAACTACGGTGGAGCAAAGACTAACTCCGTCGGAGCACAAATGGTGCTTTTCCACAAAATAACGACCTCAAATGATGGAAAAGTTCTTTCTCCCAGCAAGACTGCGTATGTTGCAGATTGTCCGTTCGACCAGGCATGGTTCCACAAAGACCGTCTGAATGTTCTCTACTGTGATGGTTCTGCCGCAGTGAAAACCAAAAATTCCATTACTGGAGTCACCTGGCCCGTAAGCGGTAGTGCCTGGACATTCAATATGAGCAAACTTGATCGATAATTTTTAAGCATCAGGAGAAATAATAATGAACTTGAAACATCTTGCTGCTGTAAGTATTGCAGCAATCACCGCCGTATCTTTTGCCCAGAATCCACTCGACCAGATCAAAGGATTGGCTCAGGAATCTTCAAAAGTAAAACTTGATTTCAAACAGAATAAAAGAGTGCTGAAAGCAAATCAGCCGCCGTACTGCACAGATAATTATACCTTTGTGACACCTTCCAATAAACTGACGGTCTATTATCATTATTTCATGAATCAGCCGCCGGAATTTACCGGAAAACATCCTGCGCTGCTGCACTCTCTCGGTGGTATCGGACTGTCCGGAAAATCTTTTGCTTTCTGGTACTACGGCGGAATGATTCGTATTTATGTCAATAACATTGATATCATGCAGCAAAAGATTGCCAAAGTTTCAACGAAATGCGGAAAGAACGGGAACATTGAATTTGTTTGGAACTGGGGCAAGGCGTCCAAGTTTACGCTTCAATTGATCGTTCCCTCGGAAGGAAACCGTGTTTATGCCCGTCTGATTCCTGAAATATCTCCTCTGGATAAGAAAGTAAATCATATCAAAATCAGATTGACCGGCTACCCGGGCGGTTTCGGTCCGGCCTATAAACAGCCCTCTCACCGCTATGTAAAATTTTCCGATGGCAAGGAAGAAATTCTTGATGCCGGAAAAATCATGAAGAAACAAATCACTTTGCCGGGTGATGTAAAATGGGCTTTTCTGGCGGATAAACTCCAGAAAAAAGGAGCCATCGGATTTGTTCTTGAAAAGATTGCCGGAGGGAATCACAATCTGAATCTGAGCAGCTATGGATCATCATTCTATCTGAATTATCAGGGGTGCCCGAAAGCTGTCAACTTCGCGCTCTATGCCTTTGAAACAACGAATGAAGTTTCCTTCAACACTTTTAAGAACAGAGCCTCTTCTGACTATCAGGAAATGCTTTCCATCAAGTACGGAGAATAACGACTATGAACAAATCACTCTTTGCTGCCGGAGCAGCTGCACTCTTTGCGGGGATCTCTGTTCAGGCAGCCCCGCACCCACTCGGACTTGACGAAAACCAGCCCTACGGCATTTTATCAGACAAGTATGTCACGCCCCATGTGAAATGGGCAAAACCTTACGCCGGAAAGAAGCTGCGGGTTCTTGTTCTCGCTCCGATTTCCACCCAGCGTGAAACTGTCGAACTTGCTCAGCGCATGGATATTGAATTTGACGGATGGATGACACAGGATTTCAAGGAGATGGAAAAATCCGGCTCCAGTGATTTCTGCTCCGCATTTTTCTGCGCTCCCGGCTCCGTTATGACAGCTGCACTCAAACAGAAGCTGCAGAGCAGACACGATGTTTATGTCGTTGGAAAAATTTTCTGGGATATCATTCCGGCAGATTCCCGTATCAAAATTCTGGAACGGGTCGCCGGCGGTGCCGGTCTGGTGATCATCAACCCCTTGAAAACTCATCCGGAGCTTGATATCATCAAAAAACAGCCCGCAATTCCCGGAGGTGTCGAGTACATCAGCAGTGCCATTCCAGCAGAAGCTCTTGCGCCGTTCAAGATGGCAAAGAATGAAATCAAAGCACTCTCTTTCGGAAAAGGAAGAGTTGTGATCATGGATTTCGGAGAAACGATCAGAAGTTATCAGGATAGCAAACGCTTTTTCATGCCTTCCCTGACTCCCATCTGGGATAATACAGATAAACAGGTCCATTGGCAGGAGACAGATTCTGAATCCAAAATTCTGAAAGTTCCTTATGAATATGCAATGGTACAGGTTGCCCGTGCAGTTCTCTGGAGCGGAAAAAATGAAAATAAAACGCCAGTGAATGTCTCCATGTCTGGAAAGATCCCGGCAGGAAAAGTTGCATCATTCCGGATGGAAAAGCCCTTCAAAGCTGCAGTCCGTGATTTACGCGCAGCTGGGATCAAAATGGATCTCGGCGGCAGCAATCAGATCCCCGCCCTTCCCTGCGGACAATATATGCTGGATGTTTGGAAACTGGATGCTCAGGGAAAGATCGTAAACTGGAAAACGGTTCCGTTTACCGCAGTTTCAGACGTCGAAGTTTCCTCTGTAAAGCTGGATAAATTGCAGTATGAATCCGGGGAAAAAGTTACCGGAACCATCACGTTCAAGGGAACAAAGCCCGCTGTAAAAGATATTTCTGTCGTTATGTTTGACAATCTGGAACGGCAGGTATCACTTCCGGGAACTGTCAAACTCAATGCCGACGGCACTGTAAAATTCACGGTTCAGCCGATGAAAGCGGATGTTCCCCTGCATAAGATCAGAGTGAATATCAGCAAAAACGGTGCAATTGTTGCCAATAAGGATTACATGTTTCCTGTCCGTACGAAACCACGCCACAGATTCGTGGAAGTTGTATGGGGATCCTGGTATAACAGTCCATTCTGTCATTTCATGATCGAAAAATTGAAAAAAGACAATGCGACAGATGTTCTGATGATCGTCTGGTCAGGCGCATCTTCCGCATACAATGTTGCAAGAGGCAATGCAAACTCTCTTCTTTATGGAGCCCGTTACGGTGTCTTCGGTAAAACAAAAGACCACATCCACAAAGTCCGGAATCGCGCAGACTGCGGATGTATGAACAATCCGAACGTTCTGAAGGCAACCCGAAAAACCATGAACCGCTTTGTCAAGGTTCACGGACCTTATGGCCCTGCCGGGTACACACATGGCGATGAAACGTTCTACTCCACTGACCCCAGTTCCTGCCGCTGTCAGTATTGTCTTGCAAAACTGCGGAATTATCTGAAGAAAAAGTTTGTCACCATTGAAAAACTCAACGCAGCCTACAAGACAGATTACAAGACTTTTGAAGAAATCGATCCCCCTGTTTACGAAGAAGCCAAAAAGAGCGGAAAGTATGGACTCTGGCTGGCGCACCGTGAGATGGCAGCTGTTACACTCCATGACTTTTTCCGGGCAACGCAGGATTATTTGAGAGAGGCAGGCGATCCCACTGCACAGGCAGGGTTTGACGGAATACAGGGTCCCGGAAATCCGAACAGCGGATTGAACATTCCTTATCTCAGCGGAACCCTGGAAAACTTGAATGTTTATACCTACGGCAACACCTCTCTCACCCGTCTGCTGGGAGATTTCACCAAAAAGAATTTTATGACTGGCGGCTGGTACGGCTCTTATGGAGACTCCAATGTGATCGGTCATAATAATGTCCCCGCAGCAAATATTTTCCCATACTTCATGCTGCTGAACGGTCTGAACTCATCCTGGTTCTGGACGATGGGATATCCCGGCGGAGTCAGCGGATTTGCCGGCGACATGACAAGCCTGCCCTATGTGGATGCAAGAACGGAGTCTTTGAAAGAGATCCATACCGGGATCGGGGATATGATCCTTGACAGCGAAAAGACCACTGACGGCATTGCGATCTGCTATGAGGATCATTCCCGTATTCTTGAAGCAATGTTCTCCAATGATGCACTGGGGACCAAATGGGTCGATGCAGATGCAAATATCAGAACAGCTTTGGAAGATTCCGGCTATGCGTTCCGCTATGTTCTTGCAGCACAACTGAAAAATGCTGTCCGTAACTGTAAAGCGATCATTCTTCCCCGCTGCCATATTCTCTCCGATGAAAATATTGCTTTACTGAAATCGTTCGCCGCAAAAGGCGGGCTTCTGATCGCAGATATCATCCCCGGAGAATATGACGAGTTCGGAAACAAGCGGGCTTCTTCTCCTCTTGCGGATCTTTTCAAATCCGGAAAGAATGCGGTTCTTATCGGGGATATGCTGAATGGCTACCGCAATCAGCGTACCGATAAGGTCTGTTGGAAGAATAAAGTTCCGCTGAAAGGATGGAAACTCGGAGAAATCCTCAAAAAAGCAGGTATCGAACCGCGTTTCAAAGTTTCTTCCGTTGACGGAAAACAGTTCCCGCAGCCGAGCGTTTACTCTTTCGCAAATGGAAATGTCCAGTATGTCGGATTGCTCCGGGACTATTGGCTGATCGATACCGGTACATACAAACTGAAAATGACAATGCCTTCTTCTGCTTATGTTTATGACAGCCGTGCAGGCAAGTTCATGGGCAAAGGAAAAAGCGTTGTCTTTTCACAGGATTACCACACGGTTCTGTTCACCCTGCTGCCGGGAAAGGTTGGCAAAGTATCTTTGAATCATGCCGGAAATGTCAAAGCCGGGGAAACGGTCAAGGTCAAAGTATCTATGGAAATGGCGGAAGGGAAACTGCCCGATGCAGGAGCTTACCGGCTTCAGGTTTACGCCCCCAGCGGCAAACTTCTGACAGAATATGAACGTTCTGCTTCTGCAAAGCTCGGAAAAGCAGAACTGGAATTCCGGACCGCGTTCAACCAGAAACCCGGGAAATACCGTCTTATTATCCGTGATGCCGCAACGGGTGTCCGGGCAGAAAGTTTTGTTGAGGTGAAATAATGCGTTATACTGCACTTTTAACTGTGATGATCGGAATTCTCGGCTGCGCCGCCAATGGCGCACCGAAACCGCCGCCGCATGTTCCTTTTGAACCCTTGATCTTTGCGGTGAAAGCCGACACAAAAATGATTGTTGATGGCAAAGATACGGAAGCATGTTACTCAAAAGCCCCCAGATCAAGCAATTTTGTAACGATCTCCGGAGAGAAAATCGCTCCGACTTCCAATGTCCGCGTGGTGTATGATGACGCGAAAATCTACTTCTTCTACGACTGCTATGAACTGCCTGATGCAGAACCTGCCCGCCCCACGGACTCCGTCGAGCTGTTTATCAACGGAACGGAAAGCGACAGAAGTTTCTACTATCAGATCTATGCGGCCCTGAATGGTAATTATGTCGTCAACAAGAAGCGGAAAAGATTTGAAGACCCTGTCGGTCTGCAGGGTTTTGAAGTAAAATTCCAGAGAAAGGGAAAGGGATTCACCTGCGAAATCGCAATTTCCAGAGCGATGTTTTCTCAAGACCCCAATTTCCTCTGGCGTGTCAATTTCAACCGCAGCCGTCCGAGAAATGACTACCCGAAAATGTTCACTTGCTGGTCCCCGACCGGAGCGGATTTCCATACGCCCCAGAGATTCGGCTACATGATCCTCGGAGACAAAAAGTCCTTCATCAAAGGATATTACGGAACCAAGGCAAAAGAAAAAATGGCTTCGATCCAGGCAATGGCAAAAAAATATCCGAAGATCATCAAAGCAGCGGACTTTAATAAACTTGAAAAAGAATTCAAAGCATTTGAAAAATCTCTTTCCGGTGAGCCGGAACTCAAAGACGGAGAAAAATTGCTCTCTGCACTTGAAAAGTTCTCCTCTGAAATGTCCATGAAACTGATCATGAATAATTTCGGAAATTGATCCTGCCGCAATACAATGATTCAGTAAAAGATCATTGTATTGCTGGAACATGACCTGTCTTTTAAGAGCATTTTATACGGGATCCGTCTGGTTGCAGAGATGTTTTCCGTCTCTTCCCGTTCAGCAGCTCTCAGGGACGGGTCATTTCTTCCATATTGACCAGTTCGGTTTCTATTTCGATTTTTCCTGAAGAGATATAATCCGGATCATTGATCAAATTGAGCAATTCATTAACACTTTGCATTCCGATTTCTTCCGGATGCTGTTCTACACTGGGAAATTTTATCTGCCCACAAGAGTGTTCCACATTTCCAAAGCCGGTAATACAGAGTTTCCGTTCCGGCATCAAAAGTGCTTTCGCCTGTAACAGTTTATTCGCAATATTATCAGAATCAACCATGATCGCAGTTGTTTCCGGGAAGAGTTTCATCATTTTCTTAAACATGAATTTTATAGATGTCAAGTCCAGAATCGCTTCATGAAAGACTCTTTTCTGAACATTTTTGATCCCGTGTTTTTCCAATGTATCACGGAACCCCCGAACCCGTTCAGCCCGGGAGATTTCCAATTCACCGTAAGAGGTATAAATCAGGATCTCGCGGTGTCCATACGACAGAACTTTTTCTGTCATATCCGCTGCACCTTTGTAGTTTGTACAGGTTACGGAAGACTTTACATTTCCCCCTAAATCATATCCGTTATCGACATAAACGACCGGGAGCGTAAAAGATGACGGAATAAGTCCGATATTGGAAACCAGAAGTCCACGAAAATCTGAATTGGCGATCTTATCAAGAACATGATTGATCGACTCCGCCCCCGGAGAGAAAATACTGACAGCATAATTCTTCTGGAAAGCAGCCATCTGGAGTCCGTTCAGAATTCTGCTGTGATACAAAGAATTGATGGATCCCAGATAGGCAAGGTGTCCGATCGGAAAAGGAAAACTTTCTGCAACAAAAGTTCCAGCCCCTTTCGGACCGCGATTGAGCAGGCGTTCCGCTACAAGTTGAGTTGTCACTTTGTTGATCGTCGGTCTTGAGGCATTGAACCGGAGCATCAGCTTATGTTCCGAAGCGAACTTGCTTCCCGGTTTATAATGACCACTCTCCAGTTCTTTTCTCAAAACATCCAGTATCTCATCAATTTTTGTCATAACAAAATCCTTCTATTTTGAAATTGCCTCTTTTATCATTCTTTTTACTATACTGCCAGAAAGCTGTATTACAAGTATTTTTTTATTTTTTTTATCATTGCTGTTGAAAATAACTGCTGTTATTATTATATTAGCAATGGAATGTAAAAAAAGCGATAAAAAGAAGTAATACAACTTTAACAGGAGAATATACCATGAAGGAGAGAATGAGCTCGTCATTTAAGGGACATTCATCCCTGCAGGCAGGGATGAAGCACGCGTGCTTCACGCTGATTGAACTGCTTGTTGTCATTGCAATCATTGCAATTCTTGCCGGAATGCTTCTGCCTGCGTTGAATAATGCAAGAAGCACCGCAATCACAAAAAATTGCACAAGCAATCAGAAAAATGTCGGACTCTATGTTAATATGTACACGACCGACAACAATGGATGGTTGTGTCCGGCGAAAGAAAGCAATGCAAAAGTCAATGGAAGTACGGTTGTAGACTACTGGTGGTCAATGCGTCTTCAGGATAACGGTTACAGTTCAACCGCAAATCGAACTACGGTTGCGAATGAGTTCCGTTGTCCTCATGGTGAAATGTCTGGCAGACACTATGGTTTGAGAACCTGCGGACAGGTTACTGTTTCTATAAATTTCAACCGGGGACCGTTTTATATCACAACCACCGGTGCAATGAAATCCTGGAAAAGTCATTCGGAAATGATTATGATCGGAGATTCCATGTGGAACAGTGCAAATCCGCGACTGAACCACTCACAGCACGGATATCTTGCAGACAATAACGCCGGGGGCGGCGGACAGGGATTGCCTCATTTCCGTCATAATGGAACCATGAACATCCTTTATGGAGATGGTCATGTGAAAACGATCAAACCGGTTGAATTGGATGATTCTATCAGGGCACGCACCGGATGGACCTACTTCCTCGGCTGGGACAGAGTGGGTGCCTATCCCTGATCGTAAAAAATAACAGAAGATCAACAAATTAAAATATAACAGAGGTAATTTCAAAAGTCCGGCAAAATTTGGCCGAAAAAAGATTGTTGATGAGTTGGAAATGGTAGTTTGAGCGTGGCTACCCACAGGGTAACCACCGAAAACGCTCCATTTGCAGATCGCAACAAGAATTTTCTGCCATTTTTGAAGACTTTTGAAATT
>SUVT01000098.1 GCA_015061845.1 Lentisphaerota bacterium
CGGACAAATTAACAAATATACGATGCAATCGTAATTTTTTGTTACATATACTGAATTCTGATATAATCCAATCGCAAGTAGAATATTGTAAAACTAATAATGCGCAACCTAAAATTGCAATTGCACAATTATGCAAATTTTCACTTAATATGCCTTTGAGACAAGAAGAACAACAAGCTATCGCCGATATTTTGTCCGCAGCAGATAAGGAGATTGATTTGCTTGAACAGGAACTCGCGCAGCAGGAACAAAAGAAAAAGTCCCTGATGCAATTACTTTTAACCGGTATCGTGAGGGTGTGAGATATGACTTTTGAAGAAATTTATTATAATGTTTTGAAAAATAATAGATTGCGTGAATACAAAACACTTTCATCGAAAACTGCAACGTTTAGTAAGCATGCAAAACGGCGGTTGAATGAAACCATTCCATTACGAGCTGATATCAGGAATCCATTTGCTCATGATGCAGACAGAATTTTACATTGTAATGCATTTGCCAGATTTAAGCAGTATGAATTAAAATTTATTCCTCAACGTATTGATTACAATGCCATCGAAAGCATAAGTTCATTTCGTCTTAAATAAAAAAGGAGAAAATAATGAACTGTGGATATCGTTTTCAGAATATTTTGAATACAGACGAGTTATTGGCTTTCTTGCAGAGTCGAAGACACAACGTTTATCACCATTTTACGACGGTTTCAACTCTTGTTAAAATTATAAAAAGTAACAAATGGCGCTTTTCTGTAGGTTCCAAAATGAATGATCAGCACGAATACAATGTAAAAAGTGCTTATGGTCTCCGGGATAAAATTTACTCCACATGCTTCAGTTTTGGGGATGAAGATAATATGGCAATGTGGGCAATGTATGCAATTCCGTGGGAAGATGCAGTAAGAATATCAATACCAAAAGAAGTGATGCTGAAATGGGTTGAAAATTTAAATGATATACAACACCCTGCATTGGAAAATGTTTCTTTACACGATATTCTGTATATTGATGGTATGATAGGTTATTCCCGCTTCAGTAAATTTTACTGGGCAAGGGGAAAAAAGGATGCTCTTACAGAACCGGATGGTCGTGATATATCTTTATCATCCCGTTTTACCGGTTACCTGAAAAACAGTGCATGGAAACATGAACAGGAATCCCGATTAGCTATTACATTAGCAGAAGAAACAAATCTGCCTTTCATTGATCTTCCTCTTCCGGATAATTTTTTCCAATCAGTTCGTTTAACTACCGGACCTTGGACTACTGATACAGAATTTGATCGTCAAAAAAAACGCATATTGAGAGCAAGCCAACTATCTTTACGGGAAAAATTAAAAATAAGTCAAAATTCTTTCAGTGGTCAAATTCAACTGCGGCGACACTGTGATTTTTGTAATCATCAATACGAGGATAACAACAATGCTTGACCATACCATATTCAATGAACGGCGGGAATCGCAGGAGCGGGCAATCAAACAGCTGCAATCCATGGGGTATGTTTATGTATCTCCCGCAGAGGCAGAACGCAAACGGGAACATTTGAGTAAAGTCATTTTTAGAGATGAACTCCGCAAATTTTTGAGTGCCCAGAGTTTTACTTACCGGAATAAAATTACCGCCTTTGCTGATCAGACGATCGGCAAGGCTCTGGATGATATTGATGTTCCTTTGCAGAATGGACTGCTGCCGACTTCCAAGGCAATTTACGATACTCTTTTGCTTGGTCGGTCTTATGAAGAACATCTGCACGATGGCGGAAAACAATCTTTTGATTTGCATTTCATCGATTGGGAACATCCGGAGAAAAATATCTGGCAAGTCACAGAGGAGTTCTCTGTTGAACGGTCCAATGGGAAATATGCCAGACCCGACATCATTTTGATGGTCAACGGGATTCCGCTTGTGGTGATTGAATGTAAACGCTCCAGCGTTGATGTTGCAGAGGGAATTACTCAAAATGTCCGCAACTGGCAGCCGGATTATATCCCACAGCTTTTCAAGTTTGCTCAACTTGTCATTGCCATGAATCCCAACGAGGTCTATTACGGAACTTGCGGTACACCTGCTAATTTTTATGCGAAATGGCAGGAGGAAGATGTTCAATGGCAGGAAGCAGAGGTCAGAAAGCATATCAGCCAGAAAACAATTACCAATCAGGATAGAGCCATTGTTTCACTACTCAATCCGGAGCGGCTCCTGAAACTGATCCGCTTCTATGTCTTTTACGATAACGGCTTGAAAAAGATTGCCCGGTATCAGCAGTTCTTTGGGGTTGAAAACATTATGCGCAGAATTACCGGAGAAGATAAAAAGTCAACGAAAAGCGGTTTTATCTGGCATACCCAGGGAAGCGGGAAATCGCTGACTATGGTGATGTTGACAAAGCGTATTCTTGCAGAAAAATCGATGAGAAATTTCCGTTTTGTGCTGGTTTGCGACCGTGTAAATCTGATCAAACAGTTGCGGGATAATTTTGTACATACCGGGCTTGATCCCATTCTTGCGAAAACAGGCAAGGGATTGACTTCGCTTCTGGAAAAACCGGAAAATACGATTATTACGACCACGATCAATAAATTTGAGACGGCAGCCAAAGCAAAATTCACGAATTTTGACAGTAATATCGTGCTTTTAGTTGATGAGAGCCACCGTTCCCATACGAAAGATCTGCATAACTACATGATCGAAACGTTACCCAATGCAATCAAACTTGGTTTTACCGGAACACCTCTTTTGAAAGATGAGATCGCAACTTACAGGAAGTTCGGTCCGATCATTGGTAATCCTTATAAGTTTGCAGATGGGATCCGAGACGGGGTGATCGTTCCACTTGTCTATGAAGGTCGTATAGTCAATCAGGAGTTATCAAGTCCGGTCATTGATGATTATCTGAAAAGCATAATAGCTCCGCTCACCGACGAACAAAAAGAAGATATGCGTCAAAAATGGAGTCGCTTTTTGCCGCTTGCTCAAACCGAACAACGGCTCTCGATGATTGCTTTGGATATCCACCATCACTTTTCAACATACTGCAAGCCCCGTAGTTTTAAAGCAATGGTCACAGCCTCCAGCCGTGCCGCAGCTATTGATATTGCAGAAAAAATCAATACCCTGGGAGGCGTGAAAGCAGCAGCCTTGATCTGTCCGGAAAATATGAAAGACGGCGAAGAAGATGAGTTGACCGGCAGCGAAAAAGCAAAAATCCGGGACTTCTTCAAAAAACAGGTTGAGCCAAAGTGGGGACAGAACTACGAAGGTTATGCTGATTGGATTAAAGATAATCTCAATGCCGGAGATGATCTGGATATTGTCGTTGTCAAAGATATGCTTTTAACCGGTTTTGACGCTCCGCCGCTGGCAGTTCTTTACGTGGATAAATCTCTGAAAGAGCATACATTATTGCAGGCAATCGCCCGAGTTAACCGTATTCATCAAGGCAAAGTTTTTGGTTTGATTGTTGATTATTACGGAATTTTCAGTAATTTGAATATTGCACTGGATATGTATAACTCTGACTATTCTCAACTTGACAAAACTTTCATAAAAGAATCAATTTCTACCGTATCAAGTAAAAAAGATGAGCTCTTTGAAGCTCACCGTAATTTGTTAGCGATTTTTGATGGCAAAGAGATAGATTTCAAGGATTCACAATCCTGTCAAAATGTTTTTTCAGAAGAGGACAATCCTGATGCCGATAATCTGCGTAAAGAATTTTACGAAAGATTGAAAACCTTCTCCAGCTTGCTGGAGCTTGCATTAAGCAGTTTTGCTCTCTACAAAGAAATCGGTTTTGACAAGATCCAGAAACTCAAACGGGATTTGGCTTTCTTTCAAAAATTACGTCGTGCTTTACAGCTTATTCATGGGGAAAGGGTGGATTTTTCCAAATATGAAGACGGCATCCGGTCTTTGCTCAATACGTTTGTTGCTTCGCAACCGGTTCAGCAGAAAACCGAAGCTGTAATGCTTCACGATACAAAAGCAGTGGAAGCTCAAATGGCTGAAATTGAAGGAAAAAAAGCAAAAGCTGCATATATCAGAACGCGTTTGGTCGCAGAACTTGAAGGGAAGCGTTACGAAGATCCGCTGATGTTCAAAAAATTTTCCGATCGTATCAGAACTACTCTTGATGAATATCGCCAGCAGCGTGATGAAAACGCCTATTTCGAAAAAATGCAGCAGTTAGCAGATGATTTCAAGCAAGGTCTTATCGGTCAGCATTATCCGGCCTGTATAGCCAATGATCAAAAAGCAAAAGCATTTTACGGTATTGCTATTGATTTTTTAGGAAAAAGTGATGATACAGAAGATGTTGAATACGAAGAAGCCTTGGGGAAATTAGCTTCAGATATCAATCAAGCTATTGGAGAGTTGGCGCGTGTAGATTGGCACCACAATAATTCAATCCATAAGAACATGACTCAGGCAATAGAAGACTTGATTTGGGATTTTGCAGATGATCATGGTTTTGAAATGGATATGGATGAACTGGATAAAATGCTTGAGATTACAAAGAAAACAGCAATGCGGTGGTATTGAATAATGGATTATTGTTTGCAGACATGTCGGGGAAATATACCGATTGAAGTGGTATATAAAGACGTCAAATCATTGCGGCTTAAAGTATTCCCAAGTACAGAAATAAAAATATCTGTACCTTTGAACACACCGGAAGAATTTATCATCAACTTTCTGAATCAGAAATTGTCGTGGATAAATAAACAGTTGGAAAGCTTTGCGCAGACAGCCGCAGTGGAAAAAGAAAATTTTATTCGATCCGGCACGTCGACCCGTATTTTGGGACGGCAATTATCCATAAAGATAATCCCCGCTGCAAAAAAAAGAATAGTTCGTGATGATCGATGGCTTTTAATCTATACCACAGAAAGTCAGAATCAGGAAAATGTAGATAAGCAATTTTTCAATTGGTGGCAAAAAAATTCCAAACAATATTTTTTATCACAGTTGGAAAGATTATTTCCGATCGTACAAAAGTATGGTGTTGAAATGCCGGATTTACGGGTAAAGCAAATGCAAACACTCTGGGGCAGCTGCAGCCGGAAACACCATAGAATAAATCTCAATTATTATTTATACAAAGCTCCGGTAGCGGGCATAGAATATGTTATCTTGCATGAGTTGTTGCATTTTATTTATCCGAGACACAATGTCCAGTTTTATGAAGCATTAACGGTGTATATGCCGGATTGGAAAGAACGAAAACGTTTATTGGATTATGAAATAGTTTTGGGTGTATAAATAAAACCCTCTTTCTGCATAAAAAATTTTCCCTTTTATTTGATTCAAGAGGTTTATGTTTGATTTCAGCTATTGTTCTGGGTACTGCATTCCTTTGCGATAATACAACCAAAGATCTTCTGGCGAGATTCCATAACATCAAACGGCGCAGTTTTCTGTTATGGGTATCAACTGCAATTTTCGTGGTTTTCAGATAATCAACGAAGCCGGAAACAAATTCAGAGGTCACTTCACAGATGGAAGATAATGCGGTACGTTTATTCTTTAGATTTCCCGTAATACCATGCGCATAATCAATAAATTCCTGAAGAGTTGAGCGATACATCAAAGGTTCGTGAGGTGTTAATGGTCTGGCTCGATCAGGATGAACCTCATATTTCGTCCATATTTCAGAAAGAGGAAGATTCAATGCTTTTTTTGAGTAACCTTTCATTGCATTGATTTGAGCCAGAGCAACTTCCTTGTTGGGAGCATCAATCACAGCATCCATAGCGGCAACTTGTTGCAGAGCCTCATCTGGATCACTGGTTTTCAAAGAAAATTCTCTGCGTTCACCGGTTGCAATCTGAACCCGGTAATAATAAGTACCTTTCTTTCCCTTTTTTCGTAATGTTCCCAGAAGTTTACTCATTTTCTTTCGACTTTTCCATGCAATTTTGTTTTTCATGACGTGACCATTCCTTTTGGCACGTTACGACATAACTTAGCACATAAAATAAAGATTTGCAAGAGTTGTGGGGCAAATATGGGGCAAATGTATAAAAATTGAGTGTAAAAGTGGTGCCGAAGAAGGGACTTGAACCCTTACGATGTCGCCATCGGCAGATTTTGAGTCTGCTGCGTCTGCCATTCCGCCACTCCGGCACTTATGGGATGATTAAGTAATTTAATCCATTTTCAGGAAAATGCAAACGGAAGATGAAAAAAAATACGTTTTTTCTCAGAAAAAATTTGCCTTTCAGTAAAAAATGGTGTATAGTCCTGAAAAATAAGGAATTTGATTATGCTGAAAAAATCATATATTGCGTTTGCTTTTTTATTTACAACTCTATTCCTTTCAACTGGTTGTATCTGGTTTCTTCCGGAGGGGGATGTGCCGCCGCATCTCGTGGGGGAACAAAACACGAAGATTGAATCCGATACAGTTCCTTTGAAAGAGGCAGAGGCAGCAATGAGCGGGGCAGTCGTTCGTGCGCTTATCCGCAACGGTTATTCGACTCAGCAGGTCCCGATGGTTTTTGCGGAAACTTCCACCCCGCAGAACAGATCTTTTGTAAATTTGCTTTTCAGCACCGGAATGGTTTGGTTCACCAACTCAAAATCCAACGCAGTTTTCCTTTTGGACAGCAGGTTGCAAAACGGAGTTTGGGAATTGAGAATGCTGAAACCAAATGGTGAAATCACCCTGAGAAAAACAGTTAAATACCATCCAAATCCTTGAGTTCTCTGGAAATCCCGGCGAGCAATTCCCGCTTCTTTTTACAAAGTTCCATGGTTTTCAGGGCAAAGTCCCGCAGTCGCTTAAAATCTTCTTCACTTGACAGATTTTCAGGAATTTCGGCAACCAATTCATCAATGGATTCTGCGGAATCCTGGGTTTCTGTCGTGTCGAATTCCTGCCAGAACTCCAGTGCTGCAAGGTCCTCTTGGATGATCGTTTGAAATTTTTCGATGATTTTCTCAGTTTTTTCAGACATAAAAAAGCCTCCCGGGTTAAGTATTGATACGTTTTCTTATGTCAACCAGGAAAAATATAAACAATTTATTTTTTTGAGAGTTTTTTACTTGACTTTTTCTTTCATTTATAGTAAATTAACTGTGTTTGCAGGAAATATTTCGTATAGCTTGAAAGCAAATTCAACAGATCTGAATTTGTTGCAGGAAAGATTTTCTGTTTCAAGAGGTTATTTTACAGGGAACTGATCAGGGAAAACAGATGGAGATAGCTTGAAAATGAAATTATTTATAGATACGTCATCTCTGATCAGTTATCCTTGCGGAATTGGTGTTTATGCTTTACAGCTGGTAAAAAAGCTTGCGGAATATCCGGATCTGGAACTGCATAGCGGGTTGAAGTGTTTATCGCCGAAGGTTCATCGTAATTTACGGAGTATGTTAAACAGAACCCTTGAGAAGGATATAAAATACCGTTCCATATATTTACCGGGAAGGCTTGATTTTCAAAGAAATCCTCTGTTCCGTTTTCTCTCTTTCCGTTCGTCAGATTATGATATTGCTCACTTTGTCGGTAATGTAGTTCCGGCTTGTGTTCCATATAGTGATGTCTCCAACGTTATTTTAACGATTCATGATATGTTTTTATGGCATTCGGATATATGCAGGCATGAGAAGAATTTAATTTCATATCATCGTCAAAATATGCCGGAGCAAGCAGAAAAATGCAGGAAAATTATTACCGTCAGTGAATTTTCCAAAAGGGAAATAATGAAATATCTCGGTATCCCAAGTGAAAAAATTCATGTAATTCCTATCGCTACGCAATGGACACAACCATTGTTGGAACAATGTTCTGTACTTGCCCGGTATGGACTGGAGGAAAAGAAATATTTTCTTTCGGTCAGTGCCTTGAACTCGCATAAAAACTTTTCCGGATTATGCAGTGCATTTTCAAAGTATCATGACGGAAAAGGGTATAATGGCGAAAAGTTGGTGATTATTGGCGGACGGCGTTACGGGGATGAAAAAATCTTTGAACAAATGAGAAAAACTCCGGATGTAATTTATATTCCGATGCTGCCGGAAGCGGAACTCCGGTATCTCTATACAAAAGCAAAAGGTTTCTTTCTCGTTTCCTTTATCGAAGGTTTCGGAATCCCTCTGCTTGAGGCAATGGAATGCCGCATCCCGGCATGTTATGGAAAAGGAAATTCCATGGATGAAATCGGACGCAACGCTGCCTTTGGTGTTGATCCGTATGATATTGACGGTATAGCAGATAACTTCCGTTATTTTTCGGAGAATCCGCCGGAATTACAAGACCGTGTAGAAGCCGCATATAAAATTTCCCGGGAGTACTCATGGGAGCGCACTGCCGGGAAACATTATGCTTTGTATCAGAGTTTGAGAGGTTAACTGCAGATAGAGACCTGCTTTACGATCTCTTATTTTACCTGCAGTCGTCTTATAGAAGATCTATCCTTTTATTTCTCATTCCCCCGATAAGATCAGTATTGCCGGCGCAAGCCTTCGTAGACTGCTACGGCAACAGAGTTGGCAAGATTCAAACTCCGGTGGAAATTCCCCGGCATTGGGATGGTGTAAAACTGTTCCGGATAAGTCTTGTGATAGAATTCTGCCAAGCCTTTTCCTTCACTTCCGAAGACCAGAGCGGCTCCGGGTTCCATAGGACAATCCCAATAGGTTTTCTCCGCTTTCGTAGAGAAGAAATAGATCGGTGCATTGCCATGCTGTTCCAGAAATGCCTCCCAATTTGCGTGACGTGCAAAATCCACGTGTTTCCAGTAATCCATCCCGGAGCGGCGGACATGGGAATCATCCAGCGAAAAGGAGATCGGCTCAACGAGGTGCAATTTGCACTCCGTACAGCAGCAGATCCTGCCGATGTTTCCGGTATTCTGCGGAATTTCAGGTTCTACCAATACCACATGATAGAGAGGATCGGTTCTCATAATTACAAATCCTTGAGTAAAAGTTGAGCAGGGATATTTCCTGCAGCGGCGGCACGTTTCAGCCACATGATGGCGGTCTCTTCTTTATGCGGGAAATCTCCGAAATGAAGGATCGCCAAAGCAAGTGCATACTGCGCCGCCGGATCTCCCGCATGAGCCCGTGCAGTCGTCTGTTCCAAAGCAAATTTTGCAGCTTCTTCTTCCGTTGCAAATTGTTGGGGTCCATCCGGATCAAAAGAATCCGGACGGATGATTTTTTCCTGCTCAGCCATGATTTATCCGATATACTGTTTCATTGCATCAAAGGTCGTGCAGAGTTTCCGGATCGCAAGATCCGGTCTCATGCTGATTTCTGCCTGCATGGTAAGCATTCTGGGACATGCGGAGAGATCTTTGATAAGTTTTTCCCAGTTGATCGTGCCGTTGCCGGGGAGGGCGTGCTGATCGCTGTAACCATCATTGTCATGGAGATGGCAGGTGACGATGTGGGGAGCGAGTTTTTCCAGTGCATGATCTTCAAATTCGATCTTGTTAGCCCAGGGGAGCTGCATGGGAGCTCCATAACGGGAAAGATCTTTGCCGACACCGGTCATGATGTTTGCGTGTCCGGCATCATAGCAGACCCCGACTGCGGGTGACGGGAATTTGTTGATGTAGTAGAGAACTTCATCGGTCGTATTAGTGGGTTCAAAGCTGTTTTCAACGGCAATGATGATCCCCAGTTTTTCTGCTTCGGGAATGATCTTTTCCAGCGTATCGCAGGCATAATCACGCATCTTCTGTTCATCATAAGGACGGTAGTAGCAGCAGAGTGCGCCGATGTGAACGACATATTCTTTGCATCCGGCATCTGCTGCATAGCCCATGGCGCGTTTGTGGTTTGCAATGGAGATGTCGCGATACTGACGGTCATCGCAGTTCAAATCTTTGACACCGCTCCAGAGTCCGTGACAGCCGGAGAATTTCAGTCCGTATTTTTCCAACAGTTTGACGAACAGAAAGAAGAAGTTCGGTTCGTCGAGGCAGCGGTCCAGCAGGTTGTTTGTCATAACGATGTACTTTGCACCGTTTGCGGCGAATTCTGCAACTGCCCGCTCCATCATGTTGTTTTCTTTGTAGTTCTGCCAGTCGAAGAAATATGAAAATTCTTTTTCCATTTTTCCTTTTCCTTTCTTTTAAGTTACCTTTTTTCCAAATATTTTTGAAGTGCTGTTGCAAATTGATCCGGGCAGGAAGTCGGTTTTCCGCTGCAACGGATCCCTTTCAGCAGGGCGATGACTTCCTCAACAGGGCGGTTCTCTGCCAGCTTGGCGACCCCCTGAAGATTGCCGTGACAGCCATCCGTAAACTTGACTTTCCGGATGATGCCGTCTTCAATATCGATTTCTATATTGCTGCTGCAAACCATGGGGCTTGGCTGAAAATTGAAATGATCCATCCTGTTTTCTCCTGTTATCCCAGAATCTCCGGAGCAGAGAACAAACCGTATGGTTCAACCTGCCGGACATCTGTTTCCTGTATTTTGTAATACATCGGTCCGTAGTGAGAAACTTCCCTCTTGTTTTTGAAGAAGGGCCCGCAAGTGTTCCGCATGCTTCCAGTGATGGTCAGTCTCAATTCAAACTCTGACGGAAGATCCAGCAGTTTTGTGGTGTCCGGTATGAACAGCAGACGGTCGGCAAATTCACCGTTGACGGCAATGACTGCAGGCGTGCCGTGATATTCCGGAAGCCGGATCGCGGCTTTTTCCATTTCCGGGATGGAAACTTTTGTCTTGTAAACGACTTCGCCGGGATAGTGGGGCAAACCCTGATCCATCCAGTCACCGAGAGCCAACTCTCTGACCGGCGAGGTAAGAATAAAACTGTTGCCTTTCATCTTCACGCCGAAATCGCCCACAAGGAACATGCTTTCCAATCCGGGATGAGCATAGCAGAGTCTTGTTTTAAATGAAAATCTGTTTTTACCGGGAACGAAAAGTCCGGCAGGGAGCTCCACTTTCCGCCATGCAGATGCGTGCCATTCGCCAATATCTTTGATCGCAACGTTCTGACCGTTCAGAGCTATTTCGTAGAGTTCCGGACGTTCCAGAACAAGGGCAATCTCTCCCTCCGGAAGAACCTGACATTCAAAGTCTGCAAAGAACTCAATTTCTCCTCCGGCGTTCGGATCCATTTCACGGCACCAGGGCTGAGGCATCATGAAGTTTCTGACTTCCATGCCGAGCTTTTCGTGGAGTTTATCATCCAATGCAAGGACATACGTCGGTTCAGTGATTTCTGCGGTACAGAAGTGGTCCATGACGGCAACGTTCTGTTCAGAGAGTTCAACTTCCCATTTCTCAGGGTTGATGACTGCCTTTTTCGTCAAGCCGACAGCCTTCTGTTCCGGCTGGCTGACAGGGTGATTCCCTTTTTCGCGCAGGGCAAAAAAGGTTTTTGTTGCAATCTGCCCGAACTCTGTTTTGATGATCCAGCGGGAACCATCCCGTTTTGCATCAACAGCAAGAAGTTTTCCGGTGAACGGATCAAACTCAACCAGTTCTCCGGAGAAGTCGCTTTCAAACGACACCGTAACCGCAGGATAAACATTGGTTCTGCGCAGGGCAAGAGGTTCGATGAAGTCTTCGCCGCCCTCTTCTCCTTCATCCACGGCATGTCCGGTATTACAGATAAAGAGGGTGTCCCAATCAGAGCCGCGGCGGATCTGGTGGAGCAGGGAAGTACAGGCGTTTCCGGATTCATCTTTCACTGAGACCGTAGCGTGGGGCTGAAGAGCTTTTACCAGCCCGGCATAATCGTTTACACGGGGGAAATCCCATGCAATATCTGTCTTGACTGCATCAAGATATCCGGGGATATCACCGTAGGAGATGACCGTTCCCCCGGCAGCCTGGAATTTCTTCAGCAGTTCCAGTGTTGTGCTGCGGATTGTGATCAAACTTGGGACAACAACAACTTTGTAAGATGCTTCTCCGACATGCAGTGTATTGCCATCCACAGAAGCGAGCCGGGAGAGCAGTTCTTCCTCGCCGTAATCGAAATCAAGCTGGTTTGCCAGAAGAATATTGCTTGTTTTGATGAATTCCCGGTCAAAATCAAGCGTTTCCTTCTCCTTCCGCCAGTTCTGATGGAACATGCTCCATGCAGATTCCTGTGCAGAAATAAGCAGGATCCGGCGGTCTTCTTTCCCGGAAGAGAGCCATAGACTCAAACGTGCAAAGTAGTCGTTGAGCATCCGGTAGGTATCGGGAGTATTTGTCTGTAATGCCACCGGGCAGGGATAATCCCGTTTTGCTTCTCCTTCGATGGAGTAGAACGCCAGATGTTCGCAGCGGTAGTTGATACCGAGGGCATAGAGCCAGTCGCCCAACGCTTTGATCCCTGCAGAAGAGAAATCCCATCCGGTACAGCCGTAAACTTCCACAAGTCTCCGTTTTTTGCCGAACTGATTCGCTGCGGAAGAGAGCTGCTTGGCTGTCTGATAAGCACGGTGATGTTCGCTGAGAAGGTCGATCCCCGGCATTCCCATGTACTCATAAAGCTGCATTGCGCTGCCGATGCCCAGCGTTTGGTAGGAGAGGGAATCTTCTCCAACAGGGTGTCCGGTCAATTTCAGATTGTGTTCTTCACACCATTTCCCGATGGGTTCCCAGAATGCCCGTTTGAAGAATTTCAGCATAAGTCCGGCATAATGAACTCTGGGCATGACGGAATCTGCGCCTTCCACCTGATAGAAAAATTCCGGACAGCGGTCAAGAGCATCATAGTGATAGGTCTCTTTGAACTCTTCCAGAAGCCCTTCGGTCCAGGGGAGCATTTTCCGGTGTTCGGTATCCCAATCCGGCTGGTCGATCATAAAACCGTAGCGGGGTTCATCTGTGAAAAGTCCGGGAATGACATTTCCGAACTCTGCCGGATAACGTTTTGCGTATGCCTCATGGGTGAGATCAATGAACTTTCTTACAGCTTCTACGGAGAGCGTATCAAGGTAAGTATAATCATTG
>SUVT01000099.1 GCA_015061845.1 Lentisphaerota bacterium
TTACCCTTCCTCCTTCGCTGAAGCTATGGAGGACAAGCTGGGTAGCCACGCTCAAACTACCATTTCCAACTCATCAACAATCTTTTTTCAGCCAAATTTTGCCGGACTTTTGAAATTACCTCTGTAGAAAATATTTATTGGATCGATAGAAAGGGTAATTTGAAAGTATCATGCTGAAAAGATTTTTATTGGTTATTCTTTTGTTGAAAGCCACATTGTGTCCGGCAGGTTGGAATGCTGATATGGTATATCATATTTATGGTCCGATGGGCTGGTCTTTGATTGCCCCCAAATGGATTCCCGTAAATGTTTCCCTCTTTCCGGTGAACCTTGTTCCTTTTCAAACGAAAGTTTATGGCTTGCGCTTGATTTTCTCCTTCTTCTACGGGAATGAGAAAGTTTGCGGAGTGACTGGCGGCGTTTCTCAGGTTGCCGGAGAACACTATGGACTTTCTGCCACTGCGCTGTATTCCGCAATGGGGATCCATTACGGAGTTTCCATCAGTCCTGTAAATCTGGCGGTCGAAAACCATGGTGCGCAAATCGGTCTGGTCAACCATATTCTACCGTTTGGTGAAACCGTCAGCTACTTCCAGCTTGGGTTGTATAATTATGCAGAAAGCGGGCTTCAAATCGGTTTGCTGAATCATAATCCAAACTCAAAAATACCGTGGATGATCCTTGTTAATTACTCATCACCTGATGTTTATCACGTGGAGTGAGCCGGATCTTCGGAGAAAATAGATATTTTTTTCTATAACCCGGTTGAAAAACAAAGAAAATGAATTAAATTAAAACCGGAAAAATATAGCAAACGAAATCCAGAGAAGTTGAAAATGATAGAAAAATTAGATGGCAGTGTTAAATACGAGATAATCGAGAAAATTGCTTCCGGAGGTATGGGGGCGGTTTATAAAGCAAAGCTGAAGGGCGTTGAAGGTTTTGAGAAAGTTGTTGCGATCAAAACGATTCTGAACGAACATGCTGAAGATAAAAAGTTTATTGAACGTTTCGTCTTTGAAGCAAAACTGGTGGCGACCCTTGTTCATGAAAATATTGTACAGATCTATCAGCTGGACAAAACAGACAATACATACTTTTTTGTTCAGGAGTATGTAGATGGGATCAATCTTCATGATTTTGTACATTTTCACAAGCTGATCAAACAGAAACTTCCAGTGGAATTGGCTGTTTTTATTGCCTCCAGAATCGCCCGCGGGCTTGCTTATGCACACAGCCGTTATTCTCCGGATGGACAACCTCTGAACATCGTCCACTGTGATATTTGTCCCCGTAATGTGTTGATCAACCGGGAAGGTGTCACAAAAATCACGGATTTTGGTATTGCAAAGGCTGCAACAATGCAGGATAACGGACGGATTTCCGGAAAATTGGCATTCATGTCGCCTGAACAGTGTTCTGATCCAACCAGTATGACCGGTAAGTCTGATATCTATTCTCTTGGGGTTGTTTTGTTCTTTCTCCTCAGTTTTGAATACACTCGGGACGTCCAGTTGAAACGTGATGATCTGCTCAAGCAGATCAAGGAGAATTATATCAACTGGTCCGCTCTTCCCGCCGACGTTCCGAAAGCGTTGCAGGATATCCTGAAGAAAATGCTGGCAACGAATCCTGCTGACCGTTTCAGCAGCAGTGCCGAACTTGCAGAGGCATTGGAAAGATATATTTATCACGATCATTACGGACCGACGATCGTCACCCTTGCAAAATATTTGCAGGAACTGATGCCCGGACGGTTCCCCGAATTGCCAGCCCCTGATTGTCCGGTTACAAAGAAAATGTTATCTGTTACCGTGGATCAAACAGTGGTATTGTCATAAAGCAGAATCATTTTGATCTCTTTTCAATGAATGCCTGATTTTCCGGGCAAAAACAGGGGTTTATGGAGATTGGTGTTCCGATAAAATAATTTTTCGCGGAAAATCCGAAAAAATTAGCATTTTCTGTATTGCAATTTCTGAAAAATGTGATATATTAAAGCTCCGATTACTGAAGAGCAAGTCAGGAAAGGAAACAGACAATGCCGAAACGCACGGACATCAAGAAGATCTTGATCATCGGATCAGGTCCTATCATCATCGGTCAGGCATGTGAGTTCGATTATTCCGGAACTCAAGCATGCAAAGCACTTCGCAAACTTGGTTATGAAATCGTTCTTGTGAACTCCAACCCTGCAACGATCATGACCGACCCCGGAACTGCTGATCACACCTACATCGAACCTCTTACCGTCGACAGACTGGAAAAGATCATCGAAAAAGAACGTCCGGATGCTCTCCTGCCCAACCTGGGCGGTCAGACAGCTCTGAACCTCTCCACCGCACTCCATGAAGAAGGTATTCTCAAGAAATACGGCGTGAAAGTTATCGGCGTCGATCTCGATGCTATTCAGCGCGGCGAAGACCGTATTATCTTCAAGGAAACCATGAAAAAAATCGGCGTGCCTATGGCAAAGTCCGAACCCTGTACTTCCCTGGAAGAAGCTGAAAAAATCGCAAACGACTTCGGTTATCCTGTTGTTCTCCGTCCCGCTTACACCATGGGCGGAACAGGCGGCGGTATCGTTTACAACGTTGAAGAACTCCGTGAGGTCTGTGCCCGCGGTCTGGAAGCAAGTTTGATCCATCAGGTGCTTATCGAAGAATGTGTCACCGGATGGATGGAACTGGAACTTGAAGTCGTCCGCGATGCTGAAGGCAACAAGATCACCGTTTGTTTTATTGAAAACGTTGACCCCATGGGAACCCATACCGGCGACAGCTTCTGTGTTGCTCCCATGCTCACCGTTCCTGAATCCCTGCAGAAGCGTTTGCAGGACTATGCTTACAGAATCGTTGATGAAGTCGGTATCACCGGCGGCGGAAACGTTCAGTTCTCCTACAATCCCGCTGATGACCGTATCATTGTTATTGAAATCAACCCCAGAACCTCCCGTTCCTCCGCTCTGGCATCCAAAGCAACCGGATTCCCCATTGCAAGTGTCTCCACACTCCTTGCTGCAGGTCTCACGCTGAAAGAACTGCCCTACTGGAAAGAAGGTACTCTGGAAAAATATGTCCCCACCGGCGATTATGTCGTTGTGAAGTTCGCGCGCTGGGCATTTGAAAAATTCCCGCAGGCTGCTGACTGCCTCGGAACCCAGATGAAGGCTGTCGGTGAAATGATGAGTATCGGACAGAACTTCAAGGAAGCGTTCCAGAAGGGGATCCGTTCTCTTGAAATCGGCAGATACGGTCTCGGTTTTGTCAAAAAGATCGAAAAACTTTCCGCTGAAGAGCTGAAACAGAAGATCGTCACCCCCAACAGCCAGCGTTTCTTCCAGATCTATGAAGCAATGAAGAAAGGCGTGACCGTCGACGAAGTTGTCAAGGCAACCAAGATCACCCGTTACTTCATCGAACAGATGTATGAACTGGTTCAGTCCGAACTTGATATGATCGCAAAAGGCTGGAACGGAATCACCGATGCTGAACTCGTTCAGGCAAAACGCGATGGTTTCGCAGATAAATATCTCGCACGGATCTTCAATGTGACTGAAATCGAAGTCCGTAACCGCAGACGCGCTGCCGGTGCAAAGGCTGTCTTCCGCGCAATCCCCGTTTCCGGCGTGGAAAATCAGGAATACTACTACTCCACCTATGCTGATGTCGAAGACAATGTGAAAGTTTCCGACAAGCGCAAGATCATGATCCTCGGCGGCGGACCCAACCGAATCGGACAGGGTATCGAGTTCGACTACACATGCGTCCATGCGGCATTTGCTCTGCGCGATGAAAACTGCGAATCTGTGATGATCAACTGCAACCCTGAAACAGTTTCCACCGACTACGATACCAGCAATAAGCTTTACTTTGAACCGCTTACCGTGGAAGATGTGCTGGCAATCTATGAAAAAGAACAGCCGGAAGGCGTGATCGTCCAGTTCGGCGGTCAGACTCCGCTGAATATCGCTCAGGAACTGAAAGATGCCGGACTGAACATTCTCGGAACCCAGCCGGAAGGAATCCGTCTTGCAGAAGACCGCGAATATTTCCGTGAACGCATGATCGCGCTGGGAATTCCGCAGCCGAAGAGCGGAACCGCCATCTCTCTGGAAGAGGCGATCGCTCTCGGAAACGAAGTCGGATATCCTGTTATGGTCCGTCCTTCCTTCGTTCTCGGCGGACGCGGTATGGCAGTTCTCCACAACGAAGAAGAACTCAAGAAATATGCAGTGGAAGCAATCCAGGTCAGCCCGGAATATCCCATGCTGATCGACCGCTTCCTTGATAACGCAACCGAATGTGAAGTGGATGCTCTCTCCGATGGAAAGACCACCTTCCTTGCCACAGTGATGGAACACATCGAACTTGCCGGTATCCACTCCGGAGACTCCGCGTGTGCAATTCCTCCTGTAACTCTGAAGCAGGAACATCTTGATACCATCGAACGCTACTCTGCCGCAATCGCAGCAGACTTCAAGGTGGAAGGAATCCTGAACGTTCAGTATGCTGTTTGCGACGATGTTGTTTACATCATCGAAGCCAACCCGCGTGCATCCAGAACCGTGCCTCTGGTGGCAAAAGTCACCGGCGTGCCTCTGGCAAGAATCGCAACCGGTTTGATGCTTGGTCATCCCATGGAAGAGTTCAAACCCCTGCTGAAACGCAAATCTTCCAACTACTACGGTGTGAAGGAAGCTGTCTTCCCGTTCAATATGTTCCCTGAAGTCGACCCGATCCTCGGTCCTGAAATGCGTGCGACCGGTGAAGTTATGGGCTTGGCTGATAACTTCGGTCTGGCTTACTTCAAGGCTCAGGAAGCTGCCGGCGGAAAACTCCCGCTGGAAGGAACTGCTTTGATCTCTGTCAACAAGAAGGAACGTCAATATCTTCTCCCTGTCGCTCAGGGCTTGAAGTCTCTCGGTTTCCCGATCTATGCAACGGAAGGTACCAGCAAGTATCTTACGGAAAACGGTATTGAAAACACCATGATCAATAAGATCGGCGAAGGCCGTCCTGATGTCAGCGACCTGATCAAGAACCATACGGTCAATCTGATCATCAACACGCCAAAGGACAAGACCGAAAAGCGTGATGACAGCTACATCCGTATGATGGCGATCCAGTACAAGATCCCGTTCATGACTACGATCGCAGCTGCCAAAGCAACGATCTCCGGTATTGAAGCTGCACGGAAACAGGCGATTCCGCCGAAGTCTCTGCAGGAATATCATTCCGGAAAATAATCATCCGTGATGTTCAACGCCGGAGTTTTTCACGACTCCGGCGTTTTTCTTTAGGTTTGAAAGGTTCAAAATGTTAGTTTTCTGTGCGGTCTTTCCGATCCTTTTGGCATTGGTTCTGATGACCGGTTTCAAGGTGTCCCCCGGCAAGGCTCTGCCATGTTCCCTCCTTGCTTCTGCAATTTCCGCTTACTTTTTCTGGAAAATGCAGTTCGTTGATATCGTCTCCTACTCTCTGCTGGGAGCTGTAAAAGCTCTTGATATCATCCTGATTATTTACTGTGCGATTTTTCTGCTGAATATGCTTCGCCGTACCGGAGCTTTGGAAGGAATCAAGGCAACATTCGGAGAAATTTCCCCGGACCGTCGGATCCAGGTGATCGTGATTGCCTGGTTTTTCAGTAATTTTATTGAAGGTGTGGCAGGTTTCGGTGCAGCTCCGGCACTGGTAGCACCTTTGTTGGTCGGAATGGGATTTCCGGCTGTGACTGCAGTTTCTGTTGCCTTGATTTGCAATACCGTCCCTGTTCCGTTCGGCGGAGCGGGAATTGCATTTATGACATCCTGTACTGCGGTTGCCAATGATGTGGTAAATCAGGGGATGGACCCGGCGCAATTCAACCGTGAAGCCATGGATTTGTTCACGACTTTCTCCTGTATCTCCGGCTCATTTGTCCCTTTGATTGCTGTATCTGCAATGATTCTGTTATCCGATACAAAAAGGAAAATCCGTTCTATTCTTGAAATAGCTCCATTGTGTTTTGCTGCCGGGATTTTGTATGTTGTTGTCTGGAAAGGGGCTGCAATGGTGCTTGGTCCGGAACTTCCTTCGGTTGTCGGGTCTCTGCTTGCATATCCGCTTTTTTACCTGATCCTGAAAATCCGTCTTTTTGTACCGAAACGGGCATGGGATTTCTCAGAAAATGCAGAGAATAAATTGCCGGTACCTGATGCCGGAAAACAGACCATGCCCCTTTGGAAAGCGTGGCTTCCTTACTTGTGCATTGCAGCACTTCTTGTGATTTCAAGGGTGCCCTATCTTCCGGTACGCAGATGGCTCGGGAGTATTTGTCAGATAAGAATCACAGAGATCTTCTCGACACCGGGAACAATGCATCAATGGTCTGTTTTGACGAATCCCGGGATTTTCCCGTTTCTTCCGGTGGGGATCATCTTTGCTCTGATCCTTGGCTTGAAATGGAAGGAAATTTTTCAGGTTGCCCGAGAATCAGAAAAGCAGATCCGATTTTCAGCATTTGCCATTTTTGCCGCATTTGCCATGGTGCAAATCATGGTTTCCTCGTCCTGTAACGAAGCCGAATTGCCTGGCATGTTGGCGCTGCTCACCGAAAAAATAATCAATTCCACAGGGAAAGCCTACCTGCTGATTGCCCCGGTTGTCGGATGTTTCGGAACATTTTTTGCCGGAAGCTGTACCGTTTCCAACATCCTTTTCTGTCCGATCCAGTTCAATGCCGCAGGTTTACTGGATTTTCCGGAAGCTCAGATGATTGCGCTTCAAAATACCGGGGGAGGGATCGGAAGTATGCTCCGGTTATCAGGAATCGTTGCAACCTGCGCCACAGTCAACATCTGCGGAAAAGAAGGGAAGATTATCTTATTGAATCTTCTTCCTGCCCTGATTCTGCTTGTTCTTACGCTGCTTGGGGCTTACTGTTACAATCTCTGGTTCGCCTGAACCGGAGGTTACTGCTTGTCAAGCATGAATCCCTGAAATGTTCCGGTTGCGACCAGTTTTCCCTGATCGTTGAAAACTTCCACATTACTGAGGCAAGTCTTTCTTCCGGCATGGATAATTTTGGCGATAGCTTTAAGATTTGTTCCAGTTCCCGGACGGAGATAGTTGATATTTGAGGCTGAACCGATGCAGCGTCGGTCATCTTTATTCGCATTGGAAGCTCCGGCGAAGGCAAAATCGGCAAGCGTGTAGATTGCGCCGCCCTGAACGACATCCAAGCCGTTCAATTTGTTTTCGCTGATGGGCATTTCTGCTTCTGCATAGCCCTCGGAAATGGTTGTGATTTTCATATCGTTTGCAACACAGAAACGATCGCGGGTGTTCAAATATTCCATGATTTCATTCAGATTCATGTTCGTTCCTTTCTGATATCTGAAGTCTGTACTGTCAGTTTTATTTTTTCTTTTTTACAGGTCTGCGCAGAGTCCCTTCAGTCACTTTGCCTGTCATTTGCGAAATGGGGGTCAAGAACCATGAGAACAGATCAAACGGCAAGACAGATTTTAAATATTTCGCCTTAAATTCAATCTTATAATCCCCTGTATTCAAATCAATATCCCCATCTGCAGTCAGAGAGATAATATTTCCATCTGTTGTAAAATTCTCAATGACGGCTTTTTTCCCTTTGAAAGCAATATCACAGGAGACGTTGGATATTCCTGCACCTTTCTGAATAACACCCCACACACTGTTGACCTTTTTCATCACACCATCCAGAATGGGGATCGTCCACAGATTTTCACCATGAAGCAGAAGTTTTCCATTTCCATGCACCAGGATAGTATCATTGTCTTTGTATTCAAAGGTTCCCTGGGAACTGAAATCAATCCGTGCATCTCCGATTCCGCCGGGAAGCCGATCGTCAGACTCGAATTCCCGAACTGTCATCCGGAGATCAGCCCCTTCAAGTTTCTGTTTGAAACTTCCTTTCGATGTATTGAGATTATATTTGAAATCTGCTTTACAGGCTCCTTTACAGAACGTCATGTCCGCATCCTTAAAAAAGATTTCTTCATTTTTAAGGTAAACTGTTGTATCAATATCTGTGATCTTTGCACCGAAGAAGGTGCAGGAACCATTTTGAACATCAGCACGGATAGAGGTTTTTTTCTGATCCGTGTAATTGATCATGCCTTTCGCCTGTACTTCGACAGGGAACGGGAAATCTATAAATTCGGGATCATAACCGTCAGCAAAAATCTTCAGCAGGGAATTCCCTTTGAGAGTACTTCGCAGATTGAAGTGAAGGGTTTCTTCACCGGTTTTCTTTTCTTTCAGGAAATAAATAGATTCCAGCTGCATAGACCCCTCTTTTGCTTTCAGGATCAGCTCCGGGATAATCAGAACATCATTGGAATCTGTGATAAATCTGGCAGCCCCATACTGGAATGGCAGCCCCATATATGTGAGATTCCGCATAACGACATTGCCGTTGATGTGATAAAAAGTTTTTCCGCCGTATGACAAAAACAGGTCCATATCGGCCTCAGCAATTCCTTTTGCATCAGGGCTGGAAATATCTTTTGCCAGAGGTGTAAGTGATTCAGTCTGCCAGATCGTATCAAAGGATTTTGCAAGATTCTGCGGGATTCCGGAGGCAATGATTTTTGCAGAGACTTGCTCTTTTTCCAAATCAAATTGCAGAGAACCGGTGAATTTTGAATTTGCTTCTCCTTTTGCTGAAATGTTGGAGAAAAGAAGCCGTTCCGGTGAAAATTCCAGTTCGGTTTCAATATCTTTTATTTCAATTCCATTCACGCTGACATGAGAATATTTTATATGAGCCTGTCCGGTATATTGATTTTTTCTACGAGTATCAGCCCGGAATTTTCCTGAAAATTCAATCGGCTTTTCCGGGTGGCTGAATGAAATTTTATCATGAATAAATTTTTTAACTTCTTGCGGGAATGCATTCTGGAATGATTGAAGGTTTGCTTTTCCGCTTAATTCACAGAGAATTTCACCGGTATCATTGAGCGTGAATGTCCCGGTAATATTTCCGTTTCCAGTTTCTGCTTTTTGTATTTCACCAACGATTTTTTTCTCATCGGCATTGATTGCCAGTTTTACATTTTTCAGGGAAATCCCGTTGATAATGATTTGGGGAAGTGTCAGATTAACTCTTCCTTTGTATTTGTTGTTGGAAACCGAGAAGTGTTCCAGTACACCATCGAGAGTCAGTTTCTGGTTGTCGAACACAACATTTTTCAGAATTCCATCAGAAAACTCAGCTTCAATAAAATAAAGTAAATCGCTGATATGGCAGCTTCCGTTCAGCTTCCCGGAGAAGATGTTCCCTTCTTCGTGGTACTTGCCTTCTGCAGTTAGAGTTGCTCCATTCCCAAGGTCGATTGTGACTTCATTCAGTTTGAAAACACCATCCTTCAGAGAGACTTGTTCCCGGATCCCCCGGACTTGGAATTTTCCATAGTGGAATTCCGGCAGACTGATTTCTGAAAAGACTTTACTCTCTTTGAAATCGTTGATATCAAAGTGGAATTTTATGTCGCATTCTATTTTTTTATCCATCTTCATCGCTTCCAATTTCCGGTATGAAAGCATGAATTTCTTCCGGATATCCAATGGGAACATTTGCATAATACCATACGGATATTTCCGTTTTTTCCATTCGTCTCCGGACTTATTGCGCTCCCAGTATTCTGACGTAACATTCTCCAGAATGATATGAAGCAGGTTGTTCACAGTCCCCCGCATTTGAACAGATATTTTATCAATATTTGCCGATGCTGTTGTCACTTCAAACATTCCCTTCTTCCCCCGGATCTCCGCATTGAGATCCGTAATGTTCAGACAGTCATTTTTTCCTTCCTCGCCCATTTCGGGAAGAACGGGTAAGACTGCTTCTGCTTCTCTTGCAACAATAGAAACAGGACAAGTGACTCCCTTGAAAAGTTCCAGGGGGTAAAAATCTACATATAAAACAGGCGCTTTGAGTTTGATTCCGCTCTGGTCCTCAGAATAATCCAGACCGTTGATAAACAATCCGTCAGTAAAACTGAACGTGGCATGTTTGACCTTGATGTGATAGCCCGAATTTGTCAGCGGAGCTGTAATTGTACGGATAAGCCACTGCGGAACTCCTTTTGTGGCGGTGTGGTGATTAAACCACCACAGGGACAGAAGAAAAATAACGCAGAACATGAAAAGCAACGCATTTTTAATGCGTTTCAGCTTCCTGCGCTTCCTCTCTTTTTTGATAATTTTTCTGTCCATGATTGTTCCTGTGGCTTAATTTTTAAAAAAAATCTATATTTCAGATATTATAAGCCATTTTTTTGAAAAGTCAATTTGAAAAATTGAATATTTGGCATATATTTCGATAATGTCAAGAAAATCACTGAAAAGTAATATGGTTTTTCTGATAGATTTTTGACTTTTTTTATTGCTGGAGGTTAGTTGTATGAAAGAAAAGAGAAGCTGGCTTAATAAGCAGCTGAAACTGCTTTACTATAAAATCGTCAGAGAGAAGGCAACTCCTGAGTATGTTGCCCGAGGTTGGGCGATCGGCATGTTCTATGGCTGCTTTATTCCATTCGGTTTACAGCTTGTATGTTCCATTCCCACAGCTTTTATTTTAAAGGGCAGTAAAATCGGGGCAAGTGTTGGTACACTCATTACAAATCCTGTTTCTATTTTCTTTATTTATCCGGTTCAGTGCTGGGTCGGCGGTAAGATGATCGGACGAAACCTTTCCTACAGCAGGGTCAAAGAAAGTATGTATGAAGTCATTAATCATCAGGGCCCATGGTATGAAAGTTATCGGGTTCTGGCAAGAGAGGGGCTGGATATCATTCTCTCCTTTTTTGCCGGCGGAGCTCTCCTGACTTTGATTATGACACCAATCACCTACTATTTTGTACTGTTTTTGATCAAACGTTACCGCGCTGCTAAACAGAGACTTGCAAAAGCCTGATCCGAAAAAAAATAAATCAAAGACTTTCAAAGAGTTTTGAGTTCTTCGTGTATGATATGTTCTTGACAATATAGACGTTTTGTGTTATATTACTGCGATATAACATTCTCAAAATATATTATGGAGAGCCAGATATGAAAAGAAAACGTTCGTTCACTTTGATAGAACTGCTTGTTGTGATTGCAATTATCGCAATTCTTGCCGGTATGCTGCTTCCTGCTTTGAACAATGCCCGGAAATCCGGGAGAAAAGCAGATTGTACAGGAAAACGGAAACAGATCGGGCTTATCGTTCAGCAGTATGCTCAGGATTATGACGGTTACATCCTTTCTCACGCCCAGGGGGGGAGCAGTTCTTTGAACTTTTACTGGCTTTATTATGCTCCGCAAGATACTAGTATGTTGCAGGCTCATACCCTTTACCTGTGTACTGAGGTCGTCAAACCGCCTAAGGAGGACAAAAATCATGAATGGTATCCGGGCGCACAGCATTATACTCTTGCGGTTTATATCTCCGGCTTTCAGCGGGATCTTATCGACAAAAAAAGTTACAGCCGCTCCAAACTCGGGAAATTCAAGAATCCCTCTGCGAAAGGGCATATGTTTGAAAATAAAAAATGTTATTACATGGAGGGCGGAGGTCCTAACAACAACTTGTCTCACTTCGTAGGACGGCATAATGGGTACGGAACGATTCTTTATGTCGATGGTCATGTGGGAGCTGAACGGGAAGATTGGATTCAGAGTCGAGCCGGTGCGGATGCTCCGCTTTTCTCCGGCGATAAGGGGATTTGATTTCCCATCAAGTTTTTATCCAATAAAAAATGCAGTCCTGACATTATATCAGAACTGCTTTTTTTTTAATGAATTGACTTCAATTTTTCAGAAAAGTTTTCCGGCTTTGCTCGCACCTGGGCATACAGGGATTTTTCAAATGATCTGATCGTTTTGTCAATTTGATGTATAAAATGAAAAATTCATTCGTATAATTCATTGTCAGACATATTATTTGTATCAATTAATTGAAAGAACTGTTTGCAATTTTTTTTCGTATGGGGTATAGTATCAGAAATACAGGAGAAATAATTATGGATGTTCAGAAAAATTATAAGTATTATGCTTTTATAAGTTATTCCAGAAAAAATTCTCAAGCTGCAGCTTATTTACAGAGAAAGCTGGAACGCTTCAGAATTCCTGTACAGAAAGTTGATAAACAACTTCTGTTGCCGGAACAAAAATATATAAAACCGGTCTTCCGTGATAAAAGAGATCTGGAAGTCTCTGAAAAAAGTTTTACGGAAAACATAAAAACAGCTATCAAAGAAACTCGATATTTACTGGTTCTCTGTTCACCTGAGTCAGCATCTTCTTATTGGGTTGCTGAAGAAATCAAATATTTTCTTGAAACTCATAACAATGATTTCAGTTTAGTCGTTCCTGTTGTGTTCAGCGGAAATCCCGGCAGTAATGATGAAACGGAATGCCTTCCAGAAATCTTGCGCAGAAACGAGATAACCGACAGGAATCTTCCCCGCATGGTTGCCGATGAAGGTGAAAATGTTAGAGAAGGTTGGGAAAATGGCTTGATTCAAACCATCAGTTATATGCTTAAAGTTAAACGGGAAAGCATCAAGGCAAGTATTGATGCTGAACGGGTCCGTTTCCTGAAACGCTGTATTTTCATTACAATTTTTGCATTGTTGATTTTTATCGCATTGACAGTCTGGGCACTGCATGCGGAAAAGAAAGCCGGTAGAAATGAAATTAAAGCAAAGGAGCAGACCGCTCTTGCCCGGAAAAATGAATCAATAGCAAAGGAGCAGACCGCTCTTGCCCGGAAAAATGAATCAATAGCAAAGGAGCAGACCGCTCTTGCAAAGCAGTCTTTTGTATT
>SUVT01000100.1 GCA_015061845.1 Lentisphaerota bacterium
ACCCTGTGGGTAGCCACGCTCAAACTACCATTTCCAACTCATCAACAATTTTTTTTCAGCCAAATTTTGCCGGACTTTTGAAATTACCTCTCGAGATTGTAAAATTTTCTTTTTTTATTGAATAAAATGATTTTTTTTGAATAAGAGAACTTGTAAAAAAGCTCTGCCGGAATTATATTCTCAAAAAGAGCTGAATTTTCACTGATATAATATAAGGAGAAGAAGTATGAAAATCGGTTTTGCTCAGGAAATCATTACTCCGCCTGTCGGAGTGGATCTCGCAGGGTACTTCAATGAACGTCTCAACCTCGGTATGTACGATGACCTCTATGTGAAGTCCATCGTCTTTGAGGTCAATGGCAAACGCTGCGGTATCGTTGTATTTGACTTGCTCGGATACAATCAGGGACTCCGTGACGGTGTCCGCAACCGTTCCGCTGAAGAGTTCGGACAGGAGTTCTCTGATGGTTTGATCATCACTGCAACCCATACTCACACCGGTCCCCGTATTCCGAAATATGACACTGAAGCAGAAAATCCTCTCGTCAAAGATATCGTCGATGCCGCAATGCGCAGCTTGAGACGTTCCGTTGCCAACCTTCAGGATGGCGTTCTGGAAGCAACCAGCGTTTACAATAACCCCTATGCTTTCGTCCGCAGATATTTCATGAAGAGCGGTGCAATCGTCACCAACCCCGGCTGGCGCAATCCCGATATCGACCGCCCGGAAACTGAATTCGACCGCACCATTGAGATCCTCGGTGTCCGTCAGCATGGCAGACTTGCTGCCCTGATCTGCAACATCGCAAACCATGGCGATACCATCGGCGGAAACTTTGTCTCTGCTGACTGGTATGGAAGAATGACTCAGGCGATCCAGTATGAACTGAAAGAAAGCATTCCTGTTCTGATCCTTGACGATGCTTCCGGTGATATCAACCACTTTGACTTCCGTCAGGATATCAAGCAGACCGGTTACGAAGAAGCTGTCCGCATCGGACGCGGTTATGCAAGAATCGTTCTGGATGCCCTGAAAGATCTGAAACCCCTGGAAGCTGATTCCGTCAAGGTCTCCAATGGCATCGTTACCATTCCGCACCGTAAACTCACCGAAGAAGAACTGGCAGAAGCAAATCACATTCTTGCAACTGTTCCCGATATCAAGAAGGACGGCGACTTTGAAAGTCAGGACCTGGCAAATAAAGTCCCTGCAGCATTGCGTTACTTCGCACAGCGCGCTCTTGACTGCCATAACAAGAGTGTTCCCTCTCACAGCTGCCGAATGACCAACGTTCAGATCGGAAAAGATCTGATGTTCTCCACACTCCCTGGCGAAAGCTTCAACGGAATCACCCGTGCCATCCGTGAAAAGAGTCCCTGCAAACATACCTTTGTTGTTGAACTTGCACAGGATGTTTCCGGTTATGTTCCCATGAAGGAATGTTTTGCCCGCGGCGGTTACGAAGTCCAGCCCGGAATCGATACTGTTGCTCCTGAAGCAGCAGATGCGATCATTGATAAGGCGATCGAACTTTTCTGATCCGATCCCTTAATCAGAAAGAGAGCCGCAGACGGAAAAAAGTTTGCGGCTTTTTTTTGCCTCAATAAAAAAAGCGGTCAACCGGAGCTGACCGCTTTTTGTTGCAACGGCAGGGATTTACCCTTTTCTGCCGTTGACTTTTTCACGCATTTTCTGGAAAATAACGTACAGCGGCGGGATGAATGCCACGCCGAGGAATGTTGCACAGACCATTCCCCAGAACGAGGTGATCCCGATGATTTTCCGGCTTTCCGCACCCGCACCGGATGCAAACAACAGAGGAAGAACCCCGATGATAAAGCTCCATGCGGTCATAAGCACTGCACGGTAACGGTAGTTCGCACCGTTCAAAGCAGAAAGTGCCACTGATTTTCCGATCTTCCGTTCCTGCATGGAAAATTCCACCATGAGAATGGTACTCTTTGCACAAAGTCCGATCAACATGATCAAACCGAGCTGAGCATAGATATCCATAAGCATTCCATTGATAAAGAGTGCCAAAGCTCCTCCGAGTCCGGCGAAGGCAACAGAGAGGATCACAGGGATCGGCACGGTCCAGGATTCATACTGGGCAACAAGGAAGAGATAGCCGAACAGAACAGCCAAAGCCATCAGAAGAGCCAGTCGTCCATCGTTGTTCTGTTCCTGATAACTCATATCGGTCCAGCTGATCGCATAGTTGTTGGAGAACTCTTTTGAAACGATCGCTTCGATTCTGTTCATGATATCTCCGGTGGATGCACCCTGTGCCGGCATGACAGTGACACTGGCGCACATATTCTGGTTGAAACGTTCCAGTTTCCGGCTTCCAAGCGTTACTTTGATATCGCAGAATGCATTGAGCGGAACCATTTCCCCTCTGTTGTTCTGCACCAGAAGTTCTTCCAGGTCGCTGATGTCGGACCGTTCGTCCAGATCCAGCTGCAGCTGTACTTTAAAGGAGTAACCGTAAAGGTTGAAGTCATTGACATACAAGCTGGCAAGATTGCTCTGGAGTGCAGAGAAGACATTCCCGATTGGAATTCCGAGAGCTTCCGCTTTCTGACGGTCGATGTCAAGAAACAGCTGCGGCGTTCTGGCATTGAAGGTCGTATAGGCGTAAAGAACATCCGGGAACAACTCCTTGTTATTGAGGATCCCCATAAGTTTACCGACATGCGGTTCAAATTCCACCGGAGTTTCTCCGGACATGTTACGGAATGCAAAAGTGATCCCTCCGGTGTTTCCCAGACCCATGATTGCAGGCGGCTGGAACACACGGACAACTGCGCCGGGGATCGTCTTTCCCCGTTTGGCGATTTCATCCCGGATCGCATGGATGGAAAGTTCTTTGCTGTTCCGTTTTGACCAGTCGTCAAGGTCAACGATCGCAAACCCTATATTTTCACCGGAACCGCTCATGATGGAGAACCCGGCAACAGTGATCATCTTTTCCACACCGGGAATTTCCAGTGTCTTCTTTGTAAATTCCTGCAATGCTTCTTCGGTCCGGTTCAGAGCTGCGCCCTGCGGAAGTTCGATTTCGCACATAAGGTTTCCTTTGTCTTCATCCGGAAGAAATCCGCCGGGGGCAGTTTTCAGCAGATAGAAGAATGCGGCAAGAACACCGAGAAGCAGAAGAATCGTCAGCCATGCTCTCCGGATCATAAACCTTGAGAATGCAAGATAACCTGCTTTGAATTTGTTCAGGATCCAGTCAAACGCACGGAAGAACACAGGCTTCTTCTTATTGGGATCTTCCGGTTTCAGAACCAGCGCACACAGGGCAGGGCCGAGTGTTAAAGCGTTGACAGCAGAAATACACAGGGAGATACACATCGTAACTGCGAACTGCAGATAGATCGTGCCGACGATCCCGCCGTAGAACCCGATGGGCGCATAGATCGCAGCGGAAACAAGTGTGGTCGCAATAACAGGACCTGTCACCTGTCTCATACTCTTTGTTGTAGCATCCTTTGCGGAAAGTTTTTCCTCCTGCATGATACGCATAGTGTTTTCCACAATAACAATGGCATTGTCCACCAGCGACCCGATCACAAGAATCAAACCGAACATGGTAAGAACGTTGATTGAGTAACCCATGATCATCATGAAGAAGAATGTTCCCAGCAGGGAGACAGGAATTGCCAGCATCGGAACGATCGTTGCGCGCCAGCTCTGCAGGAAGACATAGGTGATACCAACCACAAGAAGAAGTGTGGCGATCAGTGTTATCGCAATTTCCCTGACGTTCACCATGATGTAGTTGGACGGGTCGTAGGTGTGATCAACGGTTACGCCTTTCGGAAACCGTTTCTGAAGATCGGCAAGCATTTTCTTTGCATCACGGACAAGCTGCACCGCATTTGCACCGTCCTGACGGTAGAGAGCAAGCGCAATACTCTGTTTTCCGTTCAGACTGCCTTCTTCGGTATACCGTTCAGAACCAAGTTCGATCCGGGCGATATCCCCCAGCTTGACCTGTCTTCCATCCTGACTTGCAATGATGATTTCTGAAAATTCATCAACTGTTTTCAAACGGCTTGTCAAGTCAAGTTTGAACTGGATATACTTATTGGATTTTTCACCTCCAACGGTCCCGGCAGCGGCATCGGCATTCTGGGACCGCAATGCGCCAATGACTGCTTCCGGTGTCAGATTCATCGCATTCATCTTGATCGGATCAAGCCAGATACGCATACTGTAGTTGCGTTCTCCGAGGACTTCAACAGAACCCAATCCGGGCAGACGTGCAAACGCATCTTTCACGTTCATCCGGACATAGTTGGAAAGTTCCAGATGGGAAAGTTCCGATCCGTCTGTCTGAAAGGAGAACACCCCTGCCATGTCAGTGGACTGTTTTGCTGTGACGACCCCGATCTGTTTCACGATTGCCGGAAGCTGTGCTTCGGCTCGCTGAACTGCATTCTGGACGTTCACCTGTGCAATATCGGAATCGATCCCTGGTTTGAATGTAAGCGTCAGCGTATAGTTCCCATTGTTGTCACTTTCAGATTTGAAGTAGAGAAGGTCATCGATCCCGTTGACCTGTTCTTCAATGACTGCCGCCACCGTATCGGAAAGCATCTGGGATGTTGCACCGGGATAGCGGGCTGTGACTTTAACAGTCGGCGGTGCGATTTCAGGATATTCTGCAATCGGGAGTTTGAATACACAGAGACACCCGATGATCGAGATCACTATTGAGATCACGAATGCAAATTTCGGTCTGTGGACAAAAATATCAGTAAACATGCTGCATCACCGTTATTTCTTATTGAGTGCCGGAATCATGCCCGGTTTGACTTTATGGGTCCCCTCTGTAATGATCAACTCGTCTCCGGAAAGTCCGGAAGTGATGATCTGATATCCGTCAGGAGTGGTTCTTCCGATTTTGACATCACGTTCCATAACAGCTCCGTCTTTTCCTATGATATAGACAGAGTAACCGCCTTTTTTGACGATCAGAGCCGAAGGATTGATGGATGGTTTCTTCTGTGCTTTTTTGTTGTAAAGCAGTACTGTTACAAAACCGCCCGGAATCAATTCATTTGTCTTATTGTCGAATTTTGCCCAAAGCGTGATCGTATTGGTCGTTGAATGAATTTTGTTATCGACCCATGCAACAGAAACACTTTCTTTTGCAATTTTCTTATCAGCCAGCTGCAGTTTTACCAAAGTGTTCTTTTTGATGCCATCCATTCCGCCGAAATCTCTACGGAAGATCACTTCACTGATACTGAAGCGGACATAGATCGGAGCGATTCCGGTAATATTTGTCAGCTTGCCTGTTTGCGGAGTGATCAGGTTGCCGTCACTGTAAATGCTTTTGCCGATAATGCCGTTGATCGGAGCATAGATTTTGGTATAGGAAAGAGTGTTTTCGGCATCTTTGAGAGCTGCTTCGATATCTTTCAGTTTTGCTCTTGCAGCTTTGATTTCAAAAGAAGCTCTGTCAAATGCGGCTTTGGATGCTGCTTCGCTCTTCCGGAGTCTGTCGCTGCGCTTGAATTCCTGATCTGCATAGACCAATGCCGCCTCCAGACTCTCTTTTTGAGCTTTCAGACTGTCGACTTTTGCTGCATATGTTGTATCTTCCAACTCATAAAGCAACTGTCCTTTTTTGACATGATCCCCTTCTTTGAAGTGTGTTTTCAGGAGAACCCCTGTCACACGGGGCATGATGTCCGTGCTTTCCACTGCTTCCACGAATCCCGCATATTTTCTCGGGATTTCGTTTTCCGTGATGATTGGTTTTTCCACTGTAACCAATGGTTTTTCCGCCTGTTGTGCCGAAGCTGTTGCGACAAAGAGAGCCGCAAGAGACGCATAGATCGTTTTGCGTAACATTTTTTTCCTTTCCCCTTGACCATAAAAATGATCAGTTTTTTATGTTTATACGCTGAAAATTAGTTCTGTATAGAACGAATAATATATCATAAAACAGAAAAAAAACAAGCTATGGATTAGAAAAAAACTTGTAAAAAATGTTTCATGTGTTATATTGGTGACGTCATGAAATGTTATTGATTTTACAGGAATTTCTGTTATGAAAAAACTGACATTTGATATCTACATTATCAGCAGATTGACTCATATTTATTATACGCGCGAGCTGCGCAAAATCGGATTGAGTTTCGGGGAATTTCCGTTTTTGATCAGTGTTTATGAAAATGAGGGGATCTCTCAGGAAGAACTTTCGTCGCTTCTGATCATCAGCAAGAGTACCACAGCAATGATGATCCGGAAACTTGCTGAGGCCGGGTATGTGAGAAAAGAAGTCGATCCCGATGATAAACGGAATTTCAGGCTTTACATTACGGACGAAGGTTTGAAATTTATTCCGGCGATCCGTCGGATCATCGACAGCTGTCATGAGAAAATGACGGAAGGAATGTCGGAGAAGGAAAAGAATGATATTTGTCAGAAAATCAGGAAAATCCGTCAAAAATCAGAGTCTTCCGGGATGAAAACCGGGAAAAAAGGAAAAAAAACAGTAAAAAATCTTTCAGAATAAAAAGTTTTTTCACAAATGCACTTGATTGATTGGCAAAATGGGAGTATATTTCTGAATTATTAACAGGATGGTCTCTTTTGCCGATCCGGAAAAAATACTAAAATGAAGAGTAGGGAGGTTATTATGGCAATTCCGTCAGAGATGTTGGCTTGGCAGATGTATGGTGCAGGATTTGAAAAATTCGGTAAGGATGACAAACCCGTCGTTCTTCCTGTTCCTGATCCGAAAGCTGGCGAGCTGCTCGTTAAGATTGATGCCATCGGGCTTTGTTTTTCTGATGTTAAGCTGATCCGTGCAGGGGAATCTCATCCCCGTGTTCTCGTTGACGATCTGGAAAAAGATCCCGTGATCCCCGGACACGAAGCAGTGATGTCCATCGTCAAGGTCGGTGAAGGTCTTGAAGATAAGTTCCAGGTCGGACAGCGTTTTATCATTCAGGCTGATATCTATGTGAACGGAAAAGGTTATGCTTACGGTTATGCTCTTAACGGCGGTATGGCACAGTACAGCATTCTCGGACAGGAAGTTCTGAATGGTGATGAAGGCTGCTATCTGCTGCCTCTCTCCGATAAGATGCCCTCTGCAATTGCAGCTCTTCTCGAACCCTGGACCTGCGTTTTTGCAGCTTACCACATCGGTCTCCGTTCTGCTCCCCTTGATGGCGGAAAGATGGGCTTCATGTTTGGAGCAAAAGCTCAGGGCAGCTATGAATTCGGTGATCTTCTCAGCAAGGCAGCTCCTGCTGAAGTCGTTCTTGCCGGTGCAGTTCCCGCTGGTTTTGCTGAAAAAGTCGGCGCAGCTTTCCCGAAAGCAAAACTGACAGTGTCCGAAAGTTTCCCCGAAGGTATGACCTTTGATGATATCTTCCTCTGCGGCATCGGCGGCGATGTCCACTCCTATCAGCCCTTCTTCGGTTTGAATGCACGCGTCAACCTGATGGAAAAAGAAGCAATTTCCGGTCTCAGCAGTGTTGACGTCGGAAGCATCCATTATCAGGGTTGGTTCTTCCAGGGTTCTGCAGATGGAAACTTCTCTTCCGCATACGGCAGAAATGTCCGTACCTCTCTCAAGAAGGGCGGAACCTGCTGGCTTCCCGGCGGTGCAGGTGCAATGGGTCAGATGCACACCCAGCTGGCTGTCACCAATCCTGATGGACCTTCCAAGATCATTGTGTCCGATATGGATGATACCCGTCTTGCCAACGTTGATCAGCTGCTCCGTCCTGCTGCTGAAGCACGCGGTGTTGAGTTCAAACTGGTGAACCCCTCCAAGATGAGCCCCGCAGAATTTGATGCTCTTCTGGATGAATTTGCTCCCGAAGGATTCGATGATATCGTTATGCTCGTTCCTGTTCCGGTCGTCCTTTCCGGTTCTGCAAAGCATCTCGGCAAAGATGGTCTCATGAACATCTTTGCCGGTATTCCTGCAGGAAAGGAAGCCGAAATCGACCTTAACGGTGTTGTATTCTCCGGAGCCCGTTTCATCGGTTCCAGCGGAAGCCGTACCGATGACCTCCGCATGACACTTCAGCTTGCTGAAAGTGCAGCCCTTGATCCTGAAACAGCACTTGCCGGTATCGGCGGTATGATGGATCTGAAGAAAGGGTTGGATTGCGTTGCAAATGCCAAGTTCCCCGGTAAGACCGTTATCTATCCGAACTGCGTCAACATGCCGTTGATGAAGAAGGAAGAACTGATGGCTCTCGGCGGTGAAATTGCTGCTTCTATGGAAAAATCCGGCGGCAAGTTCACTCTGGAAACTGAACAGGCTATCCTGAAGAAATTCGGTTGCTGAAATCAAGGCAGAATCCGCAGATGAAATTCTCTCTGGTTCGACGTTTAGCAGCTTGTACCTTGCTGTTCTTTCTGACAGCAGGGACTCTTTTTGCTGCAGATAGAAAAGTTGCTGGCGGAACGACTGGCTTCCAGGGCGTTGATGTCAGCAACGTTTTGAAGAATGTTGATGCCAGTGCCGATGTGTTCGAGTATGTCGGTGACAACATGATCGCACGCGGTCATGTTGTCCTGATCTCTGATTCCATGGTAATTACTGCAGACAGTGCGGTTATCCATCTGCCGACAAAAGACCTTGAAGCCTTTGGAAATGTCTCTCTGATCCGCCGGGTCACTTCAACCCGGAGCGTTGATCTTGAAGAATATCATCAACTGCTTGATGATGTAAAGAAGAAAATTGAGATTCTGAGCGTAACTCAGACAGCTCTCGGCAAGAAAAAGATCAATGTCAGGATCACAGAGACGACCGCTCATATTCAAGCGGAGCGTCTTGCCGGAAATCTTGACAGCGGAGAACTCCGTTTTGAGAATTTTGCGATGAAATCCGGAGCGTTGTATGCGCTTGCCAATTTTGCCCGCAGAAGAGCTTCCGGAGAAATTGTGGCGGAGAATACCCGCATCACAACTTGTGATTATGTGATGGATAATCATGATCACTATGCCTTTACAGCTTCCAAAGCTTATATTACACCCCGCAGCTACCATTCCGGGTTGAGAAATTATAATCCAGATCACAGCGATCACAGCGTGCTTCTGGTGAACTCTCTGCTCCGTGTTTGGGATATTCCGGTTTTCTGGTTCCCGGCTCTTTACAAACCCCGTGAAACAGACAGCTTCGGGATCGACCTTACGATCGGTTATGACAGCGACTGGGGGACATGGATCCGTTCCAGTAAAAACTTTGAACTTTATGATGATCCCTATGTAAATGTCGGTCTGATGGGTGACTTTTACTCCAGACGGGGATTTGGAGGCGGTTTGACCTCAACGATTGTCACCGGAAATTCCAGAACTGAGATTTTCGGGTATGCAATGCGTGACAGAAGACCGTATCAGTTCCACGATCTTCATGAGTATCAGATCCCCGCCTTTGAAAAACGTTATCGTCTTTCCCTGAAAAAGCACCGGTACGATTTCAAGGCAACAAATCTTACGCATATCACACCCCGTTTGGATTTTCGCGGACAGGTGGAATTCACCAGTGACGTTGATTTCCGTGAGGATTATTTCAAGGGACGGTATGACGCCGAGCCGCAGCCTCCGACTTATGCTGCATTGGAATATCAGGCAGACTGGGCATCATTCTCCGTTCTGGCAACGGGCCGTGTGAATTCTTTTGATTCTGTTTTGCAGCGTACTCCAGAAGTCCGGATGGATATCTTCCGTCAGGAGTTGTTCGGCGGTCTTTATTATCAGGGGGAAAACTCATTCTCCTATCTCTATAATCGCTGGAGATCGTTTGAACGACCTGATATGTTCAGTGCAAGCGAACTGAAGGCAATGGAGCGTTATACTCCTGAACAGCGTCAGGCTGCAATCCAGCGGAAAAAAGAATATTGGGACAAGCGAACTCTTGAAAATTACGGCAGCGGACGTTTTGACTCGCTGCACATGTTCTACTATCCTTTGAATTTTGATTATGTGAACATCATTCCCCGTGCCGGGATCCGTTTGACTGGTTATACGGCTACATCGGAAAATGATGTTACAGATGACGATTTGAACACAATGTTCGGTGCAAATTCCCTGTATGGAAGATGGACCGAAGTGAATAATTTCGATGTCAGGAATGATGCAAAACTTCGTTTTATGAGTGAATTCGGGGTTGAAGTCAATACAAAGATCTACCGTACCTGGCAGAATGTCCGATCCGCCTGGCTGGGCTTGGATGGATTGCGGCATGTAGTCGTGCCGTACATCAATTATACTTTTATTCCCGAGCCGACTTTGGATTATGAAAATATTTTGTACTTTGACGATATCGATCGTCTGAAGGAACAGAATTTTATCCGGTTCGGTATTTTGAACAAACTGCAGACTCGCGGCGGTGATTATGGCAATGAACGGATCCGTCAGTGGGCATCTCTCGAAACCTACTGGGATTTCCATGCGGTCAAACATCAAAGATTCAATCGTGCCGGGGATTTAGGGGTCAAGTTCTCTTTCACTCCTATAGAAAACTTCCGTTTTTCAACTGAAATGGTATTCGATGTCGGTGGAAATAATGACGAAGAATTTGTTATTTATCGCGGCAAAGGAAGAAGTGCCGGAAGACCCGGTCTTGTGCATCTGAAATATTTGAATGCCTTGAAAGCCAGTCTGAGTTATAATATCTCCAAAGACTGGTATCTGAAAGCTTCTTATGAATATTCCCGCCGTTACTGGAGACGTTCCGTTTATTCAATGGGAACAATGCTGGAAGCTGCAAATGCGACCTCTTCCTCTCTTGATATTCTGGAACGTCCTACCCAGACAGCCCGTTTGGTCGTTGGTTTCCCGACTTACATTGATAAGCGGCTCAAAGGCGAATTTTACATGGTTTACGACGTAAATCAGGCGTTGATGGAAGATATCGGAGTCCGGCTTGTCCGTAATTTCCACTGCTTTGATGTTGGTGTGAATGTTGGAGTCGAAACAGACCGGGATTCTGAGGGCGATAAGGATTCGTCATTCTACATTTCCGGATTTGTCGGTTTGACAGCGATGCCGTCAATGAAACTTGGCACAAAAGAATAATTTTTCAACTTTAAGATAAAGGTACACTCGAACTATGAGAATGTCATCCATGATCGGACGCAGACTTCGGGAAGACCCCAAGGATGCAAAAACAATTTCCCATAAATTTTTAGTCCGCGGCGGTTATGTCCGCCCGGTATCTGCAGGTATTTTCAGCCTTCTGCCGATTGCCAAGCGGATCATTGCAAAGATCGAAGCAATCGTGCGTGAAGAGATGAACGCCGTTGACGGTCAGGAAGTCCTGATGCCGGTGGTGCTGCCCGCAGAACTCTGGAAGGAATCCGGACGTTTTGAAACTGTCGGCCCTGAACTGCTCCGCTTCAAAGACCGCAATGATAAGGATATGCTTCTCGGTATGACTCACGAAGAAGCGATCGTTCATCTTGTCCGTTCCGAAGTGAACAGCTACAAACAGCTTCCTGTTATGGCTTATCAGATTCAGACAAAGTACCGTGACGAAGCCCGTCCCCGTGCCGGTTTGATTCGTGTCCGTGAATTTACAATGAAGGATGCTTACAGCTTCCATACTTCTCAGGAATGTCTGGAAAAATACTATCAGCGTGTTCATGATGCTTATGTCCGCATCTATGCAAGAGTCGGTTTGAAGAACGTTGTTTCCATCCGTGCCAATAGCGGTATGATGGGCGGAAGCATCTCTCATGAATTTATGTCCGTTGCAGATTGCGGGGAAGATACGATTTTCCTTTCTCCTGACGGCAGCTACAAAGCAAACCGTGAAATTGCCGTTTCCGGTTTGAAGTTTGAAAAGACTGAAGCGGAACTTCCTCTTGAAAAGGTGGAAACTCCCCACATGAAGACCATCGATGAAGTTGCCGGATTCCTGAATGTCAAACCGGAACAGACCGGTAAGGCCGTCTTCTATTCCACCGCAGACAATAAACTTGTCTTTGCTATGATCCGTGGAGATTTTGAAGTCAACGAAATGAAACTTCAGGCTGTTCTGCAGACCCCGTCTCTTGCATTTGCCAATGACAGACAGATCCTTGATGCCGGTGCAGTTCCCGGATTTGCTTCCCCTGTTGGAATCGATCCCTCCAAGTGCATCATCGTGGTGGATAAATCTGTGGAAGGTACTGCAAACCTTGTTGTCGGAGCAAATGAAGAAGGATATCACTACAAGAACTTCAACTATGGCAGAGATCTTGCCAACGTGACTGTGGCAGATATTGCCATGGTTCGTGATGGAGACCCCTGTCCGATTACAGGCGAACCTCTGCTGATGAAGCGCGGTATCGAAGTCGGAAACATCTTCCAGCTCGGAACAAAATATTCTAAGCCGATGAAGTGTGAATATCTTGATGAAAACGGAAAATCCCAGCCGATGATCATGGGCTGCTACGGCATCGGTATCGGTCGTACCATGGCTTCTGTGATCGAAGACTCTCATGATGATTACGGACCGGTCTGGCCCATGTCCATCGCTCCCTATCAGATCCAGCTTTGCGCATTGAACCCTGATAAAGGCGGTGCCCGTGAACAGGCAGATGCTCTTTATGAAGCATTGACAAAAGCCGGCGTTGAAGTTCTATGATGACCGTGGTG
>SUVT01000003.1 GCA_015061845.1 Lentisphaerota bacterium
TGCTCATCATGCCGGGGATCCAGCCGAGGAAGGATGACATGATATCCCGTCGGTAATTTGTGCCGACTTCCGCGATAAAGGAACGCCCGCTGGGGTTGTGTCCGGTGTGGAATGTCAGGTAGGATGCTGCCAGATTCTGAAGATAGATATCGTTGAAATAGGCGGCAAGAGCCTGTGTCTGCAGTGCAATCGTGCCGTTGATCCCGGAAAGGAAGTAGTTGTTCAGCTCCCCGTAAAGGTTCCGCTTGCCGTCAAGAGAGGTTCCGATTTTCACAGAGAACCAGTTTTTACGCGGTTTTTCCCGGAAGTCTGCAAAGGGGGTCGTATAGGGCAACGCCTGCGTATAATGGTTTTTCAAATGGAAATCAGCGAAGATCCGCAAAGCAGCATGGATCCGGAACGCGCGTTCTGTTCCGGGAATCTCTTTTGCCAGAAGAGTCAGCGCATAAATTCCCATATTGTCACGGGTAAGATGCGCCGTATCTTTTCTTGCGTTTTCACAGAAAAGCCCGCAAAGATATCCGTGTTCGTTTTTGAAAAGCATTCTCTGCTGACGTTTCAGGAGTTCATCTGCAAGCTCAAACGCCATTTCTCTGTAGTAAGTTCCTCCGGTGGCTTTCCAGAAGAGAACCGCATTTTCCAACCGCATACCGATCGCAAGTGTCGTATGGGGCGCATAAGGTCCGATGCCCATTTTTTTCAGCTCTGCCGCATTTGCATCGCACATCATGTCAAAGTGTTTTTTTGCCTGAGCCAGCACTTTTTTTGCCAGAGCTTTATCGGTATCTTTTGCTGCAAGATAGAAGTAGGCTCCTGCGGCTGTCATGCCCCAATGGCTGTCCTGTACATCCGGATGACAGATGTAAGTTCCCTGGGCAACGTGAACCACACGCTCGTCGCCGGAGTTCGGAATGTTGTCTGTCCAGAAGTTGTTGACTTTGATGAAGTGACCGCCCCGGAAGACTGCCTGAAGTTTTTTATCGGGGTTGTTCAGCGGATAAAGAGAGTGAACCGTAAAGGGCAAACCGCTTTTCGGATCATAAAGTTTTGTCATGAACTTTGCGCCCCAGAGAAGCTCGTCATAAGTTGCCGGAACATTGAAGTTACAGGCAACCGCAAGAGGCCGCATAATGGTTTTGATCGCCATGGAGTGATAGCCGCGCAAGTCGGAAGCATCGAACCAGCCGCCGGAGATGTCGACCGGCTGTTTGTTATCGGAGCGGAGGACAGGTTCCAGAAAACATGCCGGGTGTGCCGGAGTTTTCATTCCGCTGCGCATACTGAACAGGAAATTTGCATTTTTTGCGGTCAGATCATTCAAGTGCTTGAAAGAGATCTCAAAAGGAACGGAAAGCAGATTTCCGCTTTTGACCCGGTAGGTTCCCTCCTTCATGAAACGGCTGAAATGAGCAATTTTGAATTCACCGGTGGGGTATTTTTCTGTTGAGAGTTTTCCTTTATAGACAGCTTTTCCTGTTTTTGCATCAATGAGTTCAAAATCAGATGCTTTGTGCTTGCTTGAAAGAACCGCCCATTTTGCATAAGCCGGAGAAAAACCTGTCTGGGGAACGATGATTTTTTCTTCAGAAGCATGCCAGCCGTCTTCCGTTCCGGGAACCACCCGTTCCAAAGTAAAATCTTTGAAGTAATAATTAGCCCATTCGGGATCGCCGGGAAGACGCCCGGTCATCTGTTTGGAGATCACGAACGATTTGATTTTCCGCATTTTTGCCGGATCTTTGTGATTGCTCCATGTGACGGTGATCTTGTTCCACTGGCGGGGGCGCATGGGACGGCACGCCTGAGTCCAGATCCCGGAACCGCCCATCTCAATCCAGAGAGACGCTCTGTCCGGAACATCAGGATAGACCCAGCAGCTGAGCTGATTGTACTGAACATATTTTTCCGGCGCAAGGTTCAGGTCTACTTTGACGGTGCTGATTGCCGGATTTTCACCGTAGACATAAGGGAAATTATCCCGGATGACTTTTCCATGATCCAGTTTGAAATGCAGCGTTGTGACTTGTTTTTTGGAATCGGAACTTGCCTTGATGATCTTCGGAAATTTAGTCGTCCAGTTTTTTGCCTGAATCGTTGCAAAAGGGATTTTTTCACTGGCAAGGATCCGTTCTGAATCAGAAGAAATCATCTGTGCAGACACCAGAGCCGGAACAAATGCTGTAAGAAAAAATATGCTGTTTCTTATCATGATTTCGTGCCTTTCCTGACAGAGAAAAACAGCCGCTCGAAAAGTCCGAACGGCTGTTTGATTGCGGTTGCTTTACCGGGTAAGCTCTTCCAGCTTGATGTTCTTGAACTGCAAGACGGAATCTTTATTTCCGGAATAGTTGCCAAGAATCAGAATTCTTACGTTACGGGTCGTATACCACCATTTGTTGTTGGTGATTGCTGCTTCTTTGGTGGCTTCGCCGCTGATGACTGCAGAGAATGTTTTCCATTCATCGGAGAGCTTGGCGGAAGCTGCTGCAGCGTACTGATAGGTTCCGGCGGAACGGTGCTGACGGACCATGATTCCTTTGGCGTAAGCCTTTTTCAGCGGTTTCACAAGTTTGACGATGTAACCGTCGCCATCTTTAACAACAGCATTAAAGGCGGGGGAAAGATTTGCATTGGGAATGTCGGACATATCTGCTTTTACGTTGAATGCGACGAGCCCGCTGTTATATTTCCACTTGGAACCATCCTTGATTTTCAGAACGGTATCGCCGGGTTTTGCATCAGCGGTCAGGACAGTTTCTGTTCCTTTCATCCCCTGGATCCGTTCAGAGACGACCCATGTTTTTTTGGCGTTCAGCGGAGCAAAACCAAAGTAAAGCTTTGCGGGTTTCGTTCCATCTTTTGCCTTGAATTCACCGGAGAGTTTATAGGTCTTCTTCGGGTCGATCGTCAGAATTTTTGTGCTGAGAAAATTGGCAACACCTTTCAGTTCAAACACTTTCTCACTGTCGACTGTCAGTGTTCCTGAACCGTTGATCTTTTTCAGATCCGCTATCTGGGTGGGCGCGATCATGTTTTCGGCAGCCATAACAAAAGCGGCTGTTCCTGCGAGAATTGCGGTAAGAAATGTTTTCATCTTTGTCACCTTTCCTTAAAATGCAGCGATATAGGGGAGATTCCGGTATTTTTCATCGGAGTCCATTCCGCATCCGATGAGATAGCGGTCTTCCATGAGGAATCCTGCCCAGTCTGCATGGTCGATGCCTTCCGGACGGGGAATCGTTTTTTCAACAAGAACCACGGTTTTGACACTCAAAGCTCCCTGATCAAGAAGTTTTTCTTTGATCTTCTTCAGGGTTCTTCCGGTGTCCAGAACTTCATCAAGGATCAGAAGATGTCTTCCTTTGACATCCAGTTTCATAAAGGAACGGAGTTCCACATTCCCTGTGCTGGAGTGATGTTTGTAGCTGGATGCACTGATGGAGTCAATAAAAAAGTCTTCCACTGCGATTGCTTCGGCAAGTTTCGCACCGAAGAAGAGTCCGCCGTTCATGACAACGAGCATTGTCAAAGGCTGATCTTTGTATATTGCTGTGATCTCCGCACCAAGTTCTCTGATGCGGGCTTCCATCGTTTCCTGATCTTTGATGATTTCCATTTTATTTCCGGTGGTTAAACATTGAAACGGATAAACACGCAGTCTCCATCCTGAACGACATATTCTTTGCCTTCAATACGGAGTTTTCCGGCTTCTTTTGCGCCGTTCCAGCTGCCGTACTGAACGAGATCGTCGTAGGATTCCACTTCCATCCGGATGAAGCCGCGTTCCATATCGGTGTGGATCTTTCCGGCTGCCTGCGGTGCAAGTGCATTGCGGGTGACGGTCCACGCGCGGGTCTCATCGGTTCCTGTGGTAAAGAAGGTGATATAATCCAGAAGACTGTACCCCATGTTGATCACGCGTTCCAGTCCGCTTTCTTCCACGCCGAGATCTTCCAGGAAGACTTTTGCATCTTCCGGAGAGAGCTGTGCCAGTTCTTCTTCCAGTTTTGCACAGACAGGCACGACCTGCATTCCGTGTTTTGCCGCCGTTTCGATCAACTGTTTGGAAATGTCACTCTTTCCGAACTCATGGAATGCGGTTTCGTCGGTGTTCGCACAGACAAATGCGGGGGTCAGCGTCAGAAGCTGAAGAGCCTTTGCGATTTTATCCAGCTTTTCATCAGCGATGTCATAGGAGGGTCTCTGTCCGTTTTCGAGCTGATTGATGAAACTGGTGATCAGTTCCAGTTCAAGTTTCAGGTCGGGATCTCCGCTGCGAAGAGCTTTTTTGCCGTGTTCCAGACGTTTCTGGAGCAGGTCAAGGTCAGCCAGCATCAGCTCGGTGAGGATCAGTTCCAGGTCACGGCTGGGGTTCACAGAGCCGCCGACATGGACCACATCGTCATCGGCAAAAAGACGGACAACATGGGCGACAGCATCCACGTTCCGGATGTGTCCGAGGAACTGGTTTCCCAATCCCTGACCTTTGCTGGCTCCTTCCACAAGACCGGCAATGTCGATAAATTTCATTGTAGTCGGAACAACTCTGGCTGATTTTTCGATTTTTGCCAGAACATCCAGGCGGGGGTCGGGAACGGGGACGATCCCGGTATTCGGTTCAATGGTACAGAACGGGAAGTTCGCCGCAACGGCACCGCCCTTGCAAAGAGCATTGAACAAAGTGGATTTTCCTACATTGGGTAATCCAACAAAACCACATGCAAAACCCATGTTACATCTTTCCTGTTTTAGTTTTTGATTTTCCAGTCGAGTGCCCCGACAGGACATTCTTCAATACATTTTCCGCAATCTTTACATGCAAGAGGAAGTGCTTTTCCGAATGCCGTTCCGATCCGGGTTGCAAAACCGCGCTGCATTGCTGCAAGCAGATGATTGTTCACAACTTCGCCGCAAATCTTCACGCAGATACCGCAGCGGAGACATTTCCGGGGATCCTGAATGATCGCCGGATGGCGGGTATCCGCCTTGCCGCAGGAGCGTTCTCCCTTGAACATGTCAGGTTTCACACCCAGACATTCAGAGTGCTTCTTCAGTTTACATTCACTCTTGGAGGTACAGGAACATTCAATACAGCGTTCGCCTTCCTTCATGATCTTTTCTGCCGGGATCGTCGGGAAAAGTTCCGTGAAAGTCGTCTTCCGCAATTCCATAGGGATGAATTCAGGTTCTACACGGTCCGCTTTGGAAACTTCGTGCAGATACACAAGATCATCAGTTGTAAGAGAACTCCAATGTCCGCGGGAAACGTTGAATACGGGCGGTTCAACATGCTTCCGTCCGGCAAAGAAATCAACGGCAGAAAGGGCCGCTTTCCGTCCGGCAGCAACCGCTTCCACAACTGTTGCAGGACCGCTGACACAATCCCCGGCAGCGAAGACATTTTCGTAGCCTTCCACTTTCAGATCGTCTGCATTGACTGCGATGTCGCCGCGTTTGGTTGCAGTCGCTTCTGCGGGGCAGATGGTGCGCTGTCCGATGGCTGCGATGATGGTGTCTGCTTCCATGTCAAATTCAGAACCGGGGACAGGTTCCGGCTTGCGTCTTCCGGAGGCATCCGGTTCGCCAAGCTGCATCTTGCAGCAGGTGAGAGCCAGTTTTCCGTTTTCCAGCTTTTTGACAGCCACAGGAGCAGTCAGGAGTTCCAGCTTTGCGCCTTCTTCCACAGCTTCGTCAACTTCGATCGCCTGAGCAGGCATCTCTTTGCGGGTTCTGCGGTAGACGATCGCAACTTCTCCGCCGAGACGGATGGCTGTTCTTGCGCAGTCCATAGCAGTATTACCGCCGCCGACTACCAGTGTTTTTCCGGGGTTCGGAAGGTCTTTCCAGTTGTGAGCTGCAATATTTTCCAGCCAGCGGATCCCCTGTTCGGCATATTCTTCCCCTTCCACTCTCATGGAGCTGGGGGACCAGGAACCGACTGCAAGGATCACACCGTCATACTGTTTGGAAAGGTCTGCAATAGTGATATCTTTGCCAAGTTCCTTGCCGTACTGGATGGTGACATCCATTTTTTCAAAGTGGGCAAGTTCTTTGCGGAGCGTATCTTTGGGAAGACGGAATTCAGGGATCCCGTAACGGAGCATCCCGCCGGCTTCAGGCATTTTTTCATAAATATCAGCCTGAACACCTTCCAGACGGAGATAATAAGCTGCGGAGAAACCTGCGGGACCGGCACCGATAATGGCAACTTTTTTGCCGTTCAGCGGCGGCAGCTCTTCCATGTAGGATTCATAATGAAGATCAGCTGCAAGCCGTTTGAAATCATTGATGGAAACTGGCTTGGAGTCGATGTTCCGGCGGCAGTCCCGTTCGCAGAACCGGGGACAGACTCTGCCGATGGACATGGGCAGGGGGATCCGCTGTTTGATGATCTTCAGAGCTTTCAGGAAATCACCCTGTTTTCCGGCGCGGACATACTCTTCCACAGAAGCGTGGGCAGGACATGCCAGAGTACAGGGGGCTTCACAGTCGCCGGTGTGTTCGGAAAGAAGCAGACCCAACGCTGTACGGCGCATCTCTTTGACTTCATCGGAAGAGGCATCGATATCCTGTCCTTCAGAGGGGCAGGCGGAACAGGAAGGCAGGAACTTTCCGGTCTTTTTATCTTTGACCACACAGACAAAGCAGGAAGTGGTCTTGGAAATTTTCTTGTTGAAGCAGAGGGTCGGGATCTTGATCCCGGCAGCTTCTGCGGCTTTCAGAATGGTATCCCCCGGCTGGGCAACACGGTCAACACCGTCTATTTTGAAATGGATTTCAGACATGACAGATTCTCCCATCACTGATTGTTGGAGTTGAACCCTTCGCCGCGGGGAACGCGCTGAATGGTCTTTTTCGGACAGAGTTCTTTACAGGAGTTGCACTTGATGCACTTCGCATTGTCGATGACAAAGTTTTCATCAATAGCACCCACCGGACAGGTTTTGCGGCAGAGTCCGCACTTGATACAGTTGGCAGGATCAAATTTCAGATCCACCAATGCAGAACATGCAAGAGACGGACAGACTTTGTTCTTCACATGAGCTTCATATTCGTTCCGGAAGTAACGCAGAGTGGAAAGTGCCGGGTTCGGTGCCGTCTGCCCCAAACCGCAGAGCGCACCCATGCGGATCTTCGGTCCGATGTCTTCCAGGAATGCAATATCGTCTTCCGTTCCGTTTCCTTCGGTGATCCGCTGAAGTGTTTCGTACATGCGTTTCGTTCCGACACGGCAGAACGTACACTTTCCGCAGGATTCCTTGTGGGTGAAGGAGAGGAAGTAACGGGCAGTTTCCACCATGCAGCGGTCGTTGCCGATGACGATCAAACCGCCGGACCCCATGATTGCTCCAAGCTCTTTCAGGGAGTCGTAATCGACTTTGACATCGAACTTGTCGGCAGGGATACATCCGCCGGAAGGGCCTCCGGTCTGAACTGCTTTCACGGTTCCGGGTTCTGCTCCGCCGATCTCATAAACGATCTCTGCAAGCGTAACGCCCATGGGAACTTCCGCCAGCCCCGGATTCTTCAAGTCTCCGGCAAGAGCAAAAATCTTTGTTCCGGTACTCTTCGGAGTTCCGATTTTTGCATAATTTTCCGCACCATAGTTCAGAACGGGTGCGATATTTGCAAATGTTTCCACGTTATTGATTGAGGTGGGCAAACCGTTCCAGCCGCTGTCGGTGGGGAAGGGCGGACGGAACCGGGGCTGTCCCCGTTTGCCTTCCAGTGAGGCAATCATTGCGGTTTCTTCTCCGCAGACAAATGCGCCGGCACCTTCTTTGATAACAATATCAAGGGGCTTTTCTCTGCCGGGAAGCTGATCGTAACCTGCTTTTTGGATCTCCGCAATGGCAATGGTCAAATGTTCGATCGCCATGGGATATTCGGCACGGCAGTAGATGAAAATTTTGGTTGCACCGGTTGCATAAGCTCCGATAAGCATCCCTTCAAGTACCTGATAAGGAACACTTTCCATCATGGAGCGGTCCATGAATGCTCCCGGGTCGCCTTCGTCGGCATTACAGATCATGACTTTTTCCGGATTCTGTTTTGCTGCAAGGAAACTCCACTTCATGCCGGTGGGGAATCCTGCTCCGCCGCGACCGCGCAAACCGCTCTTTTTCAGCTCTTCGATCACATCTGCAGGCTGCATGGCAGTACATTTTTTCAATGCGGAAAAACCGCCGTTCGCCTTGTATTCTTCAATGTCGCAGGGAACGATCCGTCCGGCTAGTTTTGTGACAAATACCAGTTCATTTTTCTTGCGGAGAGCAGGAACTTCAAAACGGCCCTCTTCAGAGAGAGAAAGGATTTTCTGAGCCGTTTCAGCGGTTCCCTGAACACGGGAATAAAAGACCGGTTCGGAATCCGTTTCCACTTCAACGATAGGTTCGCAGTAGCAGTGTCCGATACAGCCGACACCGACGACCGGGATATCTCCGGCGATCTTTTTGAGTTCATCATAGACCGCCTGGGCACCTGCTGCAAGACCGCAGGATGCCATTCCGACTTTGATACGTTTGATCTGTGCCATGGTGATCACATCTTTCTGTATTCGTTGAGAATGCGGACAAGCTTCTTCCGGTCAAGGTTGCCGTAAACTTTACCGTTGACGGACATCACGGGTGCGAGGCTGCAGCAGCCGAGACATGCAACGACCTGGATCGAAAATCTGCCTTCGGCATCTGTTTCGCCGTCCTTGATCCCCAATTCAGCTTCCAACCACTGTTGGATCTGCGGAGAACCTTTGATATGACAGGCGGTTCCGTCACAGACACTGATCTGGAATCTGCCGGGTTTGATCCGTTTGAACTGTGCATAAAATGTAAGAACGCCTTCGACTTCAGCGGGAGCCATTCCGAAATATGCGGCAACGGCTTCGATCGCCTCATCTGAGACGTACCCTTCTTTCTGCTGAACGAGCTGAAGACCTTTGATCAGACTGCTCCGATCGATTCCCAGTTCTTTCAGAAAGGAAAAATCTGCAGACATAACTCTCTTCCTCCTGGTGATTTCAATACCTGAAAAATCAAAGTTTGAAATTACCTTCCTTATTATTATATTTCTGTTGAATTTATTTTATAAGTGGTTTAATATATCCCGTTTTTGTGAAAAATCAAAGGTTTTCGCAAAAAAAACAAAAGATATAGAATGATATTGCTGTTTTTTATGATTTTTTCGATGGAAAATACCGGAAATGCCGTACTGTCCGGAGTTCCAAGCACCCCAACCGATCCTTTGCAAAGCCTGCCGGTCTCTTCCAGCTATGCCGGAAACATGAATAAAAAACTATTTCTCCGGAGCCGTCAGCCGTTCCAGTTCTTCAAGATAAGCCATTGCTTCCTCCCGGCAATGACCGCACATCTCTTCGGACGGTTGAAGAGAACCGCAAACTTTCGGACGATCCGGAGAATTGAAAATCTTACAGCGGAAATGCCCGTCAAGATTGATACAGGGAACACCTGCCGGTTTTCCTTCAGGCATCCCGGGTATGGATGAGGAGATCGACGGGGCAATACAACATGCCCCGCATTTTTCTCTGCAGCTGAATTTTCCGCTCATTCAAACAGCCATGTGGAAAGATACCGTTCTCCGCAATCAGGCAGAAGAACAACGATCCGCTTTCCGGTATATTCCGGACGTTTGGAGAGTTCCAGCGCAGCATACAGTGCCGCTCCGGAAGAGATACCGATGAGGATCCCCTCTTTCGCCGCACATTCACGGGCAGTTCTTCCGGCATCCTCTCCGGAAACTGCAACAACTTCTGAAATGATTTCTGTGTTTACGACTTTCGGAATGAAGCCTGCACCGATCCCCTGCAGCGGATGAGGTCCGCCGGGTTTTCCGGACAACACGGCACTGGTTTCCGGTTCAACCGCAACGATTTTGACATTGGGATCTTTGGAAAGCAGATATTCCCCGACACCAGTCAGAGTTCCTCCGGTTCCAACACCTGCCACAAAAGCATCGATTTTTCCTTCGGTATCTTCCCAGATCTCCGGTCCGGTGGAAAGTTTGTGACTTTCCGGGTTCGCCGGATTTTCAAACTGCTGAGGGATAAAAGAACCGGGATTGCTGTCACGCAGTTCGATGGCTTTTTCAATGGCTCCGGTCATCCCTTTAGCCCCTTCTGTCAGCACGATTTCCGCACCGTAAGCTGCGGCAAGTTTGCGCCGTTCTATGCTCATGGTGTCAGGCATGGTAAGGATGAGGTGATATCCTTTGACTGCAGAAGCAAGGGCAAGTCCGATGCCGGTATTTCCGCTGGTGGGTTCGATAATGAGCGCACCCGGCTTCAAAAGACCGGCTTTTTCAGCGGCTTCGATCATCACGAGCGCAGCACGGTCCTTGACGGAACTGCCCGGATTGAACGACTCCACTTTTGCCAGAACTTCCGCACCGCCCTGATTCAGCTTGTTGATCCGCACCAAAGGCGTATTTCCGATGGTTTCAAGAATATTGTCTGCGATCTTTCTCATTATTTGATTCCTTTCTTTTTTGCTTCGTTCCAGAGAGAATCCATCTCTTCCAGAGAGACAGCTTCAATATCTTTTCCCTGTTCCGCCAGTTTTTCTTCGATGTAACGGAACCGTTTGATGAATTTCCGGTTGGCGGCGGCAAGGAGATCTTCGGAGGAGTTGCGTTTCCGGAACCGCACCAGATTTGTTATGGCAAAGAGAAAATCTCCCAGTTCTTCGTCGATATGCTCGTCGTTGCCCTCTGCAATGGCTTCTTTGACTTCGTTGAACTCTTCGCCGATCTTCTCAAGGATCTGTTCCTGAGTACTCCAGTCAAAGCCCACTTTTGCGGCTTTTTTCTGCATTTTTTCAGCCTGCAGGAGAGCCGGACAGTGATAAGGGATCCCGTCCATCAGAGATTTCCGGTCATCTTTGTGTTCCTGTTTCTTCACAGCTTCCCAGAGCTTCAGAACATCGGAAGTATCATTGACTTTTTCATCACCGAACACATGGGGATGCCGGCGGATCATTTTTGCAGAGATCCCCTGAACCACATCATCGAAAGTGAACACGCCCCGTTCTTCAGCGATGACGGAATGAAGCACCACATGCATGAGCAGATCTCCCAGTTCTTCGCACATTCCGGGATCGTTTTCATCCTCAATGGCATCCATGAGTTCGGCGCACTCTTCCATGGAGCATTTTTTCAACGTTTTATGAGTCTGCACTTTATCCCACGGACAGCCATCCGGGGCGCGGAGTGCTTTCATAATATTAACAAGTTTCTGCATATTTTCCTGATTCATTTTTGAAAACTTTCTTTTTTTGCTTCCAGTTCTTCCCAGCGGGCATAGAGTTTTTCCAACTCAGCTTTTTTTGCTTCCAGTTCCTGTTGAAGTTCCTTGATCTCAGCCCCGTGTTTCACAAAGAAATCAGGATCAGAGAACTTGTTTTCCAGTTCGGCGATTGCCTCTTCCGTTTCCGGAATGGAGTTTTCCAACGCTTCCAGTTCCCGTTCCTCTTTGTAGGAAAGTTTGGTCTGCAGTTTCGGTTTCGGAGGCGGAGCTTTTTGTTCTTTCGGAAGAGCTTCCGCTTTTTTTGCAGCAAGCCGTGCTTTCCGTTTGGTTTCGTAAGAGTCATAATCGCCCACATCGGAGAAGACAAAGCCATCCTCTTCGATTGCGATAATATGAGTACAGACCCGGTTCAGGAAGTAGCGGTCATGGCTGACTACGGCAAGAATTCCGTTGTAGGAGAGAAGTGATTCTTCCAGCACCCGCAGAGTGGGGATATCCAAATCGTTGGCAGGTTCGTCAAGAATCATGAAATTCCCTCTGATACGCAGGATTTTTGCCAGAGCAAGCCGGGCACGTTCGCCGCCGGAGATCAGCTTCACCTGAGTATTGATCCGTTCATCTTCAAAGAGAAAACGTTTGAGATAGCCGTAAACACCGATAGAAGCGCCGTTGAATTGAACGGTGTCACCATCGGGCGCGATTTCCTGCCGGACTGTGTTTTCCGGGTTCAAACGGACACGGGACTGGTCGATATAGTTGAATTCGACGGTGGGTGCGATTTCCACACTTCCGGAATCCGGTTCAAGCTGTCCGGTGATCATTTTGAGAAGCGTTGTTTTTCCTGCGCCGTTCCGTCCGACGATCCCAACGCGCTGTCCGGCTTCAAATTCAAAAGAGAAATCTTTGACCAGACATTTTCCGCCCAGAGATTTTGAAATATTTTTCAGGGAGACTGTTCTGTTGCCCAGCTGAGTTGCTTCCGGGATGATCAATTCCATGTTTCCGATCCGTTCCGGAGCCTTGATTGCGGCAATATCCTCGTAACGTTTCAATCTGCCTTCATTGCGTTTCAGACGTGCTTTCGGCGCACGGCGTACCCATTCGATCTCCCTGCGGAGAAAGGCGAGCCGCTTCTGTTCCGCCACATCTTCCCGGTATTCCCGTTCTTCTTTTGCCGCAAGAAAGTCAGCATAGGAACCTTCGCAGGTAAAGAAAGAACCGTTGTCAAGCTCCACGATCCGGGTTGCGATCCGGTCAAGAAAACAGCGGTCGTGAGTGACGAAAAGACAAGCTCCGCGGTAGGATGCCAGAAAGTCTTCGATAGCGGAAACCGTTTCTGCATCGAGATGGTTTGTAGGTTCATCCAGAAGAAGCAGATCGGGTTCTGAGATGATTGCTCTTGCGAGCATGACCCGCCGCATATTTCCACCGGAGAGTTCACCGCATTTTTTCATCGGTTCATTGATTTCCAGTTTGGAAAGAACCTGATTGAGTTTCTGTTCCGGATCCCAGGCATCATGACTGGTCAGAAAGTGTTCCAGTTCAGTATATTTTGCAGAAGAGGGACTTAAACTTTCATACTCTTTCAGAACCTCCTGAAACCGGGTCAGTCCTTCCCGTACAAACTCTGCGATCGTTTTTTCTTCATAACCTGCCGGGGGAGACTGCTGCATGAAAGAGATCACGCAGCCCCGGGCAATGGTAATTTCTCCGGCAGAAGGGGAGTATTCCCCGGAGATGATCCGCAGCATCGTTGATTTTCCGGAACCGTTCCGTCCGATCAGGGCGACCCGTTCCTCTTCGTGAATAGAAAATGCCGCATCTTTGAATAATGTATGCAGTCCGATGGAATCTTTCAATCCTTCCACCGTCCATAGAACTTTTCCTGCCATAAAATATTATACTCCAGATTCAAGTTTTATAATCAGATTTTCATTTGCAGCGACCCAGGACGGAAGACCGTTCAAAGTTGCTGCCATAGGGGCAAAGAAGCAGGGGCCGCGGAAACCGTAAACAGACAGAGATTCGATCCAGGGAAGAATATGTTCCGGGATCAACACGTTTCCGGTATCTGCAAGGTAGAGGAAACGAAGGGAACGGATCTCTGAAAAAAGTCCGCCTGCATGTTCTTCCGGAGAGAATCCCGGCGTAAGTTCATGCGCATGAACGTCCAGACGGAGCTTGATCCAAGGCAAAAGAGTCCGTCTTAAAAATTCCGGAACCTGTCTGATGATCTCCGGCGATGCTGCCGGAATGGAAAAGGGGATCAATAGCTGAAAGTTATAGCGTTCCAATGAATAGGCGATCCCTTTGATGATTGTCAGATACAGTTTTTTCCGCTCCGACGAAAGCATGGAATTCAAGTCGAAATTCAGAACCCCGGCAGTGATCCCTTTTTGTGCCAGAGCTGCAATCGTCCTGTTCAGTCCGGTCACACAATCCCGCACAAGTCCGGGATATGCCAGAGACAGATTTTCCAGAATTCCCGGTTCGACCAGAGAACATGCGTGGACAGGGGAAAGTCCTTCCAGCACAATCTGGTTTTCTGTGAGGTATGCCGGGATTTCCGCTGCAGCAAAACGATCAGGCAGCTCCTGAAAGAAATCTTCCGGAAAATTGTCCGACGGAAGTTTTTCGATTGAAAAACCGAAAGATGTTTTGCAAACAAAATTTTGAACAGGCTGCCGGATCGTGGAAATCATAAGAAACCAGCCTCTGCCAAAGTCTGCATCGTTACCTGTGATTTTTTGCCGTAACCGGCACGGCCGAGGAATGCCGCAACATATTTTCCGATCACATCCGTTTCAAGATTTACCGGAGAACCTGTTTTTTTCCCGGAAAGGTTCGTATGGCTCAAGGTCGTCGGAATCAAACCGATACGGAAAGTGTTGTTTTCAACGGCTTCGATCGTCAGAGAAATCCCGTCGACTGCAACAGAGCCTTTTTCCACAAGATACGGAACCATCTCTTCCGGCACGGAGACTGTCATCTCTGTATCAGAATCTTTCTGCTTGAGAGAGACGATCGTTCCGCAGCCGTCAACGTGTCCGCTGACGATATGACCGCCGAATCTGCCGTTTGCAGGCATGGCGCGTTCCAGATTCACTGTCGCCCCGATGGGTTCTGATCCCAGATTTGTCCGGGAAAATGTTTCGCGCATCACATGGAACACCAGCGGACCGCCATCCATTCCGGATTCCAGTGTCAGACAAACGCCGTTCACTGCAATACTTTCCCCCTGTTCCAGATCTTTGAACGGGGCGGCGGTTTCTATTGTCAATTTTCCGGCTTCCCCCTGCAGTTTCCGTGCAAGGATCGTTCCGGTCATCTCTACTAATCCTGTAAACATAAGTAACACCTCATTCTTTCAGGGAAATTTACATGCAGAATGTGTTTTTTCAAGTCCCCTTTCCGGATTTAAAAGAACTTTCCGTTTGAAAAAATCTTTTTTTATGATATTGTAATTGCGGAATACACCAAAAACAAGGAATATCACCATGAAAAATATATTCGGAACGCAAAATTTTTTCACAGGCTGCAACTATTGGGCAAGTCATGCCGGAACCGATATGTGGCATAACTGGAACCCCGAAACAGTGAAAGAAGACTTCAAAAAAATGAAGGCTCTGAATCTGGAAATCGTCCGGATCTTCCCCCTCTGGCCGGACTTCCAGCCGATTACTCTTCATGCAAAGAATAATAACACCCCTTATCAGCTCCGCTGGAAAAATAATGAACCCATTCCATACGATGCAGACGGCAGACAGAGCGGGGTGGATCCGGAAATGCTGGACCGGTTCCGTTTCGTTTGCGATTGTGCAGAGGAAAACGGCATTAAACTGGGAATCGGACTCATCACCGGCTGGATGTCCGGAAAAATCTTTGCGCCTCCCGCTTTTGAACAGAGAAGCCTGCTCCGGGATCCTCTTGTTCTCCGTTGGCAGATGAAGTTTATCAAACGGTTCGTCAGTGAGTTCAAAGATCATCCGGCAGTCAGCTTCTGGGGCGTTGGAAATGAGTGTAACTGTCTTGACACCACAACCCGTGAAGAAGGTGCACTCTGGACCCGTGCCATGTCAGAAGCCATCCGTGCAGCCGATCCGGAAAAGCCGATCGTTGCAGGACTTCACGGAATCACACCTCAGCCCGCAACAAGCATCTCCCCCTCCAATTTCTGGAGCATCTCAGATATGGCGGAAGACTTTGATGTTCTTACCGTTCATCCCTATCCGCTCTTTTCCCCTCATACCTCTGTTGACCGTCTGACCGGGATCAAAGCGGCTATGCACGCAACTGCCGAGGCACATTTCTTCGGTGATATCGGAAAACGTCCCTGTGTTGCAGAGGAATTGGGAACGCTTGCTCCAACCATTGCCGGAGAGAAAAATGCAGCAGAATATCTGCGTGCAACTCTGCTTCAGCTCTGGGCGCACGATTGTGAAGGTCTTTTCTGGTGGTGTACCTTTGATCAGCTTCATCTGGAACATCCGCCGTATGAATGGTGCGGCGTGGAAAGAATGCTCGGTTTGTATCGGGCAGACGGCTCCCGGAAGCCTGTGGCAGATGTTCTTGCGAACTTTGCTGACATGCGGAAATCTCTTCCTTTTGACAAACTTCCGGCATTCAAAAAAGAAGTCGTTTGTGTTTTAACGGATGAACAGGATTGCTGGATGGCTGCTTATGGTGCCTGGGTGCTTGCCAAACAGGCTGGCTTTGATTTGGAATTCCAGTTCGCAGATGAACCGCTCCGGAACGCCGGATTCTATCTTGTTCCCATGATCGCCGGATTGAACAACATGCCACGCAGCCGCTATATGGAACTGATGGATAAGGTCAAAGACGGTGCAACTTTGCTTTGTACTTTTGACGGAGCCTGCCTTGCTCCGTTCGATACCTTCTTCGGAGTGACTTCTGAATATCAGGAAAACTACAATGGAACTGCGGAAGCAGTTGTTTCCGGCACAACGCTTGCCTTCGATTTCAGTACAAAAATCACACTTTCCACCTGCGGTGCAGAAATTCTCCTTTCCGATGGGGAAAACAAACCGATGCTGACTCGCAATCAATTCGGCAAAGGAAAAGTTTTCTTCCTGACCTATTCCCCCGAACGTGCCATTGTTAAATGGAACAGAGCCGTCGAAAAGCCCTACTATGAGCTTTATAAACTCTGCTTTGCAGAAGCGTTGGCTGAACGGGAAATCCAATCAGGAAATCCGGAAGTTACAGCAACGATCCACCCCGTCAGTGATGACTGCTGCTATGCAATTCTCATCAATAATGCAGAATCTGTTTGTTCGTGCAGTAATGTCAAATTGAAAGATGGTTGGACGATTGCCGGAGTTGTTGCCGGAACATTTCCGGAGATCCCGGCACATCAGTTCGCTGTTCTGAATATTAAAAGTGCCTTGAAATAATATTTTTCAGGAACGCAGAGCCGCCATGATCCGTTCGGTTTTGACCAAACCATCCCGGATGATTTTGACTTGACCGTCAGCAGTGACTTGGATAATTGTAGACGGAACAGAATCTTCGGGCAGGGCACCGCCATCTACAGCCCCTGCCGGTGCGCCGTCAATGGTGCGCAAAGCTGTCGGCAGATCCAGTGCGGGCGGCTCTCCCGAAAGATTTGCACTGGTAGATGCCAAGGCTCCGTTATACTGCTTCAACAAGTCAAGAATAAACGGATGATCCGGGATCCGGAATCCGAACGTTGAGCCGTTTTTATCCGGAACGATCAGGGTGATCGCTCCGGGCATGAATTTTTCCGCCAGCCGTTTTGCTGCCGGGGGCAGGGAAACTCCGCACAATTTTTCCGCAACGGAAATTTCCGGTACAAAAGCCGCAAAAAGTTTTGTCGGAGAACGGTGCTTGAGGTCATAGATCTTCTTCCTTGCTTCCTCATCTTCCCAGGCACAGATCAAACCGTAAACCGTTTCCGTGGGGACGATGAGAACAGCTCCTTTCTGTTTGAGGAGTTCCGCAGCCTTTTTACCGGCATCATTTTGTGCAGCAGAGAAGAAGATCATGAGATTCAATCCTCGAAATAGCTTGCGCCGGAGGATTTGTTTTCGCTGATCCGGACTTTGTAAACTTTGATCCGGCTGTCATTGAGTTTTGCCGCAAGACGGTCATAGATTGTCTTGGCGATATTTTCGCTGGTGGGATTGATTTTGTCGAACGGCGGGATGGTGTTGAGATCTTTGTGATCCAGTTCCAGCAGAATGGCATCCAGTTCCCGTTTGAGGGCCTTGAAATCCACTGCGATACCGATTTCATCCAGAGATTTGGAGCGGACGAAGACTTGTACTCCCCAGTTGTGACCATGTTTTTCGGAACAATTTCCGTTATATCCCTTCAGATTATGCGCGGAAGAGAATTCGCGTTCTACATCGAGTTCAAACATTTTGAGTCCTTTCTTCAATTATTTTCATGTGGTAATTTACGCTGTTTTTGCAAAGTTTCAAGAAGGAAGGGAGAAAAAAGCATGGGAAAATGTGAAAGAGAACTTGAAATTTTTAAAATCTGTGGCATATTTCATAGAAAAAAACCAAACCATTTAATCGAAAGGATTTACCTATGGTCAACTACAAGGATCTCGGTCTTGTCAACACAAGAGAAATGTTCAAGAAAGCAATGGCTGGCGGCTATGCTATCCCCGCTTTCAACTTCAACAACATGGAACAGCTTCAGGCAATCATCGCTGCTTGTACCGAAACAGAATCTCCTGTGATTCTTCAGGTCTCCAAGGGCGCACGTCAGTATGCCAACCAGACTCTGCTCCGCTACATGGCTCAGGGTGCTGTCGCTTACTCTGCTGAAATCAGCGGCGGAAAACCTGTTCCCATCTGTTTGCACCTCGACCACGGTGATTCCTTTGAAACATGCAAGAGCTGCATCGAATTCGGTTTCTCCTCTGTCATGATCGACGGTTCCAGCAAACCCTGGGAAGGCAACGTCGAAGAAACCAAACGCGTTGTTGAACTGGCTCACCAGTATGATGTCACAGTCGAAGGCGAACTCGGAGTTCTCGCTGGCGTTGAAGATGATGTCGTTGCTGAAAACCACTCCTTCACTAAACCCGAAGAAGTCGAAGCATTCCTCGCTCAGACTGGTGTTGACTCCCTCGCTATCGCAATCGGAACCAGCCATGGTGCTTACAAGTTCAAGCCCGGTACCGATCCCAAGATCCGTCTCGACATTCTCCACGAAATCGAAAAGAAGATCCCCGGATTCCCCATCGTTCTCCATGGATCCTCCTCCGTTCCCCAGGATCTCGTCAAGATCATCAACGAACACGGCGGAAAACTCAAAGATGCTATCGGTATCGACGAAGGTCAGCTCCGCGAAGCTGCTAAGTCCGCTGTTTGCAAAATCAACATCGACTCCGACGGCCGTCTCGCTATGACCGCTGCAGTCCGTAAAGTCTTTGATGAAAAACCGGCAGAATTCGACCCCCGCAAGTACCTCGGTCCTGCTCGTGATGCTCTCAAAGAACTCTACAAGCACAAAGTTATCAACGTCCTCGGTTCCGCAGGACACGCTTACGACAAATAATCGCAAGCTGATAATGTTTCAGAGAATCCCCGGTTTTACCGCCGGGGATTTTTCGTATCATGAACACATCTCTTCTCAAAACAGAATGTTTGACTAAGAAGTTCGGCGGAAACACGGTTCTGGATAATGTCTCCATTGAAATCCCTGCCGGATGTATTCTTGGACTTGTCGGTGAAAACGGTGCCGGAAAGTCCACTTTCGTCAAATGTGTCACCGGAATTTACAAACCGGATGGCGGTTCCGTGTGTTTGAGCGGAAATGTCTCCATGATCCCACAGGAGTTCAACCTGGCACAGGATCTTTCCGTCTGCGAAAATATTTTTCTTGGAAGAGAGCCTGCCTGTTTCGGTGTGATCAACCGGAAGAAAATGGCGGAAGATTCTGCCGCTTTGCTGCAGCGTCTCAGCGCAGAAATTTCCCCTTACGGCAACGTTTCCGACCTCAATGTTGCAGAAAAACAGATGGTGGAAATCGCAAAAGCTCTCTCCGTTCAATCAAAACTCCTGATTATGGATGAGCCGACAACTGTTTTGAACAGCCGGGAGACCGCAATTCTTTTTCAGGTTATGCGTGAACTGAAAAACGAAGGCTGTTCCATTATTTTTATTTCGCACCGCCTTGATGAAATTTGTGAAATCTGCGATGAAGTTGCGGTTTTGCGGGATGGTTCTCTGGTTCACCGCTGCGCAGCGTCGGAGCTTGATCCGGAAAAAATCGCCCGTCTCATGGTTGGCAGAGAGTTGACCCGTCTGTTCCCGGAACAGGTCATTTCAGAAAATACCGGAGTCGCTTTGGAGTGTACAGGTATCTGTTCCGGAAAAGAAGTGAAGGATGTCAGCTTTTCCCTGAGGCGCGGAAGTGTGACCGGGATCGCCGGACTTGCCGGGGCAGGGCGCACAGAGCTTGCAGAAGCCATCTGCGGGTTACGGAAACGGAATGCCGGGACAATCAAAGTTGCCGGAAAGAGTGTTTCGATCCGGAAACCGGCTGATGCGATCAGAAATAAAATCGTTTATCTTTCCGAGGATCGGCAGGCAAGCGGTTTGCTGCAGGAGTTTTCTGTGACACGGAACATGACACTTGCTTCTCTTGTGAAGTATTGCACCTTTGGGTTTATCCACTCCCGGAAAGAGTCTATGACTGCACAGGAATATATCCGTGAGTTCGGGATCAAGACAGCTTCATCCGATGCTCCGGTATCCTCTTTGAGCGGCGGAAACCAGCAGAAAGTTGCCATCGCAAAGTGTCTTGATAATGCACCGGAAATTTTTATTTTTGATGAGCCGACCCGGGGCGTGGATGTCGGTGCAAGACGTGAGATTTATGATTTTATTGCAGCGCTGGCAGAAAAAGGTATGACGTGTCTGATCATCTCTTCAGATCTTGACGAGATCATCGGGATGTGTCCCCGGATCCTTGTGATGCGTGCCGGAGCTTTGGCAGGTGAATTGAACGGAACAGAGATTACTCAGGAAAATATTATGTATCTTGCAACAGGAGTGAAGAAATGATAACGATAGATGGACAGATGAAGCGTGATATGAAATCGTTGATCGGACCCTACCTTGCATTGGCGGTTCTGCTGATCGCATGCTGTATTTCCGATGAACATTTCCGGAGCGCACAGAACCTGTTGAATATTACCCGGCAGGTCTCTTACAGCGGACTGATCGCTTTAGGGATGACCTTTGTCATTGCCGCTGGCGGGATCGATCTGTCTGTCGGTTCCATTCTTGCCATGACCGGTGTCTTATCGATTCTCGGCATGAATCTTCTTCCTCCCGGAATGGAATCTCTCGGGGTGCTTGCCGCATTCGGTATCTCTGCCGGAGCCGGCATAGCCGCAGGTGCAGTGAACGGTTTTCTTGTATCTCTGGGAAAGATCCCGCCCTTCATTGCAACGCTTGGTACACTTTCAATATTCCGTTCTCTTGCACTCTATTTTGCTGATGCCGGAATGGTCTCTTCCAATAACAACATGTACCGTCAGATCGGCAGTTTTGAACTTCTCGGGATCCCGCTTCCGACGATCGTCCTGATCGTTTTTACGATTCTGTTTGCGATTCTTCTGCGGAACACCCGGTTCGGCAGACACGTTTGTGCTGTCGGATCCAATGAGAAAGTCGCTTTTTATTCGGCAATTCCGACGGGACGGATCAAATTTTATACTTATATGCTGATCGGTTTTGCCGCCGGAGTGAGTGCGTTCCTTTTCGGCAGCCGTTTGAACTCCATAAGTTCCACCAGTGCCGGAGCTGCTTATGAGCTGGATGCGATTGCAGCTGTGATCATCGGCGGCAGTTCCATGTCCGGAGGAAAAGCTTCTATTACCGGAACCTTTGCCGGGATCCTGATCCTCGGGATCGTTTCCAACGTGCTTGACATGTGGGGAATCAGTATCAATTTACAGGGGCTGGTGAAAGGTCTTGTTATTTTAGTTGCAGTTTTGATCCAGCGGGTCAGATAACAGAAAGGGTTTTATGATGAAAAATTCTTATTTTGAACAGGTTTTGAGACAGCGTTTGATTCCGCAGCCGAAAGAAGTGGAATTTCTGGATGGGGAATGTGTGATTTGTCCGGAGTTCCCCGTGGAATTGAAAACCGCAGAAAATGAAGAAGAATTCGGCTGCCTTGTCAATGATTTGTTTGAAGATTACTGGAACGTTTCCCCTCTGATCAAGCTGACCCACTCCAAACAGGCAGAGGATTTTCTGGAAGAAGAGTACATTATAATGGTTTCCAGAAACAAGATCACGCTGACATCCCACTGCAGCAAAGGACTTCAGCTTGCCATGAAAACCCTCCGCCAGCTGGCAGAACCTATTCGCGGAACAGATATTCTGGAGGGCTATGTTCTCCAACCTTGCAAGATCCATGATTATGCCGACAGCGAGTTCCGGGCTCTTAAACTTACCATTCAACATTACGATGAACTGGGGATGGTCGAGAAAAAAATCCGTCGTGCCGGTGCATTGAAATTCAACTATCTCTTTTTGGATTGTGCTTCTGTTTTTCCGTTCAAATCCCACCCCGGTTTCCGCTGGGAGTATGGTGCAAAACGCCCGGCTTTCTTCCGTGCTTTGCTGGATATTGCTGACGAAGCAGGAGTCACGTTGATCCCCTGTTTTGATATTTTCCATAGGGCTTCCATGGCGGAATCTGGTTCCGAAGAACACAAGGTTTGAATTTTCATCCGGAATATGCTCCCTTGTTTGAACCCGGAGGGTGGAGCTGGTGCATGAGTAATCCGGCATCTCAGGCAGTCGTTGCTGATCTTGTTCACGAGCTGTATGAGTTTTTTGAATGTCCGGATTATTTCCATATTGGAAAAGTCAGCAGCCGGGAGTTCCGCTTCTGCCGGAGCTGCGCAGAGAAATCTGCAGAAGAACTGCTCAGTCAGCAAATCGCTGCACTCTATATGAGCTTCGATGAAAACCGTCCCCGGTTCGTGCTTGGAAAAGAGAAATCTGATGAAAAGAAAAAAGTGCAAATCGCATTTCCCGGTGATATTCTGCTGGAAGTGAATGACGGTGATAAAATCCCCGCCGGAATTGATTGTATTCAAAACTTTACAGATGAAAATTCTGTTCTTGCAGACGATGCAGGCGGTACGGTCTTTGATTTGGATGAAAGCGGTTGTTGGGCTGCCGATATTGCATGGAACGGTAAAAAGCAGCCGGAGTATTGTACGGAATCTGTCGTTCAAACAAAATTGAATGCGATTTCCGATATGGAACCCGTCAGTCAGTACGATTTCTGAGCTGACTCTATCGCCTTTTTCAGTTGGTCGATCCCTTCAAAAACTCTTGGTCCCGGACGGAGCAGCGTGTCACTGTTCAGTCCGGAGATGATTTGTTTTTCCGAAAAGACTTTCCAGATGCCGTTTCTCCTGAATGAGAACCCTGGAGTCCAGATCAGATAATCCGGTTTTTGCATAACCATCCATTCTCTGGAACATCTGAAATACGATGCTTTTGCATTTGCGGCAAGATTTTCGAGTCCAGCCAGTTCCATAATGGAGTTGGGGAGCGAACCCGGTCCGGCAAGCAGGATCGGATTGTGCCAGATCACCCAGAGGGCAGTCGGTTTTTTTCTGATTTTTGCGGCTTCCTGTTTCAATTCGTTTACACGTTTGGCAGCCTTTGCGGCTTCCTTTTTTCCCCTTTCGGGACAGCCGAGGATGTCTCCTAATGTGATGAGAGACTGAATATAATCATTCAGCGTTGTTGCCGGGATATCTATCACTTTTGCTTTGAGGTATTTTTTCTGCCGGACAGATTTCATGGGAATTCCGTTTGTAACGATATAATCCGGCTTCATCATAAGAAGTTTTTCAATGTAAAATCCCCTGTAGTCACCGGCAGCCGGGAGTTTCATGATATGCCTTGGGTAATCACAAGCCGCACTTCTGGCGACCAGCATGGATTCCCCGCCGAGGAAACAAATCGTTTCAGTAAGAGCCGGGGTAAGAGAGACGATCCTTGGTTTTGCATAAAGGATCGGAAGGATCAAAAGAAGAAAAATGATACAGAAAAGTTTTTTCATGGGATAAAAAAAGCGGGTATGCCGAAACATACCCGCTTTGGGAAAGCTGATTAGCCTTTGCGTTCAAAGAGAGAACGGATCTTGGCACCGGTGACTTCAGCGATGTGGCTGCCGAGGTCTTCACGGGCCTTGAGGAGGTTTGCGCTCTTGTTGACGCGGATTTCGTTGAGGAATGTCCGTGCGAATTCGCCGCTTTCGATGCGCTTGAGGGACTCTTTCATGCGTTCCTTGACATCGGGAGTGATGATCTTGGGACCATTGTAGTATTCACCGAATTCAGCGGTGTTGGAGATGACTTTGTTCATCTTCTGGATACCGCCTTCGAAGACGAGGTCAACGATGAGCTTGAGTTCGTGGATACATTCGAAGTAAGCCATTTCCGGGGGATATCCGGCTTCGACGAGGGTTTCAAAACCATACTTCATCAGGTCAACGCAACCACCGCAGAGAACGTTCTGTTCACCGAAGAGGTCTTCGTAGGTTTCCTGTTCAAAGGTGCATTCGAGAACACCTGCGCGGGTGAAGCCCATAGCTTTTGCCATAGCAAGAGCGGTCTGGAGAGCTTTGCCGGTAGCATCCTGCTTGACAGCGACGAGTCCGGGGACACCGAAGCCTGCGAGGTATGCTTTACGTTCTTCGGTAGCGGGGCTCTTGGGAGCAACCATGATGACGTCGCATCCTGCGGGAGGAACGATTTCACCGAAGACGATGTTGAAACCATGGGAGCAGCTGAGGGTCTTGCCCGGGGTCATGTGCTGCTTGATGTCTTCTGCGAACACAGGTCCGTGGAATTCATCGGGAAGAAGCATGTGGATGACATCTGCCTTTGCAGCGGCTTCGCTGAAAGACATTGTTTCAAAACCGTCTGCAACAGCGCGGTCGAAAGAGGGTCCTTTGCGGGAACCGATGATCACATGGACACCGGAATCTCTCATGCAGTTAGCCTGAGCACAGCCCTGGCTGCCATAACCGATAACGGCAACTGTCTTGCCGACGAGGACGGACGCATCAGCGTCATTGTCGTGAAGGATCTTCACAGAACTCATTTTACCTATCTCCTTAGTGTTAGAATGGTGTTTGTAACAACAGTGTTTTTAATATACCACGTCTTTGGGATAATTTCAACCTTTTTTGGCAGAGAACATTCAAGATTTTCTTCTTTTTTCAGCTTTTTTCTTTGCTTTCTGCTGCTTGGGCTTCGTTTGCTTTTTAAAAGGTTTTCTTTTCCACACTTGAATTTTTGTTTCTTTATCCCAAACCGGAGCTCCGACCTTTTCATAATGGGCGGCGGAAAGTTTCTTATTCTCTTCCAGTACCACGTATACCGCATCTTTCATAGTTTTACAATAGCTTCCGCCGGAATAGTATGCCGCCGCAGAATATCTTTCCTTCATAGAAATCCAGACCGTGGGATAGCAATTAGATTTATAATTGAGCAAATCAAATTCCGGGGTCCAGTATTTCTTCCCTTTATAATCATTCCGGATGATAGCCGCTATCTCATGAGTTTGTTTTTTGGACAAAACAAGCTTCCCCTTACCATGGGTATAAGAAGATACATAGAGAGCTTCACTGTAAGATCCAAGCATGAAGACAATAACAAGAAATGTTCCGGTTGCCATCTGCTGCTTTTTGTTCATTTTCAGTTTCGCAAGGATTCTCCATATCAGCATTGCTGTAAAACCGAGCCAGCCGAAATACAATGGTGTACCCGGAAGAAGATATCTTGATGAGGTATACAGAACTTTATTAGAACTGATGTATTGCAAATAAATCAGACATCCCTGTAAGAGAAAAATACCAAGCAGAATCCATTCTGCAGATGTGAACTTTTTACGGAATATTCTGTAAAGCAGCCCCGGCAGCATCAGGAAGAAGAGAAGCGGAAGCATTCCGTAAAAAGTGTTTTTCAATGTGATATCTGCATCCTCTGCATTACAACGGAAATCTGTGTTAAGAATTTTGAAGCAAACAAATCCTGCCCCTGCCAGAAGAATTGCTGTACAGATGAACTTTCCATATTTTCTTCTGAGAATCCATCCCAGCAAAGGAAGATAAATCAAAAAGGTGACAACAAAAGCAATTAAAACAATTTCTGCTGTATTGGCAAGTGTTGGGGGCCTGTGGAAATTTTCTGTGAATACTTCCAGAAATCTTGATCCCGGTAAAACATATCCGGTAATTTTGTAGTTAATAAATAATTCCGGAATAGAAAAAACAATTGCGACCAGTCCGGCAAGAGCAGAACGCCATGGTAATTTATTTTTATAAACATCCAATACTGCACAAAATGCAAAAATAATTGTTGCAAACAATATGGTGTCATTTCTTACACAGACAGTCAAACCACAGGCAATACCTGCGGCAATATAACCCTTCAGAGACTGTCTGTATTTGTAAACAAGGATAACACCAAGTGTCAAAAGCAGAATGACAAACTGTTTATGAGGTTCTCTGACACCCGTGACAGAAAGCTGAAGAAGGCGGGACGAGAAAACATACGCAAAAATTCCCCAATATGCAATTCGTTTCCCGAAGACTTCTTTCAGAAGATGGAATAGCGGAAAAATACCGATTGCGTAGAAAAATAAGCCGGAAATTTGAGTTCCGATAAATCCGTTTACAGAGAATAACCAAGCGAAAATGCCGGAAAACGTTGGATGCAGCATTTGTACCCGTGGATGGAAGGCATACATCCAATCCCCCCGGGCAAACGCTTCCGCCATGGGAATATAACGGTGTACTACATCACGTTGCGGAAAATCTGTCAGAATCAGCAGCGGCGTTCCAAAGATAAAAATCAGGAGGAAAAATCCCCATAATTTCCAATTGCTTTTTTTCAGATTGTATAATAATGTTTTTAACATAATGTTCCAATTTTATCGTTTCTGTTCAGATACAATACATCTTAAAATAAAAAAATCAACCATCAGATTGTAAAATAGGTTTTTTTTCTCTTGATTTTTTATATCAGGCAAGTATATTATCCCCATGAAATTTTCAAAAAAATGAAACCCGGGAGAAATACATGTTTTTTAATTCAGAAAAAGGTCGTTTTTTTCTGATACTTGTCTTGCTGATTTCCCTTTTTTTAACTACCGGATGCCGTAAAAATGAAACGGAAAATAAACGGATATTCCGGACTTCGATCAATAAACTGATCACAACTCTTGATCCTGCCCTGGCTGCCGATACCGCAAGCCAATTCATGACAGCTTCTTTCTATGATACCCCGCTCCAATATTCTTTCAGTAAACGACCCTATGAACTGGAACCTTCCATGCTGGAATCAATGCCGGAATTTTCCGCAGATGGAACAACGCTGACTTGCCGTCTTCGTGATGATCTCTACTTTCAGAATGCCCCGTGTTTCCCGGATAAAGCTTCGAGAAAAGTCAAATCCAAAGATGTGATTTTTTCCATTCTGCGTCTCGCAGATGTGCGGGTTCATTCCACCGGGTTCTGGTTGATCCGCGGCAGAATCAAAGGGCTGGATCAATTCCGTTCCCTTACCAAAAATGCTGCCGAAAATGATTTTTCTCCTTATGATCAGGGTTGTGACGGATTGGAAGCCGTGGATGACAGGACGTTCCGGATCCATCTGACCTCTGCAGATCCCAGATTCATTTATGCAATGGCGATGCCTTACTTTTCTGTCGTTTCACGTCGTGCGGTTGAACATTACGGGAAAAAATTTGCGGATCATCCCTGCGGTTCCGGACCTTTTATACTGAAATCATGGCAGAAAGATCATCAGATCCATCTGGTGAAAAATCCGGAATACCGTGTCGAATATTTTCCTGAAGCAGAAAATCCTGCCGACCGTACAAGACAACTCCCGCTTTGTGATGAGATCATCTGTGATCTGATAAAACAGCCTATGGCAGGATGGCTGCTTTTCCTGCAGGGGGAATTGGATTCCTACGCTCTGGATGGTGAGAATTTTGCCGCAGTCGTCAATAAAGATTTGCAAATCCCATCTTCTTTGCAGAATCGCGGGATCCAGCTTTTGCGTTCTCCGGAAATGCAGATCAACTACATCGGATTTTCTTTTGCCGATCCTTTGCTGGGAAAAAATGAAAACCTCAGAAAGGCGATCTCTCTTGCGTTCAACCGGGACATCAGAATTGAGTATGGTGCAGGAAAATTGTTCCCCGCTCACGGTCCGGTACCTCCGGATGCCGGGGCAGGGTATCTGGCAAAACCGGGAGATTTTACTCAGCGGAATATTCCCCTTGCGAAAGAATATATGAAGAAGGCTGGTTTCCCCGGAGGAATTGATCCCCGGACAGGAAAACCTTTGGAAATTACATTTGATCAGGCAGGAAGCGATACCTTCTATCTGCAAACAGCAGAACTTCTGGCAATCGATCTGGCAGAAATCGGAATCAAGGTAAAACCGGAATTCAATAACCGGGCAAGATTTTTACAGAAACTTGCCAATAATCAGGTGCAGATGTTCCGTTTATCATGGACAGGGGATTATCCCGATGCTGAAAATTTCCTGCAGCTCTTTTACGGTCCCAACAGCGGCGCAAGCAATCGTGTCAACTGTGATATTCCGGAGATCAATGCAAAATATGAACAGATCAAAAATATGCAGCCATCTGCAGAACGTGATAAGGCTTACGATGAACTGGCTGAATTGATCCGTTCAAAAGCTCCCTGGATCTTCGAGAGCTATACCGTTTCGTTCATGCTGAAACATTGCTGGCTGGAAAACATGCGTCCCCACGATTTTGCCTTCCAGCGTTGGAAATATATTTCTGTAGATCCTCAGAAACGAAGAGGGACGATCCGGAAATTCCGTCCGCTTTCGTTGAAGGAACTGCGGGAATAAGAGTTGTCGCGCCTGTCAGACAGTTTGAAGATCCAGCCATCCGGTCCTTCATAAACGACTTCCCATCCGCTGTTGAACTTCAGATTCATTCCCATGTGCCATTGCCGCCGGAGCAGAACCGCATATTCCGCTTTGAAAACCCGTCTGACGGCATAGGAATTATGAACTCTCGGCTGGGCTAATTTTCCAAGCATCTTACTCTGTTCAGGATATGGGACAAAGGAGAACATGGGATCCAAGCCCCAGGTGAATTCATATTCCGGCGCAAGGAATACCAGCGGCGGAAAATCACTCCAGTCCAGATTGACAACCCGGTCTCCCGGTTTGGCAAGTGTCTTCAACGTCGTAACCAGCTTCGTCGGCATCGCTGCTGATTTCTTTTTCATGGAATTATAAGTGTATGGGATCGTAAAAGCTATATTCAGGGCAACCAATACGGAAAAAGCGATATACAGAATTTTCGGATCCTTTGAATAACGGAAAGACTGATTTTGAATGACCAGCGGAAGAACCAGACCCAATGTAAGAAACAGCATGGGAATCGCATATTCGATGGGGCGGAGCGAGATCATATACGCTGCACTCATCCAGAACAATGCAAGAAGGGTGCAAACCGTACACTGCGGCGGGATCTCTTTCCAGCCCTTCTGTTCTCTCAATCTGTTCCACATTACCAGACAGAAATAGAGAAGCAGGAAAATCGGAATCGATGTCACGATCCAGAGTGAACGCGGCGGATGCAATTCCTGGGCAATCGGAATCAAACCGTCACCAAGCGCAGCGGTCGGGGCAAGAAGCGCATCGATCCCCTGAATCTTCCACAGTGTAAGGGTATTGGGACTTTGCGGATGAATCAGAAGACCGCAGAAGATCCCGGCAGCAGATGAAAGGATCGGCAGAAGTGCCCGGAACTTCTCTTTCGGAAAATAGGCGATCCCAAATGCAATCGCAGTGACCACCAGCAGATGCGGTGTCGAGTATGTCCAGGCAAAAAGCCACCCCATTCCGAAGATGATGAGAACCGTTTTCCATTTCCCCGGTCCCTGAAACAGGAATCCGCAGGAAAGCATCATCAGTGCCATGGAAAGAACATGGGGACGTATCATAAGAAGGCGATATGTGAACAGGGGAGAAAACAGTGCAACTCCCAAGGTGCAGAGCCATAGCATTTTATTGGAAATTCCCGCTTTGACTGCCGCATATACAAACGCAGAGAAAAACAGAAGCAGCAACAGCAGAGAAGCCCCGGTAAAGGGCGGTACAACAGGTGAATTGAAAAAGTGTTTTATCCCGGTATAACCTTTCAGAAGAACGTGGAACAGCAGCTCTTTATCGGCAAACTGGTTCCGCCAGATGGAAAGGGTTATGGGATATTCTTTTGCGGTCATCTCAGAAAAAGACCGGTCGGCAGCGTGAATGTGCCAATACACGTCAGTACTGTTCTCTCTTCCATCCGGGATCAGACAGCGCAGACTGATCAAAAGTATCACCGGAACAAGTACAGGAAGAACTCTGTGCAGTAAAAATTTTTTCATGAGACACCTCTTTGAAGAAAAGAAAGCGTCCGGGGATAAAACCGGACGCTTCTGGACGGCCGAATGTTATTTCTGACGGAAAACAATTCTGCCTTTAGTAAGATCATACGGTGACATTTCAAGCGTTACTGTATCTCCGGGGAGAATACGGATGAAATTCAATCGCATTTTTCCGCTGATGTGAGCGAGGACAATGTGATTGTTCGGAAGCTCCACTCTGAACATTGTGTTGGGGAGCAACTCTTTTACAACGCCATCAACCTTGATTACGTCTTCTTTAGACACGGGTCAAAACCTCCGGTTGTTCATTCGTTATCAATACCATATGCTCAAAGTGAGCCGACATCTTTCCGTCTTTCGTGCATACTGTCCAGCCATCACCGCGGACAAACACTTTGAAGGTTCCCAGATTGAACATCGGTTCAATCGCAAGAACCATGCCCGGCTGAAGCACCGGACCTTTGCGGAGCGTTACATAGTTGGGAACTTCCGGCGGTTCATGGAGCTTCGTTCCACAGCCATGACCGACAAAGTCCCGGACTACTGCAACAGAATATTTTCTTGCAACAGCTTCGATCGCAGCAGAGATACTGCGGACAGAATTGTCGACTTTCGCAGCCTTCAATCCTGCCTCCAGTGATTCTTCTGTCGCTGTCAGAAGACGCTTGATATCTTCAGGCGGCTCCTGTCCAACATAAACTGTTCTGGCGGTATCTCCGATCCCGCCTTCATACTCCACACCCACATCAAGGCTGACAATATCGCCTTCCTTGATGATCCGGGTCATGGAGGGGATTCCGTGGACAACTTCATCGTTCACGGAAATACAGATATTGCCGGGGTAGCCGTGGTAATTCAGAAACGCACAGCGTCCGCCCAGAGAGGCAATGATCTCCCCGGCTATCATATCAAGCTCTTTGGTCGACACACCGGGACGGACATATTCCGCGATCTTGTCACGGGCAATCGCTGCGCGCTTCGCCGCCTCCTTGATCCGGATGATCTCCTCCGGTGTGTGAATGACAAAGTCTCTTGCCATAATCAGTTCAGAGCCTTCAGAAATGCTGCATAGACTTCTGCCTTGGGCAGAGATGCATCAACTGTGAAGAGAAGATTCTTCTTGGTATAGAACTCGATCAGCGGAGCAGTCTGTTCGTTGTAAACTTTCAGACGGTTCACAGCGGTTTCCATGGAGTCATCGCTTCTCTGGTAGAGTTCGCCGCCGCAGTGGTCGCAAACACCTTCCACTTTCGGCTTGCCGAAAATCTTGTTGAAGTTCAATCCGCACTTGCGGCAGGTGAGACGGGCGGTCAAACGCTGAAGAAGCAGTTCTTCCGGAGCATCAAAAAGAACAACTGCATCCAGTGTTCTGCCGCTCTTGGCAAGCTCTTCTTCCAGCAATTCTGCCTGACGGACTGTACGGGGGAAGCCGTCAAGAACAAAACCGTCTTTGCATGCTTCGCCGTTCAGTGTGGAAGCAACCATTCCGGCAACGACTTCATCGGGAACCAGTTTACCGGCATCAATGTAGGATTTAGCCAGTTTTCCGAGTTCTGTTCCATTCTTCATTTCCGCACGGAAAATGTCTCCGGTGGAAACGTGTGCAAGTTTAACGTCTTTCAGAAGAAGTTCTGAAGCTGTTCCTTTTCCTGCTCCCGGAGGTCCGAGAAGCACCATCTTTGTTTTTGCTATCATGATCATTCCTTTCTAAAAATGATTAAAGGTATCAATTCAATTCCTGAGCCGCTGCAACATCTCTGATGATCTGTTCCAACGGAATTTCCGCCTGCCAGCCGGTCAAACTGTTGATCGCTGAAACATCAGGTCTCCGGTGAAGCATATCTTCAAAACCGCTTTCGTAGGCCTGATCATAAGAGATACGCTCAATCGGTGCATTGGAATTCAAGGTCTTGACTGTCAGTTCCGCGAGGTCTTCCATGGAAATACTGTTCGTAGCTCCGATATTGAAGATCCTGCCGGCAATATCTTTCTGATCGACCAGAAGTTTTAAGGCGCGGATCGTGTCGAAAACGTGACAAAAACAGCGGGTCTGCTTGCCGGAACCGTAAACTTTCAGAGCTTCTCCGGTGCGTGCAGCTTTCACAAAACGCGGAATAACCATGCCGTACTCCCCTGTTTGACGGGGTCCGACAGTATTGAAGAAACGGACAACTGTACCGTTCAGATTTTTGTTCCGGTAGTATGCCATGAGAAGAAATTCATCCAGCAGTTTGCTGCAGGCATAGGACCAGCGGGAATGGGTGGATGGACCGATCACCAGATCGTCTTTTTCGGAAAACGGAAGTCTATCTGATTTTCCGTAAACTTCACTTGTGGAGGCAAGAATGATCCGCTTGCCATACTGCGAGGCAAGTGAAAGAATCCGTTCTGAACCATTGACGTTTGTCAGGATCGTTCCGACGGGATCCCGGACAACAAGCTCCACTCCGACAACTGCCGCAAGGTGGAAGATAACATCACTCTTCTCTACAAATTCTTCTAACTTCTCAGAAGAGATAATATCCCCTTCTTCAAAGTGAAAATTCGGATGATCCTGAATTTTTTCAATGTTTTTCCGGGAACCGGTGGAAAAATTATCCATTGCATAGACAGTATGACCATCAGCAAGGAGAGATTCACAAAGGTGACCTCCGATAAAACCTGCACCCCCGGAAACAAAGAAATTCATACTCAGGCGTCCTTCTTTTTTCCGAACAGGGATTTCCAGAGATAAATCAGAATTCCGAGCAGGATGTAAATATTAATGAAGAGGAATGCCGTATAAACCGGGAAAAGAATCAGAAGAACCAGGAAAACCAGAACGATCGCAATCTTTTTCTTGCTCTTTGCTGCAGTCGTCAGCCATTTCCCAATATGGAGATAACGGATCGGACTGACCATCAGCAAACCGAGAATTGCTGCATATACCGGAATGATCCACCAGTAGTTCACGAGATCGAGGTGGAAAATCTCATCCATCTTTAATTTCTGACAGCAAAGGACTGTTGTACAAACCGCAGCGGCTGCGCCGGGGGAGGGCAGTCCATGGAATTTATCATCGCTCTTTTTATCCAACATCGCATGAACATTGTATGTTGCAAGACGCAATGCAGCTCCGCCAAGATAAACCGCCGCAAGGATCCAGACGATCACCGTGTAACAACGCGGTTCATGCAAATCCTTAAAACTGTGAGTGATTGCTGTAATAAGTGTTGCAGGTGCCACACCGAAAGTTACCATATCTGCCAGAGAGTCCATCTGCAGACCATGCATACTTGTGGCTTTCAGAATTCTTGCTGCAAAACCATCAAGACAGTCAAAGATCATAGCTCCCAGAATTAACCAAGCACAGATAATCCAAACTTTGTTCTGTAAATCAGGAAGTACCTGATTATTATTGTAACTGAGAGCTACGATAATAGATGCAAAACCGCAAAGCGAATTGCAGAGAGTCAGAGAGTTCGGAACATATCTCAACCATTTAAAATTAGTCGCATCAATACTTTTTTTCATAAGAAAATTTCCTTCTTTTATTTTTCTGCAATTTCAACAATTGCTGATACGCCGCCTTGAACACGATCGCCGACACCAACCTTGATTTCCAGAAGATCACTCTTCGCCGGAAGATAAAGTTCTATCTTAGATCCATACTTAAGCATTCCATACCGCTCCCCGCGAACCAATTTATCTCCGGGGACAGGTTCGCAAATGATCTTGTCGATTCCCGTAACAGAAACCTGCTTGATCCCGAGAGGGATCTCTTTTCCGCAAGCCGTTGCAATACCGGCAAGCATGACCGATTCCGTAGAGGATCCTTCCATCTCTTTCCGTTCCCGGAGTTTGACCGTAAAATCGCATGGAGCCCGGTTGATACGGACATCCAGAACGGAAACAAAAATAGTGATCCTCAGCATATCCTTTCCATTGAATATGTTTGCAAGATGCCCATATTCAGAGGCTGAGATCAATTCAATATCCCGGACTTGACCATCTGCCGGAGATAAAATCAGTTTTTCATCATCCGGAATTTCCCGCTCCGGATCACGGAAAAAGAAGCACACCGCGAACCATGCAAGTGCTAACAGAACAGCAAACGCATACCCTGCTGCCGTGACCCAGATCCCACCCGCAATGCTGAGCAGAAACAACGGCACAAAAAGCAGTGTCGCCAAGCTGTATTCTTTTTTTCCGTACTTTGTAAGAGACATTCTCTTTACCCTCTATCATTTCTTATTGCTGCAGGTAATATACACCCTCAACAGTGATTTCGCAAATCAAACTTTTTTTCCGGAGCCGGAAAGTCTGGAATCTCCGTGAAAAGTATTCGCATGGCAAACTGCCAATGCCAACGCATCTGTAGAGTCATCCGGAACTCCGGAGACATCTATTCCGCAGACCGCCGCCATCATGACTGCGACCTGTTCCTTTGTTGCTGTCCCACGACCGATGGCAGATCTTTTTGCCGTCGTCGGGGAATATTCATAAATCTCTATTCCTTTTTCTGCAAGAGCCGTTATCACAGCTCCACGTGCCAGGCTCAGAATCATCGCGGTCTTGATGTTTTTCTGTACAAAGGCACTTTCAATTGATGCAGTATCCGGATGGAAGGTATCAACAAGTTCCCGAATTCCCCCGGCGATCCGGTAAAGACATTCACTATGGATCAATGATGCCTTATTCTTGATCACGCCGCAATCAAGAATCTGGTATTTACCGGGAGCATTCATGCGGATCACTGCATATCCGGTAGAACGCAGAGAAGTGTCCACTCCAAGAATTACTCTGGGGATAACCGAACTCTCTGACATTCTGCCGGAAATGGAACTCATGCTGAATTATTCTTCCTCAGCAAGTTTTTCCATGATTTCATCAGCGATTTCGATGTTGGAAGTCACTTTCTGAACGTCATCAAGGTCTTCCAGCTTATCGATAAGGCGGAGAACCTGCTGAGCCTTGTCGAGTTCGTTGATCGCAATGGTGTTATCAGGTTTACGGACGATGCCTGCTTCTGTAGGAGCGATTCCGGCATCTTCCAAAGCTTTTGCAAGAGCTTCAAAAGCATCAGTTTCTGCCCAGATTTCAGCAACACCGTCTTCGACTTCCAAGTCTTCTGCACCGGCTTCAAGAGCGAGATCCATCAGCTTTTCTTCGGTTGCATTTTCGCCTTCGATGAGGAAGTGAGCCTTGCGCTGGAACATGTAAGCCACAGATCCGGTTGCACCCATGTTACCGTTGTTTCTGTCGAAAACAAGACGGACATCGCTGAGTGTACGGTTCTTGTTATCGCTCAGACATTCAACGATGATTGCAACACCTGCGGGACCATAGCCTTCGTAGGTGATTTCTTCAAATGTAACATCTCCGAGTTCACCGGCACCTTTCTTGATGGCGCGTTCGATGTTTTCACGGGGCATGTTGGCTGCGCGTGCTTCTGTAAGACACATACGGAGCTTCGGATTGGTATCGGGTTCTTTACCACTCTGCTTCACAGCAACCATGATTTCTTTTGCGAGTTTGGAGAAGATGCGGCCTTTCTTTGCGTCAGCTGCGCCCTTCTTGTGCTTGATGTTTGCCCATTTACTATGTCCGGACATACTACCTGCCTTTGTTAAAATGTTAAAAGTTAAAAGATGTTTTTATTTGTTGTTCAATCTGTCTGATACAGATATCATCCTCAATCAACAGCCAGTGCCATTGCTTTTGCCATACGGTCCACATCCTGAAGAATGATACCGGTTCCGTTGGCAACTGCGTGCAGCGGATCGTCTGCAAGGAACACAGGCAAACCTGTTGCATCAGAGATTCTCCGGTCAAGTCCGCGCAGCATGGAACCGCCGCCAGCCAGCATGATTCCGCGTTCCAGAAGGTCTCCGGAGATTTCTTCCGGACACTGCTCAAACGTGCTGTTCACGGCTTCAACAATGTTGGTCACAGGACCGTTCAATGCAATACGCAATTCTTTTGCAGTGATCCTTACTGATTTTGGACGTTTGGAAATCAGGTCAATCCCCTTGGCATCCATGTAGATGCGGTCTTCATTTTCCTGGGGATATGCACTGCCGATCTCGATCTTCAAATCTTCTGCCATACGGGGACCGATCCCGAGATTGTGATTCCGCTTGACAGCCTGACAAATCGCAGCATCCATTTCGTCACCGCCGATACGGAGACTGTGTTTTGTCACAATACCGGAGAGAGAAAGCACTGCGACTTCTGTCGTACCGCCGCCGATATCAACGATCATACTTCCTGTCGGATCTGAAACGGGAAGCCCCACACCGACTGCAGAAGCAATCGGTTCATCGATCAGGAAAATATCTCCCGCACCGGCACTGTCTGCTGTCTCCTGCACGGCTTTGCGTTCCACAGCTGTAATTCCGGAGGGAACTGCGATCAGCACACGGGGACGGATCAGGGTTTTGTGCATGGGAAGCATCTTCTTCGCTTCACGGATGAAGTGTTTCAGCATGGCTTCGGTGATATCAAAATCTGCAATCACACCATATTTCATGGGACGGACTGCTTTGATGTTTTTCGGGGTTCTACCAAGCATGCGCTTCGCAGCAAGACCCACTGCCACAACTTCTTTGGTCGCTTCCACACGGGCAACCACAGATGGTTCAGAAAGAACGATCCCTCTATCCTTCATATATACAAGGCAGTTCGCAGTACCGAGGTCAATCCCGATATCGCTGGAAAAAAGTCTGGCTAATTTTTGAAGCAGCATATTCAGTCTCCGGTTTGATGTTTAGTGGTAATGTAACTCAGATTTCCGGAATTTCAACTCAAAAGACGTTCCGGAACGTGAGTATGACGGATCATATCTTCAAATTCTTCTCTGTCGCGGATCAGGAAAGCTTCGCCGTTGTTGACAAGAACTTCTGCCGGACGGAGACGTCCATTGTACTGGTAGCTCATGCCGAAACCGTAAGCACCGGCATTTTCGCAGATCACGATATCGCCTTCGGAAAGATCTTCCGGCAGTTCGCGGTCCTTGACCCAGAAGTCTGTGTTTTCACAGAGCTGTCCGCTCATACCCAGCGGCTTGCGTGCATGATCTTCTTTTCCGTCAACATAGATATGATGATAGGAACCATAGAATGCAGGACGGACGAGAATGTTCATACCGATATCGGTTCCGGCAATCTTGCGGTAGGATTCCTTGATCGCATGAACAGTACCAATGACCCAGCCTGCATTTCCGACGAAGTAGCGGGCGGGTTCCAGTTTCAGCTGAGGCGGTTTCATGCCGTATTCTTCAGATTTCTTCTTGAACATTTCAGCGGTGAGCTGTGCAGCTTTTTCCAGATCAAGAGCGGGTTCGCCGGGCTTGTAAGGAATACCGAGTCCGCCGCCCAGGTCAACAAATTCAAAGTTGATATCCAGTTCTTTGGAAACTTTGCCGATGATATCCATGAGCAGTCCGGTCACAAACGGGAAATATTCTGCATCAGTGATGCAGGAACCGGTCATCATGTGGGCACCGAAACGCTTGATTCCGGCTTCTTTTGCCATACGGTAAGCATCGATCACTTTGTCCGGATGGATCCCGAATTTTGCATTGGGGCCTGCGTTGGTGACATATTCACCGACGTTGCTCTTGCCGTAACCGGGGTTCACGCGGAAAGAGAGAAGTTCGGGTTTGCCGAATTTCAGCAGACGGGGCAGAAGAGAGACATCGTCGAGGTTGAAGATGACTCCGCTTTCCAGACCCTGTTTGATGTCGTCATCGGAAAGGAAGTTTCCGCTGAACATGACTTTTTCGCCTTCCAGACCAACGCTCTTGGCAAGAAGAATTTCGTTGACACTTGCGCAGTCTGCTCCTGCGCCTTCCTGACGCAGAATGTTGACGATTGCGGGGTTGTTGCAGGATTTTACTGCATAGAACATTTCAAAATTCGGATAATATTTCCGGAATGTTTCGCTGACTTTCCGGTAATTAGCGCGGATTTTCTGTTCGTCGTAAACATAGGTGGGAGTTCCATACTTCGCTGCAAGTTCAGATACAGCGATCCCGCCAATGTAAAAGTTGCCGTTTTTCATTTCCATAAAATAGTCCTCCAAGAATGAACATTTATTAATCCCTGTAATTTAGCACACAAACGGATAGAATTCAACACAAATTTCAGATTTTTTTTCAAGATAACGCAATCTTGTGCAGAATTTCACAGGAATTTGCATCTTTCATAGCATAAACTGAGAGCATGTCAAGACGGATCGGCTCTTTGGGAAAATCAATAAAAAGCAGGTCAAACTGTTTTCTGAGACAAAGAATCTCTTTTCTCAGGGCAATGGTGCAGTGTGCCTGGAAAGGGTAGGGGGACGGGTCAAATCTGATCCCGCATTCTGAAATCTTTTTCTGGGCAGAGAGTAGTTCCGGAGATTCTTTCACCTTTAAAAAATAGATGTCGGTACCGGGAAATCGTTCCACTTTATCAAAACAGATATAGAACGGATGGATCTCTTTTGCGGCTCTTTCAAGATGTTCCGCAATTTCCCTGACCGTTTGCCCCTGAGAAACCAAACCGGTTCCGCTGGAACCTGTCAGCGTTATCTCAACAGGAAGTTTCGACCGTTCCGGATCAAACTCTTTCCGGAACGATTGAATTTTTTCTGCTGCCGGAGATGGGATATCAAGGACAATATAAACCGGACAATCCACCTTCCAGTTATTCCAATCATTTCCGGCATCAGTCATAACTTATCCCTTGTTGAGGGCCTGAAGAGATTTTCTGATGATATTTTCCACAGAACGTTCGCCTTCAGGAAGATCAGCCGCGATTTTTACCACAGTGTCAAGAATTTTTGCCCGGTTGAAGCCGAGTTTTTCCAATGCCATTGCAGCATCTTCGGCTTCTCTTGAGTTCGGCATTGCGGCGGGGGACGCCCCTCCGAACTGGGATTCCGGACTGATCTCACGGATCTTGTCACGCAGTTCGATGATCATGCGTTCGGCAGATTTCGGTCCGACTCCGTTGATCTTTTTCAGGGTCTTGATATCGCCTGACAGAATCGCCTGACAGAAAACCGGTATATTCAAGCTGCTCAGAATATTCAGGGCAGTCTTGGCTCCGATCCCGTTGACTGTATTCAGCAGACGGAAGATCTGGAGTTCCTGTTTTGTGGCAAATCCGTAAAGACTCATATCATCTTCCCGGACGATAAGGATCGTTTGCAGGATCACCTCTTTTCCGGGCAGGGGGAGCTTTTCAAAGGTGCAGAGCGGAATATTGACGGAATATCCCACTCCGGCACACTCCACCAGAGCTTCCGTATAGGAGGCATCGATCAAAGTTCCGCGGAGCCGGGCGATCATATCAGAGTTCCTCCGGGCAGACATCCAGAGAGATATCTGCAGATTTTACAGAGTGAGTCAAAGCTCCGACAGAGATGAAATCCACTCCGGTCGCGGCTGCGGAAGGAACGCGTTCCAGTTTCATATTTCCGCTGGCTTCCAGTTTTGCTTTTCCGGCGGTCCGTTTGACAGCCTCAGCCATCAATTCGTTGGACATATTGTCGAGAAGAATATATTCTGCGCCGGATTCCAGAGCTTCATCCAGAGAATCCAGAGAGTCGATTTCCACTTCCACTTCCAGATCCGGATACATTTTTCTGGCACGTTCCACGCTGCGGAGAATTCCGTCTTTTCCTTCCAGTCCGGCAAGTTCCCGGTGATTGTCTTTGATCATCACACGGTCATAAAGTCCGATTCTGTGGTTGGAAGCTCCACCGACTGCAACGGCATATTTTTCCAGATTTCTCCATCCGGGAGTGGTTTTCCGGGTGTCGAGAACGATTGCTTTTGTACCGGCTGCTGCATCCTGATATTTCTTTGAGGCAGTCGCAACTCCGCAGAGTCTCTGCAGGAAGTTGAGCGCGGTACGTTCTGCTGTCAGAATGGAAGATGCTCTTCCGGCGATCTCTGCCATGAGAGTTCCTTTCGGGCAGAACTCGCCTTCCTGTACCAGATCTTTCCATTCGATTTCGGGATCGACTTCTTTCATGATCCGTTTCGCTACAGGAAGCCCTGCGCAGACACAATCCTCTTTTGCAAGGAAGACTGCTTTGACCCGCAGATTTTCGCCGATAACGGATTTTGTTGTAACATCCCCGCGGTCCTGAAGGTCTTCTTCCAGCGCAAGGGCGATGAGAAGATCAATTCTTCTCCAATCAAGTTCAGGGATCGTTTTCATATTCATTGTTCCTCTTTATACATTCTTTGGATCGGTTCAATAGCAATAGCTTTTCCTGTCTCCAACTCGTATGTAATAACGGCTGCATCCAGCCGGATTTCTTTTTCCCGTACATTGAGGCGAACCGGCATTCCGGTTCTGAACTTTTGGACAACATCCGGCACTTCCCGTCCGAGGATGGAGTCTTTCGCTCCGACCATGCCCACATCTGTCAGCATGGCTGTTCCGTTGGGCAGAACACGGGCATCGTTTGTCTGAACATGAGTGTGAGTTCCAATGACAGCTGTGATTTGCCCGTCGTACATCCACGCCATAGCGGCTTTTTCGCTGGTGGCTTCTGCGTGCATGTCTACGATCACTGTCTTGCAGGTCGCCGGAAGTTTGGTCAGGATCTTTTCCATGACTTCGTAAGGACAATAGGCGGACTCCCGCATGAAGACTTTGCCCATGAGTGCGACGACTGCGATTTCACCGCCTGCCGGATTCCGGAAGACTTTCCAGCCGACACCGGGCTGTTTTTCAGAGAAGTTTGCCGGACGGATCAGATTCGGAATATGCTGGATCTCAGTTTGCAGCGGCTTCTGGTCCCAGGTATGATCCCCGCTGGTGAACACATCCACCTGATCTCCCATTTCCTGCAGACACGTGGCGGTCAGACCGGAACCGTTGGCACAATTTTCTGCGTTGACGATCACAAAAGAACAGCGGTATTCCTGTTTGAGAACAGGCACAAGGTCACGGACTGCATTCCGTCCGCCTTTTCCAACCACATCTCCGATAAACAAAACTTTCAGTAAAGCACTCATCTTATGTATAAATCCCTGGTTAAGTTTACATTCCATATATTAATATAAACCCATTTCGGGATTTCTGCAAGTTTTTTTTTGTTTTCCTGTTGAAAAAGTATAAAATATCGTTTTATTTTGCTCCATTCCGGTAACTTTCTGAATTCAGAGCTTTGTTCATCATCCGGATGATCATGATGAAAAGCAATACGGCTCCGATGGCTATCACTACCCATAAGAAATATTTATACAGATTGATCGCCGGGATTTTCGGAGCATAATCCGGGGATTCAACTTCTTCTCCCAATTCATAAATCTGCGGGGGAAGCCCGTATTGGTCAGCAAATTCTATATCATAAGGCATCATTTTATCATCTCCGCCATAATAAATTTTAACATTCCCCTTTTCCGGCGGGATAAACATCAGGACTTTCTGTTTGATTTCCCACAGCAAATTGAGATTTTTCAAAGGTTCTTTGTTGGCATTATAAATTCTGATAACATAGTAATCCCCCCGGATTTCCGGCAGTGGTATGCCCTTGGTGTCCTGAGTGAGATTCTGCGACGCAATACATTTTTCCTGTTCCTTTGTTTTGGAAAATACTTCCACATAACGTTCAAATTTCTTATCATCATTCTGTAAAAACAGCTCTGTGCATGGAATCCTGTTCGCATCAACAGTGATTTCTGTCAGTTGACCTTTGTTGAAACGGCTGATTTCCGGCAATGTTATATTTTTCACTTCCGGTTTCCCCGGCGTTTTTAAGGGGACTGCCTGATTGATTGCGATCCTTTTGAAAAATTCCTTTGCAGCAGATAACCGTTCCTGATCAGGTTCTGTCAGCGTAACTCTGACCCGTTGAGCTTTGACGGCAGGAAATTCCGTATAAACTGTCCGGTCATCATGTTTTGACTGCTTGAGAAGAATATTCTTTTTCTCTGCGACTTTCTCACCTTTCGCATTGAAAAAATCCAATGAGATTTCCCGTCCCTGTTCGTTTTTCATTGCAGGGAAAGTTAATCTGGAAATATTGCCTTCCGGTGAAATTGAAAACTCTGCAGAAGCCGTTTTTCGGGGGATATCCAGCTTGAAGTCTGACATTGTACCGGAGTAAACGGCATAGAGATGCTTGTCATGAAGAGGAAAAACATTTTTTACAGCAAACGGGATATTCCGTCCTTCCTCGTCAATGAGCCTGATGTTTGTATATTTATCATTTGTATTTTTATAGAGCTTATGATCAAGAGGGATCGCTGCGATTTTCTCCGGTGTCCCTACTAATTTTGCTGTTCGCATATACGGAAAATTCCTGAGATACATCGATCGTGCCGTCAGTGCGGCTGTCATTAAGAAAATGAATGTTGTAAAGATAATTTTTCTCATATTCCCTCCTCGTAGATTCTGTAAAATTTTATTGGGGGGAAATCTGATTAAAGTTTTCAGACAAAATTTTTCTGAAAAAGTTTGATGAAACTGACTTATTTTTGTCTGTTCAGAAAGATTCATACTCTGTACAGCTTGACATTTGAATATTTTGTGCTAGATTATCAGGAGTTTTTCTTTGAAAAGGTAACTGAAATTGATTCATAATGATAGAAAAATTCAGTGAATTTGCAAGGATTCTTGGAGAGAGTTTTTGAAAAAATCAGCCATAGCAGTAATTATACCGTCTTATGAGCCATCAGAGAAGCTGCCCACTCTGGTTGCTGCTTTGCGCCGTCAAATTTCCAATCCCATTGTTATTGTCAATGACGGCAGCAAACCTGAAAAATATCAATGTTATTTTGATCAGCTGGAATCAACTCCGGACGTGGTGATTCTGCGGCATAAAAGAAACCGTGGTAAGGGCAGGGCTCTGAAAACAGCATTTGCTTATTGTCTTCTGAAAGAGTTTTCCGGTGCTGTAACTGCCGATGAAGATGGACAGCATCTACCGGAGGATATCTGTCGCTGTGTTGCTGCATTGGAAGAAAATCCGGATTCTCTGATTCTGGGTGTCCGTTCCTTTCAGGAAAAGGGAGTTCCCGTTAGAAGCAAATTGGGAAATCTTCTGACCTGTCGTGTGTTCAAAATTCTGACCGGACAGACATTGTCCGATACACAAACCGGTTTACGCGGACTTCCGGCATTCTTTATAGAAAAAATACAGAAAGTTTCCGGGGAACGGTTTGAGTATGAAACAAAAATGCTTTTGATCGCAAGCAGCTTGAATATTCCGTTCAAAGAAGTTGAAATTTCTACGATCTATGAAAAAGATAATACAACACATTTCAGACCGTTCAAGGATTCCTGGCTCATCTATATCACTCTGTTCGGAGAGTCGCTCCTTCAACTGTTCTACTTCTTCTCAAGCGGAATTATGTCGTTCCTGATCGATATTTCTGTCTTTACCCTGTTTTATAAACTGATATTCCGGAAGATGGATCTTGAATATTTCAATATGTCTTTGCGGCTGTTGTTATCAATTGTTCTTGCCCGTTGTGTTTCAGCAACCGTGAACTATACGTTGAACCGGAATTTTGTTTTCAAGAACAAGGGGCTGGTCGATGCGAAATCTCTTTTGAAATTCTTCGGACTTGCCAGCTTTATGGTATTGCTATCGTACATTCTGACAGAAACGATGCTTGCTTTATTCAACAGTGAAAAAGCTGTGCTTACAAAAATTTGCGTTGATTCCTCTCTTGTCTGTGTGACATTCCTTATTCAGAAATTTTTCGTATTCAAGCCTTCGGGGAAATCAGGAAAAGTATGATTTAAAAAGAAAGAATCCCGGATCAGAAAATTCAACCCGGGATTACTCTCAGAACCGATTTTTATTCTTTGGAAAAGCTGTCTTTTCCAACGCCGCATTCGGGGCAAACCCAATCTTCGGGCAGATCTTCAAAAGCGGTTCCGGCGGCGATTCCGTTAGCAGGATCGCCGTTTGCGGGATCATAAACAAATCCGCAGACATCGCACACATACTTGTCCATTTTCTATTCTCCTTATTGTTGAGGTAATATTTTTTTATCAGAGATCCTTAATGGATTCCCCGATCTTGACTCCATACTCAAAACATGCTTCAAAATCTTCTTTGGAAGATGCAAATTTCAGCTTCAGCGGTTCAATGGTTTCACAATTCATAGCGTTCAACTGTTCCGTGATCTGAGCAACCGCTTCTCCACTCCATCCGAAAGATCCGAAAGCAGCACCTTTCAGATTTTTCGGACGCAATCCGCGCAGATAACAGAGCGTATCCATAAGTGAGGGGAACGCCATGTTGTTCAGTGTCGGGGCCCCGATCACCAGTGCGCCGGCTTTCAGCATAGCTGTCGCAACATCGCTGCGGGAACGGTTGTGCATGTTGAAGACTTCAACAGCGGCGCCGGTGGAACGGATCCCATCGGCAATGGATCTAGCCATCTTATCCGTTGCGCCCCACATGGTGTCGTAGCAGATAACTGCGCGGCGTTCCGGTTTCTGATCGGACCATTCACGGTATTTTTCCAGCGGGAAGGTCAGCAGAACTCCGCGCCAGATCGGACCGTGGTCGGGAGCGATCATGGCAATATCAAGGTTCAAAGAAGGAATGGAATCCAGCAGTTTGGAAACCTGATTAGAGTAGAGCAGAAGAATGTTTGCATAGTAAGTCTTCATCTCCTGAAGCATAAGCTCCACCGGATTTTCATCTGCAAACAGTTTTTCTGTTGCCAGGTGCATTCCGAAACCATCCTGAGAGAACAGGATCTTTTCTCCGGAGAGATAGCAGATCATGCTGTCGGGCCAGTGAAGCATTTTCGTTTCCACAAAGGAAAGAGTCATGCCGTTTCCGATCTCAATGGAATCACCGGTCTTGACCGCCGTAAGTTTGTCTCCGATCCCGAACTGATCGTTGAGGATACGGACACCGGCGACGGATGCGTAGATTTTTTCCGGCTGGATTTCGCGGATGACATCCGGCAAAGCTCCGGAGTGGTCAGGTTCCGCATGATTGGAAATGATCGTCCGGATTTTTTCAGGGGATCCGATCACAGAACTGATTCTGGCATACATTTCATCTTTGAAAGGAGCTTTCACTGTGTCGATCAAAACAGGATTTTCCCCTTCGATCAGGTATGCGTTATAAGTTGTTCCGCTGTGAGTGGTATAACCGTGAAACTCTTTCAAGCTCCAGTCGATCGCTCCGACCCACCACACTTTTTCAGAAATCCGAACTGCTCTGAATCCCATTTTCAATCCTCTTACTCTTTATGTTCGTACACCCATAATCCGTGAACATTGCAGTATTCCCGCAAGATCACGCCGGGTTTGAAAGACATCGGAAAAACTGCCTCGGGGCGTTCTCCGGCTCTCAAATACTTTCTGACTCTCATGTCTCCGTCGATCATCTCTATCCAGAGAATCCGGTGTTCTTCCGTCATTGGGTGAAGCGTCGAACCGACAGTCACTTTCGTCTCCCATTTGGAAAAAACTTCCCCGACCGGCACATGCTTTTCTTTTGTTTGATCAGCTGTTTGCGGATTCTCCTCCTGCATCGGCTGACCGCAGCACACAAAACCTTCGTAGCATTGACATTCGACGATGACTTCAATCACTGCCCCGCAGATTCCGCATTTCAAAATTTTCTCTTTCATAAATCCCCTCCTCTCTGTTACGGGTTTCAGTCACTTTGACAACTTCCGTGATCTGAATGTTCTCAACCGGACTTCAAGCAGGGATCTACTTTGAAAATATAATCACTTTTTGAAAAAATGCAAGGCAGTCTGAAGAAAAATCAAGCGTGTTCCAGCAGAAAAATCAGAGTTTTTCGATAGAAACCTGTACTCTCAAGCCGCTGCTTCCTTCTGCAACGAAGGTTTCATAATGACCATTCCGGTTCCGGGCAGGGCGATCCAACGCAATAATTGTTCCGTCAAGCACAGTGTAACGGCAGACATAACCCTCAAATTCCACTTCCAGAACACCCTCTTTCAGTGTGATTTTGCTGTAATCTTTCCCGTTGAACTTGAACGCAGGGAGCAGAAGACGGACAGTTTCACTCCCGGAAACTTTGATGCTCAGACCGTCCCGGTCAAGTGTATACCAGGCTCTGAGCTTTTGTCCGGCAGGGAAGTTGTATTCCACTTCAGCACCTGCAGTTTCACCTTTTGCAAAGTGATTTTTGATTGTGTGAACAACATCCTTTTCCACGGCATAGTGCCACTTTCCGTTGACCTCCACCCCGGGCGCGATGGCAAGACGGGCAGAATCTTTCATGTCAAGAATATAGGCGTACATTTCCGGACAGGGAACGGTGAGACACAGTTCGGAGGGCGCACCCTTTTTGTGAAGACGACCCAGCCCGCTACAGTCGTAATCATAGTCGGCACGGTAATCATATTCCGCAAAATAATCTCCTGCACGGAGGAACAGTTTGTGGAAGTAATCGGATGTCTTCCAGCTCATTCCAGTCTTGTCGTCAAGTTCAATCGGTTCAATGGATTCATCACAGAGACGGTAGGCTGCATAGAGAAATGATGCCGTTGTGATCATGTATTTGTCAAAATAGGCATAATTTTCACAGCCGTATTTTGATTCGATGGGAAAACGGTTTTTGATGTGGGAGATGGGCTTTTTATTGAGCCAGAAAGCGATGTTTTTCAATGCTCTGACAGCAAGCATCCTGTACTGTCCGGCTGTCTTCAAATCACCTTTCTTCGCATAGTAGTTTGCATAACATTCCATCATGATTGCCACATGCGCTTCGTTGTGGAGGAACTGGTTGCTCCGTCCGCCGTAGGGCATTTCTCCGGTGACAGAGATCATCTTCCATGTATATTCTGCCCCCTGATCCAGCGCATCCTGCCAAACTTTCTGATATTTTCCCTTGTAGCCCTCATGAAGAAGAACTGCAAACAAACCCCGGGTCACGAAATCGTAAACCATAGGTTCATGAGGATCCCGGTACATCTTGTTTTCATCCAGATGCCGCAGCTGGGAATATGCCTGCAAATCAATAAAGTCGGAATATTTATCTGAAAGTCCGGCTTTCTGACGCATAAATTCACTGAGCATGGTGAACGCCGCCCAGTTGTAGACCACATGATCCATATCTTTGGCATATACATTATAACAGGTATAAGGATCGATGGTCTTCAAGAGATCCTTCCATTCCTGAATTTTTTCAGCCGGAACCTGATTGCTGTTTTCCAGTTCCTGAATACAGAAAATGATTTCTTTCACGGAGAAGTCGTTTGCGGCTTTGACTTTCGGGATCTGCTGACAGCAGAAGTCCATCATCTCAATAAAGCGCGGTTTCAGGTCCAGACGTTTGTTGTGAGCGATCAGAATCCCGATGTTTGCAGTCAGACGGGGAAATCCATGCTCGGTCAAACCATCTTTTTTTACCTGCTTGAAGTAACGGTCAATGTGCTCCGTGGTATACGCAGAAAGGGTTGTTTCCATCAAATCGAGATAGTACGCTTTTTTCATAGCTTTGTCCTTTTTTGTATTTGTTGCTGAAACAATAGTTGTTTTTACCGTGGTGCAAGCTGAAAGAAATAATAATGTCAGAGATGCCAAAAGCACCCTCTTGAAATATTTTGATTTATGAACTGTCATGGAAACCTCCTTATGAATCATGAATTCTGGTCAACTTCCTGTTGAAGAATCGTAATAGCCTGAACCTGGTTGATTCCACAGACTTCCACGACTTTGTCCCGTGATGTCTGTCCGGAATGAAGAGAGACTGAGGATTTTGATAAATCAAGAATATCCGCCAGAAAAGCACAGAGTGCCGCATTTGCTTTGCCATCAACAGGTGGCGTGTTCAGCGACACTTTTACTGCATTCCCGTGCATTCCACGGATCCCCTGTTTGGAGGCTCTTGGCTGAACCCGGCAGGCGATCCGCACAATACCGGGTTCAATTTGTGTAACTGCTGATTCTACAGATTCAGTCATCACACACTTTCCGGTGGAATCGGTTCTGTTTGAGTCGGAACTGTTTCTTCTGCAGGAATTTCTTTGATGAAATCCTGTTTGGGCTGAGGAAGTCCGAGAAGTTCATAAACCTGAACGGCATCCAGCGTTTCTTTTTCCAGAAGAGCTTCTGCCAGTTTATCAAGCATGTCCCGGTGTTCCGTCAGGATCTGTCTTGCAGAATCCATGGCGTCATCCACCAGTTTCTTGATCTCAAGGTCAATGATCCGGGCAGTTTCTTCGCTGTAAGCCTCACTGCGGGTGATATCACGTCCAAGATAAATATGATCGGAGCGTTCGCCGTACTGGATCGGACCGAGTTTGTCACTCATACCGAAAGAGCAAACCATTGCACGGGCAACTTTGGTGGCATGGGAGATATCAGCAGATGCACCGCTTGTGATATCTGTGAAGACGATCTCTTCTGCGGCACGTCCACCCATGTCGACTTTCATAAGATCTTTCATTTCCAGCATACTCTGGGAGTAACGGTCCTCTTCCGGAACCATCATGGTAAGTCCGAGAGCCTGACCGCGCGGAATGATCGTAACTTTATGCAGCGGAACAGAGTGTTCGCAGAAAATATTGACGATGGTGTGTCCGGCTTCATGCCATGCAGTGAGACGGCGTTCCCGTTCGGGGATCCGGCGGCTCTTGCGCTCTCTGCCGAAACAGACTTTGTCGCGGGCTTCTTCCAGATCGTGCTGGTCGGCTGCCTGTTTATTGTAACGGGCTGCAAGAAGTGCCGCTTCGTTGATCAGGTTTGCCAGGTCGGCACCGGAGAATCCGGAGGTGGAACGGGCAACAGAATCCAAGTCAACATCCGGCGCAAGTTTGATATTCTTTGCGTGAACGTCAAGGATCTTGCGGCGTCCGGCAATATCGGGATAATCAATAACGATCTGACGGTCAAAACGACCTGGGCGGAGCAGGGCAGGGTCAAGGACATCTGCACGGTTTGTTGCAGCAAGAACGATCACACCTTCCTGAGTTTCCAGACCATCCATCTCAACAAGCATAGCGTTGAGTGTCTGTTCACGTTCATCGTGACCGCCGCCGATCCCGGAGAAACGGGAACGTCCGACAGCATCGATTTCGTCAATAAAGATCACACAGGGAGCATGTTTTCTTGCCTGATCGAACATGTCACGGACACGGCTTGCACCGACACCCACGAACATTTCCACGAAGTCGGATCCGCTGATTGCGAAGAAAGCAACCCCTGCTTCCCCGGCAACGGCTTTTGCCATCAGGGTCTTACCAGTTCCCGGAGGTCCGGTGAGAAGTGCGCCGCGGGGAATCTTGCCTCCGAGAAGTTTGAACTTCAGAGGATCTTTCAGGTATTCCACGATTTCTTTGGTTTCTTCTTTTGCTTCATCACAGCCTGCAACATCATCAAACGTTTTACTGTTTTCATTGGGAAGGATCATTCTGGCTCTGGATTTTCCGAATTCAGAAGCTCCTTTTCCAGCCATCCGCATCTGACGGGCAAAGAGGAAGTAGATCAGTCCGATGATGACGATGCCGATCAATACGTTTCCGAGCAGAGATTTCCACCAGGAATCACGTTCAAGGATGATAACGTCAACATTCTTCAAACCTTCCATGACTGCAGGGGTTTTGATGACCCGTGTTCGGTAGTAGTTCTTTTGTTTTTTCAGTTCATCGGGGGTATCTTCTGTTTTTGATTCCCCGGAAAGGTCTGTTGTTCCGCTGGATTTCTCAGCTTTTGCGGTCTCTTTTTCAGCCTTTTCTTCCTTTGAAGATTTATCCTTTGCAGCATCAGCGTTAGCCTTTTCTTCCGGCTTTGCCTTTGCTTCTTCTTTCTTCACGGGTTCTGCATTTTTTCTTTCATATGTCCCTTCGATTTGAAGGACATCCTCGGTTTCCGGAAGAACCGTTGCTGTCGTGATCCATCCATTTCTCAAATATCTTTCAAAATCTGTTTGTGACAGTTCTTTGGTATCACTGAGAGACGGAGTGAATTTATAGATAAAAAGGGTTACGATCATTACGAGAACGAGCAGCCAGATGAATACAGCTGCGGGCGGTCTCTTTGATGGTGTTCCGTTTGGGGAAAACTTGTTGCCTGAGGGCTTTTTGTTCAAATCGCTCATATACTTTCAATATCCTTTTTCCGGCTGCAGCCGGAGTCGGGAGGTCTTTCTCTGTTTGTGGTTAATTACCCTTCTGGAAAAGGAACCCGCCAAGTGCAAGAACTGCAATCAAAAGGATTGCGATCACCGCAATCAGAATGAAACGTTCTTTTCTGTCGGACGGAGACGACTGCTCCGGAGCTGTTCCGAGATTCACGGTATCGGGGTCGATGTCTGTAATCGTGATACCGGTCGTTGTTCTCTGTGTGGTTGTGGAACGGGAACCTTCCTTACTGTCAGCATCGAAGAGAACTTCAATTCCGCCGAACTGGATGATATCGCTGTTCATAAGCACCTGTTCGGTGATCATCTTATCATTGACACGGGTTCCGTTTGTAGAATTATTATCGCGGACAATGAAAGAATCTCCCTTGCGGATGATATCGCAATGGTAAGAAGAGAGAGAGGGATCTTTGATACAAATATCTCTTTCTTCAGATCTTCCAACGGTATACATATCGTTGGTAAGCTCAAACTGTTTCCCTCTGAATTGAGAAGAAAGTACGATCAATTTTGGTGTGCCTGCCATAAGATCAACTCCTTAAACATGATTGCAAGCCAGGTCCCGGAAGACTCTGAATGCTATTTTTTTTCTTGAACTATAAATATCATCCGGAAAGATATCACAAATCTTGAAAAATTCAACACCGGAAACTATAAAAGTATAAAAAAATTACAGTTTTTTCAATTTTTTTCACAGATATCCCATAATTTTTCAAAAATCAATTTTCTCCCGTTCAAACATGGAGAAAACACCTGTTTTTTTTAAAATATGGGATATCTGTGTAAAGAATTTGATAAAAATTACCAAAAAATTTCAAAGTCGGCTTGACTTTAAGCAAACCATCTCAAAAGTTTTTCCCTTCTTCCCCGATTACAAATCAACCTTTATCAGGTACCTGTTGCCTGAAATTTTTAACGATTTAGAATAACAGGGATTACTTTTTGTTTCTGGTGATGTTTTCCGGAATCGAACGGGCTGTTATTTTTGCAAATTTAAAATCAACAGCCCCTTCACGGAAGAACGGTTTTAATTCTTCCGGTACAACATTAATTCCTTTGTTATGCATGATGTTGTTGGAAATCTGGAATCTGCAATTTTCCATTCCCCGCGGATTTTTCTTTATTTCAGCCGGGATATTCAAAGAAGGATCGCAAACGATCAGAGGGATCCCGCCGATTGCATAACAATCCCGGATTGTCAGCTGCATAGGTATTGCAAAAAGACGAACCAGTGCACCGTTTTCCCGGACAACCTGACCGCATGCTGTAAGACAATTCCGGAGGACCACTCTTCCTCCGTCCGAATGCGGATGGATCGCAGCTGCCTTTGCATAATTGTAAACTGCCGGGATCCCGCCGCCTTCACCGCCGAAACGGACACTATCCGCCTCAAAACGGCCGTAATTATCCACCCAGCGGGCATTGTGGTAATAATCCTGTCCCTTGGGCGGATTTGCGCTGGGGGTCAGACAGCAGAATGAAAGCCGCATGGTTCCGTACCGGTTGATAAATGCAGCACCATCGGCCATGTTCGGCTGTATCTGATCAACCCAGCAGTTGCGGATCTCCATCAAATCTCCGAAATTTTGCGCACAACGGAAATTCTTGGAGAAGAGACATCCCTCGATCAAAGACTGACAGGACAGGTGAGAGATTCCTCTGGGCGGTTCCAGTTTGACTGCCATCTCTGAGGCATAAAGAAACTGACAATCCCGGATCGTGACCATAGTCTTATCCAGATTTCTGTTCGTTACCAGAACCTGAACTCCTCCACCGAGAAATACCAGCTTTTCAATCCGGTTTCTGTATGCATTGATCTGGAACATCAAGCCGTTTCCCGCACCTGCCCATTTGAGAACAGCGGTCGTGTTTGAGCCGGACATATTCACGAAACCGGAGACATTGATCGTGGACGTGATTTTATAAACACCGTGAGGAAATACCACGGTTGGCCCGGAGCCGAAATAACTGGATGCCGGATATTTTCCGTAAGACCTGAATCCTCTCACAGATTTTGCCGCCGCATCAAATGCCTTCTGGATTGCTTTCGTATCATCAACCTGTCCGTTTCCGACAGCTCCATATTTTTTTACGTTGAATCCTTCGCCAAAGGAACAGAGTGTGCAAATACACAGCAGAGTTATAAAAATTCTTTTCATATTCTATTATACCTTTATACCTTTATTTGGTAAAAAGCGGTTTTTTGTTCAAACCGAATTCATGGATTTCCAGGACACTTCCGGGCGCAGCAAGTTCATATCTGTGCGGAATCTTGCCCTTACGGGGATGGTATTCCTGTCCAATGTAATAAATCCGGAATGTCAAAGTCCGTTTTCCTTTCAGAGCAGGAACAGCTTTGGCGACATTTACTTCCCGTTTTCCGATGGGAAGCTGGCGCACGAAAAATGTGTACAGCTTTCCGGTTGCTTCATCAACCATTTTAACTGCAAATTCGGCCGGCTGACTGGAACGTACATCCATTGTCAGATAAGGGGTTTTACTGAAATCAACTTCCACATGTTTGACTTCAACAAAGGGGGCATCTCCATTTTTTCCGGAAAGACGGCGCATCAAACAGACCGGATAACTGTCTTTATGGAAGACTGCAAGGAGGTCTCTGTTGTAAATCGCAGAACCGTCCATGTAGTTATCAAAGGAAAGTTTTACACCTTTCATGGTCAGAATATTGATTTCACTTTTCGGTTTGATGGAGGTGACTTTGTATTCTTTGATTTTCTTTTCCAGTTCTTTGCCTGCCAGATGACCTGCCGGCATGGGGAGAGGATTTACCTTTGCTGTCTGCAGGTCTTCCGGAATGACGAAACCTTTGAATCCCACATTTCCGTGAGCATGGAAGTTAAAGACATTTTTTTCGCCGAAGAAATAGTTGTCCAGCTTGATTGCAGGATTCACAACCACGCCCTTGCTGAATGTGGAATGGCAGTTTTCGATTGCCACAAGGTTCGGAACTTCCACGCAGTAAACTGCACAGTCCTGCAATCCGCTTGTGTGGGCATCCACTTCACATTCCCGAAGTACGACCGTATTGGGCAGCGTGGGCAGTTTGGAATATTTTGCGAAATTATAAACAGCAGTAAAACCGCCGCCTTCACCGCCGAAACGGCAGTTCGTTACTGTGAGCCGTCCGTAGTTGTCAATCCAGCGTTGGCTCTGTCCGTTGCAGAGGGGAACCCCGAGAAGATTGTCAACGGTCATATAACCGTGACGGTTCACGATGACAGCGCTGTTTTTCATATCCTTATTATTCATGATCCATACATCCCGGATCACGGTCCAGTCGGAATCGCTGTCAATGGAACCGATACAATGAATGAATTCACTCTTTTCAATGGTAAAAAGTGTGCTTTGCGCACCCTTGCGTGTCATGAGAGCGGTTCCGGTACACCAGAAAAATTTACAATTTTCCACAAAGAAAAGAGATTTATCCAGGTTGTCATTGACTGCGGCAATATGACCTTTCCCGCCTTTGAAGACCAAACCTTTCACGGAAGCGTGCCAGAAGTTGATATAATCAAAGGTCGTTGCCTCCGGGTCCTGCTGAACAATGACTGCATTGTTGCCCCGCAGAGAAACCCGGTCAACTTTCAAAGTTCCTTTCACCAGATAAACTCCGGAGGGGAAATAAACGGTTTGGGGATTGTATGGATCACGGATCTTTTTTGCCGCGGCTTTCAGCGCGGCAGCGATCGCTGCAGTATCATCTTTTTTACTGTCTCCGGCTGCCCCGAAATCTTTCACATTGATTTCTCCGGCAAACAGAATTGCTGCACATGCTGCAGCCAATACGGTTAACAACTTTTTCATTCAAGATATCCTTTCAAATTGCTTTTGTATTTCAATATGGGCTGTCATAGGTTCCATCGGGCTGGGGAGCGGATTGCATTCCGTAGGTTCCGGAACTTTTCAGGGGAATCTGGGAATATCTCAAAGATGCAACATGTCCATCATGGAATGCAAAATTTGCACTTCTGTTGTGACGGAATTTCAAGTTCTGGTATTGTGCCTGACTGGGCGGTTCATGAACTCTGCCGATTCCGAATCCGGGGCCGAACTGCGGTTCAATGTCAGCAAGCTGTGCACGGGTGGATGTCGCCCTGATTTTTGTGATTTTTGCAAAAGTGACATGTTCCCAATATGTTGTTGTTGAATTTGGCCAGCCGCCATTGGTATTTGAGTTGACCCCGTAATCTGCAAAACAGCCGCTGATACCATTATTCCCACGGTATTTTTCAACCGGACAGCGCCATACAGCTTTCGGATTCCAGGCATCTCCGGCAAATAAGTCATACTTTTCCGTATGAAAAAAGGCTGTCCAATAGGAACCGCTCCCGGTTTTCCGGATGTGAGATGGCAACAGCATATCATCATTTTCCTGTGTATAACGCATCAGAATATCGTTCACCTGACGGATATTGTTTTTACATTGAACCTCCTGAGCTCTTCCTCTGGCATTATTCAATGCTGGCAGCAGCATCCCGGCAAGAATTGCAATGATCGCAATTACAACCAGCAACTCAATCAGCGTGAACGCTGATTGAGTGAAGATGTGAAGGTGTGAAGAGTTTGCCTGCGGCAAACGTGAAGTGCGCCCTGACGGGCGTAAGGATGTGCAGTTTTTATGAACTTTTTTGAGGCAATACAACGGTAAAACACCTATTTGACAAGTAACACTCACCAGCAACTCTATCAGCGTGAAACTTTTTTGACTGAAACGATTTTTTTTCATTTTTCTCTCCTGTTATTGTTATTATTCTGATGACATTTTTGGGTCTGTTGACGGGTTATGGTCTTTTTGAGCAGTCTCATGAGAATATCCTTTCTATGACCTGCGGCAAAAACACGATGATTTCTGATGACGGTTTGCTGAACCTGTCATCATTGGCATTTTCAAGCTGCGGCGTATTTTCTTCATTTTTATTGACTTTTCAAATATGGTTTGATATAGACATTTTTACGAAGTTCAACAGGGGTGCGGACTTGTTCCAGTAATGCCCTGGCACATTCCTCCGGTGAAACAATGATGCTCGGGAATGTAAAACCACCCAATCCCCGGCACCAATCTGTGTTCAAACAGCCAATATAGTGTTTCGGGATATATCCACATTCCTTTGCGATTGTCAGAACCAGATTCAGAGAACTGTCATTTCCTGTATAAATTCCATCCGGCTGACTTTTCGGATGGGAAAATATTTCGTATATTGCATCATCCAGTTTTTTCTTTTTTGAATAGGAAATGTAAATATGCAAAGCGGGATCGAATCCATTTTCTTTCAAGACATCTGCGAATCCATCCATAATGAGTTTGCTCCGGTGATGGGAAAAATCCTCCGGATCAAAACGCCGGAACATATCCGGTCCGTCACAATCAATCAGTAACGGACGCTTGCACCCCTTTTCAATCAAATAAGACGCTCCGATTCTGCCGATTTCATAATAATCAATAAGAACCCCCGTTGCATTTTCCGGGATATCGTAATCAATGTAATCAAAGAAAACCGGATTCTTTTTCAGGATCTTGTCGATCATTGGATAAGCTTTATAGATATATCCGTCAAGGAGCATGTAATTTGTTTCCAGGGAAGAAAGAGTCTTGAGTCCGCGCCGGATATGTTTTCTCAGTTTCGGCTGTTCAAATCCCCAAACATCGACCGCTTGAATACACAATCCTGCCTCTGCAGTCATTCTTTGCAGATGAGCATAGACCTCTTCGTGAAAATGCCCGCCGTAACGCAGGACGGCACCGATCAGTTTTGCGGGATTGTAGTCTCTGCTTATCATTGTGCCGAGCCGTTTTTTCCGCTCAATAACGCCTTCTGAAACCAAATGTTCCAATGCGTGACGGACTGTTCCGCGGGCAACACCGAACTGGATGGCAAGTTCAGTCTCTTTGGGTAATAATGAGTTATCCCACGTTCCGGACCGAATCCCATCCCGCAGGTATTCCAGTATTTTTTCTGATTTTTCGCCGCGTTCCATACTGAAAAACTCCTGAAAATATTTCGTACAGCATAATTATAGCATACAGTTCAAAAAAAATCAACAGGACATATTTTTATATATTCGTAAAAAACGATGTTTTGGAAATGGACATATTCTTTCAGCCAATATGTATTGTCTCTGTTATTTTGTTGAAAATGAAAATGTTCAGCATTTTTTCTGTTTTTTTTATGAAAAAATCAGGAAAAATACAGGAAAAATCAAAAAAAATCATTTATGCACTGGAAAAAATCGCAAACAGGAGTTATATTTTCGGATTATCACTGTATTTAAAAAAATAACGGGCTTTTTTCTAAAAAAAGTCCAAACAAAATGATTTAGAAAGGTAACGGCTCATGTCAAAGAAAGAAAATGCACTGATGACAGCCATGACAATGGAACTGAAAGAAGTTTCCGCATGCACCAAAACTGCAGAATTCTGCGTTCCCGCAGAAGCTGTCAAAGCAGAATTTGCCGCTGTCGCAAAAGAATTCGCTTCCCAGGTTCAGATCGGTGGCTTCCGTAAAGGAAAAACCCCTGTCTCTCTGGTCCTCGCCAGATACGGCGCAAAGCTTGCAGAAGATGTTGAACGCTCCATCCAGCGCGCAGCTGCTGAAAAAGTTCAGGATGCCTGCAAGGTCGTCGCAATCCCTGATTACAAAGCAAAAGATGATGCAAAACCGGCTGCAGACAAGGCTTTTGAATTCACCTTTACCGTGGATATCGCTCCTGCTTTCGATCTGCCCGCATACGCTGATTTTGAAATCGAAGTCCCCGCTCAGCCCTCTCTCGATGAAGAAGCTGAAAAGGAACTCCAGTACCTCAAAGAACTTTACTCCGACTATGCAACCGTCGAAGATCCTGCTGTCAGCGGCGATATGCTGAAAGTCACCTACACCAGCGACTTCACTCCTGCTGAAGATGCTTCCGCATCTCTCAAACGCATGGCTGGCGCAGAAGATTCCTGGATCTGGCTGAGCGAAAATGATTTCGTTCCCGGGGCAACTGCAGCTCTCACCGGAGCAAAGACCGGCGATGTGAAAGAATTCACCGCTGAATTCCCCGCAGACTGGCGTGAAAGCGGACTCGCAGGCAAGAAAGTTGCTTACAAGTTCACCGTCAAAGAAGTTCAGCATAAGACCCCCATCACCGATGACAAAGTTCTCGCTGAAAAACTCCGCATGGATGATGTCGAAAAGATGAAAGAAATGCTCAAGAAACAGGCTGAAAACAAGCTCGTTTCCGAACGCAAATCTGTCATTCAGGAAAAACTGGTTGCAAAACTCGTCGAAGCTGTCGGTGCTTTTGAACTCCCCGCTTCCGCTGTTGAAACCGAAAAGAGAAGAATCTTCTCCTCCATCGCAAACAACACTGTCAAGTCCGAAGCTGATGCTGAAAAGTTCAAAGCTGACATGGAAAAACACCTTGCAGATGCAGAAGTCGAAGCACGCAAGAAACTCTCCCGCAACTTCATCCTTACCGCAATCGCTGAACAGGAAAAAGTTGAAGTTTCTCCCGCAGAATTCGATCAGCATCTCGAAGAACTTGCCGGTTACTACCGCTGCAAGAAGCAGGATATCGTCAAACGTCTTCAGGAAAATGATGCGTTCGGTGATTTCCATGCTGACCTTGTCATCGGAAAGACCCTTGATGTCCTTTGCGACAAAGTAAAAGTCAAAGAAGTGAAATAATTCCTTTTCCGGAACGTTTCATTCTTGTTGAGAGCCAATTCTGCAGGTCAGAATCTCTGATCCTGGGGAATTGGCTTCTTTAGTAAAAACAACACACCCTCAAGGAGTATCTGCTATGAGTAAAGCTATGTATGTTCCCATGGTCGTTGAACAGACCGGGCAGGGAGAACGCGGCTACGATATCTATTCCCGTCTCCTGAAAGACAGAATTATTTTCCTCGGAACCCCCATTGATGATACCGTCGCAAACCTCATCGTTGCTGAACTGCTTTTCCTGCAGTCCGAAGATCCCAAAAAGGATATCGATCTTTATATCAACAGTCCCGGCGGTTCTGTTACAGCCGGTCTGGCGATCCTCGACTGTATGAAAGTGATCTCCTGCGATGTGAAAACATATTGTGTCGGTCAGGCTGCAAGTATGGGTGCAGTCCTCCTCAGTGCCGGAACAAAGGGGAAACGCTTCGCTCTTCCCAATGCACGGGTTATGATCCATCAGCCCAGCGGCGGAAGCGAAGGAACTGCTGCTGATATCGATATTCAGGCTCGTGAAATCCTCAAGATCCGCACAACCCTGAATGCTATTCTCGCAGAAAATACCGGAAATTCCGTGAAAAAGATTGCCCACGATACCGAACGCGACTATTTTATGTCCGCTCAGGAAGCTCTGGATTACGGTATCGTTGACAGCATTATCCCCCATAAGAAAGCGTAAGAGGACTGTATGGCAAAACATACTCATGATGGCAATGGTGAGATCCCCCGCTGTTCTTTTTGCGGGCGTCCTGCCTCTGCCCCCGGGACAGGAAATCTGATCAGCAGTCCTTCCGGCGCATCCATCTGCGAAAGCTGTGTGGAACTCTGCCGTCAGTACATGCATGGAAAAGATTCTGCACCCAAAAAGAAAAATTCAGAAATTCTTCCTCTGGAAATCCCGAAGCCGGCAGAAATCAAAGCTGAACTGGATAAGTACGTCATCGGTCAGGATGAAGCAAAAAAATTCCTGTCCGTGGCTGTGCATAACCACTACAAGCGTCTCGTTTCCCATGATCAGAAAGCCGACGATGATGTTCTGATCGAAAAAAGCAACGTGCTGCTGCTCGGTCCCACCGGTTCCGGTAAAACATTGCTGGCCCGCACTCTTGCGAAAATGCTGAACGTTCCGTTCTGTATTGCTGATGCAACAACTCTGACAGAAGCCGGTTATGTGGGCGAAGATGTGGAAAACATTCTTCTGCGCCTGCTTCAGGCTGCCGATTTCGATGTCCAGAAGGCTCAAGTCGGTATTATTTATGTGGATGAAATCGACAAAATCGCCAGAAAGACAGAAAACGTTTCCATTACACGGGATGTCTCCGGTGAAGGTGTTCAGCAGGCTCTTCTGAAAATTCTGGAAGGTACAGTTGCCAACGTTCCCCCGAAAGGCGGACGGAAACATCCGGATCAGGAGTATATCAAGGTCGATACCACAAATATTCTCTTCATCTGCGGCGGTGCATTCGTCGGGTTGGATAAGATCATTCAGCGCAGAGTTGGAAAACATGTTCTCGGATTCAACAAAGAAAGTGAAAACGAAACTGCAGTTGATCCGAACTCCCCTGAAATCCTGCGCCTGACAGAGCCGGAAGATCTGGTTCATTTCGGTATCATTCCGGAGTTCATCGGACGTCTTCCCATCGTTACGTCTCTGATGCCTTTGAAGGAAGAGGATCTGGTGAAGATCCTTACCGAGCCGAAAAATGCTCTTACCCGTCAGTATCAGAAACTCCTTGGAATGGAAAATGTTCAGTTGGAATTCAAACCGGATGCCCTGAAAGCAATGGCAGAAAAATCTGTCAAGCGCGGAACCGGTGCCCGCGGACTTCGCTCCATTCTGGAAAATATGATGATGGATATCATGTTCGATATCCCGTCCCGCAGTGATGTGAAAAAGTGTGTGATCACCCGGAAAACCGTGGAAGGCGGTAAACCGGAACTTACTTTGAAGAAAAAGAAATAAGATTAAAAACTTTTTTTCTTGGAACCACGGAAGACACGGAAAGACACAGAATAAAAGATCAACGTCTTTTGCGTTTTAATTTTTGCACGGCAAAAATTAAAACGCAATCATGAAAAATTTCCGTGAAACTTCCGTGTATTCCGTGGTTTCTTAAAAGAACTCAAAGCCCTGTCGGGAGTTCCCGGAAGACACATTCGATTCCGAACTCTTCCGCAACAACATTCATCACATTCAGGACACCGGGAATTTCTGAACGGTAGTGTCCGGCGGCAATCACTGCCACATCTGCTTCTTTGGCGTAATGCCATGCCTGATGGGTGAACTCTCCGGTCAGCAGACAGTCGATTTTTCCGGCGATCATCTCCTGGAAGAAGGGGACACAAGCTCCGCCGCCGGAGACAACTGCAACTGTTTTAACGGTTTTGTCATCGTTGAAACAAGTGTAAGAGTAGCCGGGGTAGGGCAGGTTCGTACAGAAATCCATGCCGAGTTTTTTTGCTTTGACTGCGCGGGGCAGCTCTCCGGCGTAACCGATCATCGTTCCATCATAGAATCCGAACGGACGGAGATTTTTCAGTTTCATCATCTTTGCGATTGAGGCATTGTGTCCCAGTTCCGGGTGGGCATCCAGCGGAAGATGGGCGGCGTACAGCGACATATTATTGTTTGCAAGCTGCATGATTCTTGCCGCATCCAGAGAGTTGATCCGCTTGAGACTTCCGCCCCAGCTCATGCCGTGGTGGACAAAAACAAAATCCGCCCCCTCTTCAGCTGCAAAGTCAAAAAGATCTTTACAGGCATCCACACCGAACACCGCTTTTTTGACTTCGTTTCCGGCATCGAACTGCAATCCGTTGTTGGAGGAATCACCGCTGAATGCTTTCACGTTGAGAAGATCATTCAGGAACATTGAAATTTCGTAAGCTGTTGCCATAATTATTTCTCCTTTGATTATCGGATCTGTCCGTTTCCGCGGACTTTGTACTTGTAAACGGTCAATTCATCCAGCCCCATGGGACCGCGTGCGTGGATCTTGTCGGTGCTGATCCCGATTTCTGCGCCCATGCCGAACTCTCCGCCGTCGGTGAACCGGGTGGAAGAGTTTGCATAAACGGCTGCGGAATCCACTTCATTGAGGAACTGTTCCGCTGCAGCGGCGTTGTTGGTCAGGATCGAATCGCTGTGACCCGAGCCGTTGGCATTAATGTGATCAATGGCTTCCCGGAGGTCTTTCACAGTCTTGACTGCCAGTTCCAGACAGAGGTACTCTTTCTGCCAGTCGGCTTCAACTGCCGCAACGGAGCGGGGGACAAGTGCCTTGAACGCATCATCGGCATGGAACGTGACATCATGCAGAGCCGCATCGATCATCGGTGCAAACTGCGGAAGAACTGCTTCGTTGATGAGCAGGGTTTCCAAAGCGTTGCAGACTCCCGGACGCTGACATTTTGCGTTGCGGATGATCTCACAGGCCCGCGCTAGATCACAGTCGGAGTCAACATAAATGTGGCAAACCCCTTTATAGTGTTTGATGACGGGCATGGTTGCCTGTTCCACAACTGCGCGGATCAAGCCTTCACCGCCACGGGGGATCACCAGACTGATATACTGATCCATCTTGACCATCATGGAAACCGCCGCACGGTCGGTGCAGGGGATCACGCAAACGGCTCCGGCGGGCATTCCGGCTTTTTCTCCGGCTTTGCTGATACATTCCGCGAGTGCAATATTGGAACGGATCGCTTCGGAACCTCCCCGGAGGATCACCGGATTTCCGGCTTTCAGACAGAGAACGGTGGAGTCGACTGTCACGTTGGGACGGGATTCGTAGATGATCCCGATCACGCCGATAGGAACAGATACTTTCTGGATCAGAAGTCCGTTGGGACGGGTGGTTTCGGATAGGATTTTTCCAACCGGATCGGGGAGGGAGATCACATGTCTGACACCGTCTGACATGGATTTGATTCTTGCGTGATCCAGTTTCAAGCGGTCGAGCATTGCGGAGGAAAGCCCTGCTTTTGCGGCTTCTTCCATATCGATTTTATTGGCTGCGATGATCTCAGCTTCGGAGGCATCAATAGCATCTGCCATTGCCTGAAGCCATCTGTTTTTTTCTTCGGTGGAAGCGGTTGCCAGTTTCCGGGCTGCATTTTTTGCGTTCGCGCCCAGTGTTTCCAGCATTTGTTTCATTTCTGTCTGATCCATAAATCGTATCTCCATTGGATTTAATCTCAATATCCAAGGAATATAGCATATATTTTCCAAGTGTCAATCTTTGAACCGGACAGAGGGGGATTTTTTCAAAAAAAAAACGCCCGGAGCCAGGCTGCGGGCGTTGTGAAATCGGAAAATCAATTGTTACTTGAAATCGATATACCATTTCCCATTGATTTTGGAAATGGGGGCATCCTTGAGGGTATCTTTAACCATCTGATCAAAATTTCCTTTGTATTTTCCTGAAAGTTCTTTTCTCAAAGATGTGTGCATTTCCTGACAGAAGAGTTTTTTCATTTCGTGGAGGCTTTTATTTTGCTTTTTTACTAATTGTTCAAACTGTTTTTGTGTGGAAGGAGCAAAACATTCCCACAAGATTTCAGCTTTGTTGTGATAGGCTGCAAGCATAAAAGTTCTGACAGTCGCCTCTTTGCTGGAAAGATCAGCTTTATAGATTGCCGGAACTTTGGCTCCCTGAGCCATGACGGGGACAGCACTTGCGAATCCGAGGATCAGCATTGCAGCGATGAGTTTTTTGAACATTTTTCATTCCTTTCTGTTTTTTTTGACAGATTCATTCTGCCGTTTTTTACCTCTATTGATTGTTTTTAATCAATTATCCTCTTCGTCTTCTTCCCATTCAAGGTCAATGTACCATTTTCCTTTGATTTTAATGAGTATAAATTCGTCATCGTCATACAGATCTTCTATGACTTTATTCATATTCTTTTTGGCAAGATTGATTTCTTTTTTGTAATCCGTTCTCAATTCATAGCAAAACGCCTTTCTGAATTCAGCGGGAGTCATTTTTTCTTCAGAAGCATTGCTTTCGAGAACTGCCAGCGTTGTCGGCGCAAAACAATCCCAGAGCATATCTGTATTGCTGTCGGCGAGCGCAAGAAGAAAGGACTTTATAATCATCTGCCTGGATGAATGATCTGCTTTCTTAGCCGCAAGAACAGTTGTCTGTTTTGTTGTCTGTCCCATGACGGGGAATGTACAGATACAACCGAGAAGAAGAAAAATCAAAGCTGTTTTTTTCATAAGATCTCCTTATATTTTTTTAGGATGATAATACCATTTTCCCCGGACTTGAATAATCGGGGCTTTCTTCAAAAATTCTGCTTTTGCCTTTTCTGCGTCAAACTGATATTTTTCCAGAAGTTTTTCAATTTCCGGTTTGTGTTCATTGACAAAATTTTTCTTGATATCGTAAAGATCCAAGCCTTTATTTTTTTCTGCTTTGCGGAGTTTTTCCTGCATTTCGTAAGAAAGACAATCCCAGACAAGATCATAGTTTGACGATAACACACCGCTCAGGAAATTATCTCCCAGAGCTGCTTTGCTTGAGTGATTCGCAAGAGATTTGTAAACCGATCCCCGTGATTTTCGTTTTACCAAAGAACCTTCCAGATCCAGATACCATAAGTTTTCGATTTTTTTGACAGGATAAAGTTTCCCATTAAACATCTCTGCCATGATTTTTTTCTGGTTGAATTGATGTTTACTCATTAATCTCTGGAAATCTTTATTAAACTTTGCAAAGAAGTCCTTTTTGAATTTTTCCAGATCTCCTTTGGCAGACTGCTTCAAAATCTTTTGTGTATTCGGGGAAAGACAATTCCAGAAAAGCTCCGGTTTATTATGCATTGCCGCATAGATAACTGCCTTTGCTGTACCTTCTCTTGTGGTAAGATCTGGCTCATTTGTCTTATATTGCTCTTCTTCCTGATCAGAACATCCTGCAGTGAAAAAAATCATGCAGGCTGCAAGTATTATTGAGAAAATTCCTGAAATCTTTCTTGGCATATTTGTCTCTCTCCGGATAAATCTTTTCATTTTCTGAACGTGTTTTGGAAGTCAATGTAATTCTTATTGTCTTTGGTCACCCAACTTTTTCCGATGTCTCTTCCAACAGCATTGACCAATTCGTCCATATCCTCTTCCACTTCATAAAATTTTTCCAGATATGATTTTCTTAAATCATTACAGATTTCCTGCTTAAATTCGTTCATATCTTTCCCCGAATATTTTGCTGAGTCTTCCAGAATTTTCTTCGTATCATCAGAAAAACAGATCCACATGATTTCCGGTTCGTTATTGATCACTGCTTGAGTGAACGTTCTAACAGTTCCTTTTTTCGTGGAAAGGTTGACTTTCATCTTTTTTTCTTCAGGAGATTCTGATATATTTTTTTCAGAAGGAAAAATCATATTCCTTATTTTTTTATAATGACGTTTCACCATAATGATGCCGGAAAGACATACTATAATCAGAATGCCTGTGATAATTTTTTTTAACATAATATCTCCCCGGAATCAAAATTTTTAAGCGTTGAAAAAACATTACAGAGTAATATAGCATTGACAAGTCAGATTACAAATTATTTTTTTCTGTTTTCTAAATAAACATTGATTCCATCAGAAAATATATCAGAATATTTTTGAGGCAGTATTTGCATTTTTTTCAATTTTTCTGACATTTTATCAAGAGGTAATTTCAAAAGTCCGGCAAAATTTGGCTGAAAAAAGATTGTTGATGAGTTGGAAATGGTAGTTTGAGCGTGGCTACCATCCTCCTTCGC
>SUVT01000101.1 GCA_015061845.1 Lentisphaerota bacterium
GGTTTGGAAAAAGGGGGTGGAGTTTGAGGAGGGGAAAAAGGACCTTTCCTAAAAAGGGCTTTTTCCCCTCCTCAAGTAACAACCTTTATTGGGAACAGAGCTTTCCTCAAAAGCTTTTTCCGCTTCCCCAAATACCAACCCTTATCAAGAAGAGAATCAAAAGAGGCAATGGGACCGCAAGATGAAGAGATCAAGAAAATTTTCCGGTTATTGGATCAGTTATGGAAAAACAATGATGGTGCCGACACCCAACAGCGGGAATGCGCCGTTCTTCCGTAAAGTTTTCGATTGGAACGGAACCATAGAATCTGCAGTTGTTTATCTGTGCGGTCTCGGATGGCATGAACTCTATATCAACGGGGAAAAAGTTGATGACAGCGTTCTTGTTCCTGCTGTGACCCGTTTTGAAGTTCGGGCAAATTATCTTGTTTATGATGTCTCAAAGCTCCTGAAACCCGGCAAAAACTGCATTGCCGTCCTGCTTGGAAACGGCTGGTATAATTGCCAGTCGACCCAAAAATTCAGTTTTGACAAAGCACCGTGGCGGGATTATCCGAAACTCCTGTGTGATGTGGTGATCAACGGAGAAACTGCGGTTGTTTCCGACACAAGCTGGAAATTTACGGACTCCCCCATCGTTTACGATGCGCTCCGAAGCGGGGAACATTACGATGCCCGTGCCGAAGTTCCGGGCTTTGCCGATGCGGAAACCGATGATTCCAACTGGAAAAATGCCAGCAGATGTTTTCCTCCGGGCGGGGATATTGAAGAGGAGGAGATCGAACCCTGCCGCATTATGCAGAGATTGAAGCCTGTCGGCGTGACAAAACTGTTCCCCAGAGTCATGATTTTTGACTTTGGAGTCTGTCTTACCGGATGGTGTGAGATCACCGTCAAAGGAAATGCCGGGGATGTTGTTACCATTGACTATTCCGAAAAGGTTCGCGCCAACGGAGATATCGACAACGAAGAAAACGCAAGATATATCGTTGAAACTCCGTTCCAGCACGATGTTTATACTCTCAAGGGAGATGGTGTTGAGACCTGGCACCCGCATTTTACTTATCACGGGTTCCGTTACGCCAAAATCGTAGTTCCGAAAGGGACTTCACTGGAAGCTGTGGAAGCTCATTTTGTACATACGGATCTGACACCTGCGGGGACATTCCGGACATCCAGTCCTTATCTGAATAAGCTCCATGAAATCACCATCCGCAGTTATCTTGCAAACTTCACCGGGATCCCGACAGACTGTCCGCACCGGGAAAAGAACGGCTGGACAGGCGATGCCCATCTGGGTTGTCTGGTGGGAATGTGGAACTTCGATCCGAAAAATGCTTATCTGCACTTTCTCCGGGTTCTGACAGATTGTCAGCGGAAGAATGGACAGCTGCCGTGTATTGCCCCCACAGGCGGGACTTACGGCTTCAACTGGGGCGCAGGGCCGGTATTCGATTTCATGCTCTTTGAAGGTGTGTGGCAGATCTGGAAATTCTATGGCGATACTGCTGTAATCGAAGAGTTTTATGACAATATGGTGCGCTATCTTGACTACTGCCTTTCCATGTCGGAAGATGACCTGGTGAGCTTCGGTTTGACCGACTGGGCACACCCGGTGGATGTTTATGCGATCCCCCTTGATGTGACCGCAACCAGTTTCTATTACAACTGTCTGCAATACATGATCGGGTTTGCTGAAGTCACCGGACGGACGGCTGATGCGGCAGAATACCGCAACCGTGCGGAACGGACAAAAGCCTCGTTCCGGAAACATTTCTGCCGTCCGGATGGGGGCTGCAGCGATGATTCCCTGACCAGTCTTGCCTGTGCCCTTTATTACGGCTTTACAGCGACCCCGGAGGCGACAGCGGCGTTACTGGCGGAGAAGTGCCGGGAAAACGGACACCGTGCCATATTCGGGATCGCAGGAGCAAAACTTGTCCCGCGCGTTCTTGCGGATCACGGTTACATGGAAGATGCGTACAGAATCGCAACTCAGGAAGAGTTCCCCGGCTGGGGCTATTCCATCAAACAGGGTGCGACAACACTCTGGGAACAGTGGAACGGGATCAACTCCCATTGCCATATCATGTACGGCAGCATTGATGCCTGGATGTATGAGTATCTGACAGGGATCACGCCTGCGGAGCCGGGATTCAAAGTGATCCGGTTTGCGCCCCACTTTGTGAAGGATCTTGACTGGGCAGAAGCCACCCGTAAACTCAATGGCGGAACTGTTTCAGTCAGCTGGAAACGTGTGAACGGTGAAATCGAGTTTGAGTGTACCATTCCGGAAGGTTCCACAGGGATCATTGAGATCAACGGAACAACAGAAACCGGATTGCATGGCGTTGTGAAACGGAAATACAGAGAATAACTTCTTTCTTTCCGTTCCACAAGACAATGTTTTTATAACCGGAACTGCATTGTTCCGGAAGTTTGCAACTCTCTTTATGAGAACAGGTTGCGTTTCAGGATATCCATTGCCAAAGCCCATGAGATGGGGGCGTTTGTCCAGCCGGTATAGATACTTCCTGCACCGCCTTCAAAACGGTCGCCGCCGCCCCAGGAGTGCTGTTCCATATCATACATTCCGCGCCAGCAGCCGCTGAACTGCGGTTCGGAAGAAGGATCCTGGATCTCAACGATCAGATTCCGCAGTTTTTCATAAGCCGCAGCATATTTTGCATCGGCAGAAGAGAGCAGCTGCAAGCCCAGCAGTGCCCAGTTTGCGGTGTAGATCGTATCAACAAGATGTTCACCGCAGGGTGCTTCGTAATGTTCTGCCGGAATATTGCCGTTTTCACGCATCTTTCCGAGAACCAGATCCCCGAAAATACGGGCAGATGCAAGATACTTTTCATCACCGGTATAGCTGTAAGCCGCGCAGCTTCCGATCACTGCATAGGCGAATTCACTGACATTGAACTGTTCCGGCTTTTCGTTCAGATAGGCATCGTACTCACTGATGAAATCCAGATAATCCTGTTTGTTTTCTTCGTTCCATGCCCGGGCGAGAGCCATCACAACGAGAGAACCCCAGTGAGGCAGCTGCAGTCTGCCCAGCCACTCTTTCTTTTCCAAATCTGCCCAGTCATCTTTTTCCCGTTCGGAGTGCATCACACGGAGAGAAGCGGCGCAGAGTTCATCCGCAAGGAGCATTGCCCAGTGCTTCATGGAATATTTCTGATCCAGTTCAGGATAACGTTTGGCAATTTCCAGCTGAAGGAAAACACACCAGGATTCATCATCGAAATAGACATCGCTGGAGCGTTTGATGTGGGACCAGTTCCAGCTTGCGCGGGGGTACTCTTTTTCGTTCCGCCACAAAAGACCGCTGCGGTAGTAAAGGAAATCAAGAATATTTACTGCGACAGTGTAATATTTTTTGTCGCCGAACACTTCATACGCCAACAGGTAGAGATAAGCGGTCTGAAAGTTGCAGTCGGCGCGCCGCTGTTCAATGATACTGTAATCGCCATGTGGAGTCCATGCGACAAAAGAGGCATACATCTTTTCGATAGCTTCGTTATTTTTTGCAACGGCGACACGTTCTGCGACGCCCCAGATACCGTTTTCCGGGATCATAACACCGGATTTTTCAAACCAGTTCAGGTTTTTCTGCAATGCTGTTTTCATATTACACCTTTGTTGTAACGTTCAATAGTCTTGGTGGATTATAGCACTTTTTTCAGAGAATGTCAATCGAAAATATTGCTTTTTTATGCAATTTTTTATTGAAATTATTACGATTCTGTGCTAGAGTATGTAAAGATAACATTTTCGATAACCCGGAACACTTGGAATAGAAAAAAATGCTGAAACAGATTTCTGATTTTTTACAGGAGAGATACCGGCTTTGTGAGTATCCCGCTTTGGCTTATCAATTCCGGAAGTGGAACGCTGAAAAGCCGTTGACAGGCAAGAAGTTGCTTGATGGGACCCCGGTTTTTACCAATACTTTGCTGAAATATGCCGCCCTGATTGCCGCCGGAGCTGACTTGTCTGTCGGTTACAGCAGCAATATCCCTTATGATCCGGAAGTGCTCCGTTTTCTGGAGAAAACCGGCATCCCCTGCCGGACTCAATGTAAAACCGGAGAGTTTGATGTGATCATGGATTGCAATGGTGTTTACCGTGATAAAAAGCCGAAGTACGGTTTTGTGGAGCTGACCCGTTCCGGCGCGTATCGTTTTGAAGGGATCCATGAACCGGTCATTATGGTAGATGACAGCAGGATCAAAGCAATTGAGACCTGTCTCGGCACCGGAGAAGGTTTCCTGCGCGGAATGAAACATCTTGGTTATCAGGATATTTCCGGAAAGAAAATTGTTGTGTTCGGATGCGGAAAAGTCGGGCGCGGGGTTGTGTTTTATGCAGGCAGAGCCGGTGCGGAAGTTTATGCAGTGGATGATCCGGCAATGGTTATCAATCATGTCGGAGGAACATTAGTCAGCCGGTTTGACCGTGAGAAGGTTTTGGAATTGTTGAAAAATGCCTGGTGCATCGTTACTGCCACAGGGAAAGCGTTATCGCTGGCAGATCCGGAGTTTATCAAGATCATCAACAATGGGAATCAGATCATCGTCAATATGAGTGTGGAAGATGAGTGGGGCAGTGCAATCTCTCCGGAACGGGTTCTGAACCGGAAACAGCCTTTGAACTTCATTCTGCCGGAACCTACGCTTCTGCGGTATATTGACCCCACATTGGCATTGCACAGTCATGCGGCTCTGGAATTGATTCAGAGTGAATATCTTCCCGGAATCCGGAAAGCCTCCCTTGCAGTGGAACAGGAATACTGGGATATTGTAGAGAAAAACGGCATGATCGCCGGCGAACTTTCCGCCGCCGGATTGTAAAAATGAATATCTGAGGCAATTTCAAAAGTCCGGCAGAATTTGGCTGAAAAAGGTTTGCAATTGCCTCATCTGCTTTTATTTATCCACATGTCCCCGTGAAAACAGAAGAACTTCCCGGTAATCGCCGATCCGGTCCGGTTCTCCGTAGGATGCTGCCCGCATGAATCGCGCTTTGGGGTCGATTTCGCAGGTGATCACGCCCGGAACGCCTCCGGCATCCGCAAGGATTTTTCCTTCAGGAGAAATGACCATGCTTTTTCCGCCCACAGCCGGATTTTTCATTGCAGGAGCGGAGCGTAACAGGGTACATCCGCAATCGAACGCCCGTGCCTTGTTCAGAAACTCCAGAATTTCAGGACGTTCCTGTCTCTGGTGACTGGCAATGATCATGATATCGATCCGCTGTTTTGCATATTCCACGAACAGTTCCGGGAAGTAGGAATCGAAGCAGATCGCCGCACCGAACCGGAGACCTTTATATTCAAACGCCTTCGCTTCTCTTCCGGGTTCGATCCCTTTGGCAAGTTCCGGTTCCACAAGATGCACTTTCGTGTAAGGAGAAAACTCTTCTGCATCAGGCGGAAAAACGGTCAACTGATTCCGCATGATCCCGTCGGGTCCGATATTTTCCAAACCGCTCATGATCGTGCAGTTGACTCTCTTTGCAGTTTTCCGCATTTCTTCCACGAAAGCTGCGCCCTCGTTCCGGATCAGTTCTTTCATATTTTCAAGATCGGTATAACCGGTGCAGTTGGCGTTCTCGGGAAAAATCACCAGATCGGTTGACCCCGGAACAAGATTCTGCAACTGCTGAATCTGCCAATCCAAAACCTTCAAAGCCTCACCTTTTTCGGGATACGGCGGCTGCATAATTGTGACTCTCACAGGATTTTCTCCTTCGTTATCTGATTGGATCATCGTTTTTTTATAATATAACATCCGCAGACGGACTTTTCAATCGAAGGAAGAAAAATACCTTATTTCATTGAAAATGGAATATCTTGCCGCAACTTGTCCAGGGATGCGGTTGGAGATGCTTTCCCTGTCAGGGGTTGAAAACAAGAGGAAGGCAAGTATAGTATCCGATGATGGTGCAAAAATAAGCAAGATCCTTGTGAAAAACATGGAAAATTTTTTCCAGAATTTTTCCAGAGTTGGTTCTCTGACAGCTGATTAATGAAGCAATCTGTGAAAAACTCTGAAAAAGCACTTTTGAATAGGAATACCCAGAATTTGAGCATAAAAAAAGCCAGTCTTTTGAACTGGCATGATAATCAAAGTGGTGGCGGCTGGGGGACTCGAACCCTCGACCTGTGGATTATGATTCCATCGCTCTACCGACTGAGCTAAGCCGCCATCTGTTATCCCTTAATATATCCCCCTTTTCGGAAAAATCAAGCTCTTTTCTGAAAAAAGATCGTTTTTTATGACCATTTTATATTTATGTTTCTCCAAAATGTTCCGTAATCGCTGAACAAACCCCTGAAAAACGGCAGCTGCAACAGGTCTCTTCCGGTTCAACAGGAAAATCAAGCATACATACTTTATCGTCGGTAATCAACTGCTGCATCTCTTTGACATCTTCCGATAATCGCGATTCTCCGGATATCGCATTCCCATAATGCTGGATCTCTTTCCATTCTCCGGAGGAGGAGAGATAACGGAAAATAGAGATCGTTTCCCGCGTATTCGTCTGTTCCAGCGCAGATAATGCAAACATGTCCGATTCCGCACGGATAAATTCCCGGGAGGGCTTTTGAAAGTGGATCCGCATGGAGACCAGATGAGTTCCCTCTCTCCAGATCAAGCCGGGATTATACCATAATTCAATGTTCCGGAAATAAAAATCCGGCTTGAATGCTTTATTGAAAAGAGTCAGATTCTGGGCTGTTGCAATGGCAGAACAGGTCGGAGATTTCAAAAATGAGGCAAGAGCTTCTTTCAAATCATTCAGTGCTCTCTTCCGGTCAAAAGTGTTTATCTCATCGTCGCGCCAGCGTTCTTCCAGAACAGTCAGGCGTGCTTGAAAGCGGGTGGCAAGCATTCTCAACCGGAAGGCAGACGGCACGTTCCGGAGAGAATCAAAAGAGAAACGCAGGATCTCTTCCAGATAACGTTCCAGGCGTTCATAATAAGTTTTGGACTTTTTGGCGGTCCATGCGAATTGGAGCAGCGGATCGGCATAAGGATCCCAGCCGCCCTGAGCAAAATAGTAGTGCAGGAAATAAGCACGCCGGCATCTGTGAAAAAGAAGATGCCGGGAGACTGACCATGAGAATGGGGTCGGCGGGACTTCAAACAGAAGTTTTGCCGCCGCCATTTCTTCTTTTCTGAAGCGGTTCATCAAAGTCCAGCCGGAAGCAGATAAATCCGTCCGGGCTCCAACTCAACTCCGGCTTTTTTCCCGGGGAGATTGAGATTGACATCCATACCGTCTTTCAAGGGATTTTTGCCTTCCATCAGTACGTCCAGGAAACCGATTGTGTTCTCATAGGTTTTGACAGACAATGAATTATTCTGGACCTGTGCCATATTTTCGCAAAGAGCAACGGCATCTTCCAGATAGCCGATCTTGTCGATCATTCCATAGGAAAGGGCTTTTGTTCCGTGATAAACCCGTCCATCTCCGATAGGACCTTTTGTGATTTTTTCAAGCGGGATTTTTCTGGAGTTGGAAACGATGGTTGCGAACTTGACATAACACTCCTGAACCAGATCCTGAACGATTTTCTTTTCTTCGGGCGTCCGTTCTTTCGTGGGACTGAGCATGTCTTTCATCTCGCCGGATTTATAAACTTCGCCTTTCACTCCGATTTTGTCAAGAAGTCCGGTAACGTTATAACTGGAAATAATGACCCCGATACTTCCGGTCAGAGTCATATCTCCGGCGATGATCTTATCACATGCGGCTGCAACGTAATATCCGCCGCTGGTTGCCATGGATTTCATCAGGGCAATCACCGGACGGTTTGTTTTCTGACGGAATGCAAGGATCCGGCGGTAGATCTCATCGGCGGCATTCACCTCTCCGCCGGGAGAGTCGATGCTGATGATCACAGCTTTTACATTCTGATCGTTTTCTGCTTTATCCATCATAGCGGCGAAGACTTCCGGTGTCGCAACTCCGGTGGTCTGCTTTCCGGACATAATAACTCCATGAACAGGAATAACTGCAATATAGTCGCTTCCGACACGATCATATCCGGGAACTTTCTGGACTTTAATACTGACAGAGGATTCTTCATCCAGATCGAGAGAGGCAACGGCACAGCAGAACATAAAGAACAGTACAACCAGTCCGAGACAGCCGCCGCATCCGAACATCCAGTATTTTTTCCACGATCGTTTAGGCGGAGGAGATGTCTGCCAGAGAGGAACAGCTTGAACACCTGCAGGTTGAGCCTGAACTTTGGGCTGTTCCTGCTCAGCAGCGGCGGGTTCTTTTTCGGTGACGACCGGTTCTTTTTCCGTGATGACCGGTTCCTGTTCTGTAATAACGGGGGGCTGATCCATCATGCCATTATCCTTTCATTTTGTAAAACTCAATCTCTTTTTTTAATGATAACGCAATATTTTTATCATACATAGCAGGTGTGCTTGTCATACAACTGGCTGTTGCGGCGCAGAGACCGCAGGCAAATGCTTCTTCGGGAGCCGTACCGGAAAGGTATTCAGAAAAGAAAACGGCAGAACAGGTATCACCTGCACCGATCGGATTCACGGCGTTAGAGATTTGCGGGATGGAAATCCGTGTTATTCCCTGCCGGGTTCCGATCATAGCGTGATCTTTTCCTGCAGTGATGGCAATCACTTCCAGCGGATAGGCTTCAAGACATGCGGAGATTCCCTCTTCTACGGAACTTTTTCCGGTCATTGCCAGCAGTTCACCACGATTGATTTTCAGAGCCGTTGCTCCTGCCAGAAGAGTTTCTCCGATATTTTTATAAGCATCCAGCAGAACGGGCTTGTTCTGTTTTGCAGCAAGAGCGGTCAAATCCCGGTAACAATGATCCGGAATGCCCGGAGGATACGTTCCGCAAATCGCAAGCGCATCTGCAGAAGAGATTTCCAGTCCGGCAACCGTCATGATATTTTCATATTCCTCAGGAGAGACTTCACCGCTTGGTTCGATGATCTCAGTTGCAGTGCCTTCTGCTTTGCACATCAGAGTACAGCAGGTACGGGTTGCACAGGCGGTTGTAACAGATACGGAAGAGAGTCCTTCAGCTGCCATGGATTCCATGATCTGCTTGCCGGTAACTCCGCCGAGAGGATGAAGAACTGAGACAGATGATTTTTTCCAGAGCGTGGCTGCCCGGGCAAAGTTGATTCCTTTCCCGGATGCAATCTGGTGCAGCGTTTCCGCACGGTTGACTTCATCCAAAGTCAAATTGCTGAATTGCAAGGTTTTTTGCCACGCAGGATTGAGTCCGCAAACAAGGATCTGTTTCATCGGCATCTCCTCCCGTAATCAGAAGGAGACATTCACATTGCCAGTGATCGTATGCGGCGGTGGAACGATCAGACATCCCAACGGAGAGGAAAGATCACGGTTCCAGGATGCCATCATCAAAGGATCGGTCGGCTCTCCCCAGGGGTTCAGGTCGATCATAATCACTTTTTTCCGGCTGGTAACGTAAATATCGATAACGATATCTTTTTCCGGGAGCAGAGATTCTATTGACTGGAAGAATTTTTCTGCGATTTTCCAATATTCATCTGTTTTCTTTTCCAGACGGCGGAAGTGACGGATCAGGAACCGCTGGCTCATTGCGGCAAGTTTACCATCCTTGACAAACAGACGGAACTCTCTCGGCACATCGAATGTACGGAACGCACGGACACAAATACACTCCACCAGACCTGCTGCTGCCATTTCGCGGATCTTCGGGCTCGTCACCAGTGAATACCATCCGCTTTCTGCAGAAGCGACAGATCCATGTTTGGAAGAGAGATAACGGGGACAATCTGTGGGGGCGCAGAAGTCAACAGAGATAAAGCGTTTTCCGAAGAAATTGCTCATAGCTTCACTGATCCTGCGGATCACACCTTTGACGACGGGACCTTCTGTTTCTCCCGCTGCCAGTGCAGCGATCTCATCGGGCTGCAATGTCACAAAACGGGCAGGCAAACAATATTGTGAAAAGGTCTGATAATAGTTCTGTACGCGGAATGCATCACCGGGGTTATTCATGTTCTGTGCCTCCTTTTATAAATCAATGTTCCGGTCCGTTTGAGTTCTGTTCGCCGGTAATGGAACGGCGGACTTCGTTAAACGCAACCATCTGGTAGATGAAAAATACGATATAAAACAGGACTTCTGCGACGCCCGGGAAGGAGAAGCTGTCCAGTAACATCTTGATCGCCAACGCCGGAAATGCCGTATAACAGAGCAGGGAAACTGTTTTTCCGAACTTCAAAGAATCCAGTCCGGGAGCTTTCCATAATGCCTGCAGAGCGGCAAACATCAGAATCAGGATCAGGGTCAATGCAAAGTTGCCGAGGGTGGCAAAAACCGCAAAAACTGCATAACAACCGATTTTGATCGTTTTTCCGATTTCAGAAAATGAGTGCCGGGAAGTGGGAATTCCCTTTACATCCGGCTTTTCCTGATAACGTTTCAGTTCCGCTTCGATTTCTTTCTGACCGACAGGTGCCATATATGATTTCTGGACAGGCATCAGCTTTGCAGCATTATCCGTATTCAGAAAGGGCATCATGTAGTATGATTTTGAAGCATCCGGACGGAACCAGATGAAGAATCCGCGCTGTCCCCAGATAATTCCGGAAAACTGTTCCCATTCATTCATTTTTTTGCCGGTCAGATCGTCTCCGGGTGCAAAATAGTCCAGACGGACATTTCCCGGGAAAAGGAAATTCCAGGAAACATCTCTGTTCTTTTCCGGACGGATCCCTTCTGAAGATATTTCGATCCCGCCAAACCGTTTTTCCAGTCCGGCAGTACAAATATCGATTTTCTGACTGATAAAGTATGTTTGAATTCCGCTGCAGATCAGGGAGAACAGAAAACAGAACAGAAAGAGATGGAAAAGCGCACGGAAGGCATTCCGTTTTGCAAACTCCGGAAAGCCGGCTACTCCACTGAAAACAGACTTAACTGACCGTAAAAACATCATGCTTTGTTCAGCCTTTTCAATTTATAATTGCTCTTGCCGTTTTTCTTCAGGATCTTGTCCAGTCCCTTCTTGATGCTTTCCAATGGTTTATCTTCCAGTTTCTGGACATAGACGATTCCGTCAAGATGGTCATTTTCATGCTGGATCGCGCGGGCAAGAAGTCCTCCGCACTCAATGCAGATCTCCCGTCCATCCAGAAGTGTTGCTTTCAACATAACTTTTGCCGGACGGCGTACAGTTGCATAGAGCTTCGGCACACTCAGACAGCCTTCATCGTAGTCGGACTCTTCTGTTCCGATGGGGGTAACTTCCGGGTTGATGAATGCAAGAGGCATCTGGGGCAGAAGCTGGATCTCGCCGGGGGAATTGACAGGCAGCGGATGACCTTCTTCATCTTCGGGCGGTTCAACGTCAAGAACAAACATCCGGAGAGAAACACCCGCCTGGGGAGCCGCCAAGCCGATTCCGTTGGATTTGTACATCATGTTAAGCATCTCCTGAGCCAGATCAACCAGTGAATCGTCGATCTTTTCCACAGGCTTTGCGATTTGATGCAGAACAGGATCCCCGATAATACGGAGTGTCAAATCTTTTTTATCCTTTGCCATAAGAGCAACTCCTTTCCTCAGAGAGAAAGCGCACGGGCGATTCTGGCGCAGGTTTCGTCCTTGCCGAGAACTTCCACTGTTTCAGACATTCCTGCTCCGACAGTTGTTCCGGTCACTGCAACACGCAGCGGCTGGTTCAGGTGTCCCTGCTTGATTCCATTGGTTTCTTCCACAGCATGGATTGCTTCTTCCACGGCAGCGGCACTGCCGTCAGATGCTGCGATTTTTGCGGACAGCTGTTCCAGCGGCTGGCGGAACGTGTCGCCGGAAAGGAATTTCTGAACACCCTTGGGATCATATTCCAGTTCATCGGTTCCGACAAAGAAATATTTCCATCCTGCCACGTCTGCAAAAGTTTTCACACGGGAGTGCATGAGCTTTGCAACGGCTTCCAGTTTCGGATTCTGTGCATATTCTGCCGGGAGATAATCAAGGACATATTTCATGTAC
>SUVT01000102.1 GCA_015061845.1 Lentisphaerota bacterium
TCCGGGTGATGTCGCAGGTCGTTTCACCGTGGTCGACTGCGGACGATAGACACTGTTCGGTGCAGGCTTCTTGTAATCCGAAGGTCGTTTCACCGTGGTCGACTGCGGACGATAGACACTGTTCGGCGCAGGCTTTGGCGAGGGCTTCACTACCGGACGGGGTTTCGGCGCAGGTTTCACAACTACCGGACGCGGTTTCGGCGCAGGTTTCACAACCACAGGACGGGGTTTCGGCGCAGGCTTCACAACTACCGGACGGGGTTTCGGCGCAGGCTTCACAACTACCGGACGGGGTTTCGGCGCAGGTTTCACAACCACAGGGCGCGGCGGGGGCGGTGGAGGCTTCACAACCACCACTGGGCGCGGCGGGGGTGGCGGTGGAGCAACGACAACAGGTGCAGGTGTAACCACAACTGGAGCCGGTGCAACAACGACTTGCGGTGGTGTCGGAAACAAAAGATCATCCAAAATACAGAAAAACGTATCCACTGCATCCGGATGAGGACCATGTCCCAACTCTCTTCCGGGTACATGTGTATGAATACATGTACAGCCGGTCAAAACTGCCATAGATGCGGCAAGGCCGAAAATTTTACAAACTTTATTTTTCATTTATTTCTCCATACTGATTTGCCTCCGGCTGTCCGGGCTGGCAACACAGATAAATAATTGCAAGTCCACCGACAACAGGAATGATTCCAATCAATAACAACCATCCTGTTTTTCCGGTATCATGCAAACGGCGTGCTGACATTCCCAAAGAGGGAAGCAATGTTGCAAGCCCCCAAATCCACCCAACGACCGGAATAATTGAAAGAATAAGGACCGGAAGCATATACGTCCAGTAGCCTTCCAAACCAATTCGCCCATCAAAATAAAAGTACTTGGTTGTAATGGTTTCTTTAACATACTCTGCAACTTGTTTGTAGTCAGCGGTTTTAACCTTGTTGAGAAATGAATCGAAGCTCATCTTAACCTCCCCTGTTTTTTTGTTTCAAAATTTATAATGAGGCTCTTTGCCTTCTGCTGGATTTTGACTCCGAATGTAATTACAAAATTAAAACCTCTCGTCTCCTTTCTGATTTCAATTTTTATGTAATACATTTCAGTCAAAAATATATCTCTGTGAATAATATAGAAAAGATTTTCAATTTTGTCAAGTAGCCAAATCTTTTATTTTCTGAAATTTCCATAAAAAAAGCCCGGAGCAAACCTTTTACAGCCTGCCCCGGGTGAAGGGAGAGAGTCAATTTTCTTTGAATAATGTTATATTCTTTTATCATGAAACAGAAAAAACTGCCCATGAAAGAACTTACATTATCTGATAATAAATCATAAAATCGAACAGAGTTACAGCTTTTTATCAAGCAGTGCTTGTCTTGATATTTTATTATCATGTTGAACAATATAATACATATTAATAAAAAGTCAAGTATTCTTATTGTTTTTTTTCAAAAAAAATCAGTTTTTTTCTTGATTTTGTATTTCCGATGTAATATATTCCTTTGAGAAACAAAGGAGTTTTTATGAAAAAGTTACTTTTACTCAGCACCTTGTTACTGTTTTCCGGAACGTTTTTTGCACAGGATTCAGAAGCCATAAAATCGAAAAACAGTGACAACAAGAGATTTGTAAATATTTTTCCCGAAGGAGTAAAAACGATTGCACTCATTGCACCGGGATCTTATCCGGCAAGAGATGTTTATCAGCAGGGAATCAAGCTCCTTAAAGATGCCGGTTACAAGCTGAAGATCATGCCGCATGTGTTTGTCAGACAGAAAAACGTTGCACGGGCTCCTCTTGCCGGACGTCTCTCGGATTTTTATGCTGCATGGAACGATCCGGAAGTTGATATGATATTATGCCTTCGCGGCGGTCTCGGCAGTGAAGAACTCCTGGATCATATCGACTGGAAAAAATTGAAGAGCCGTCCCGGTCTTTACTTTCAGGGGTTTAGCGATATCACCTTCATAAATTGTGCTTTGCTGGGCAAAAAACTGGGACATCCTGTTGCGGGTCCATCTGTCGGAACGCTGCCGGGGTTGACTGATGACAGTATTGCTGTGATGCGGGCCATGCACCATGGAGAACAGATCGGACCGATCCCGCTGAAAACTCTGGTTCCGGGAGATTGCAAAGGACTTCCCATTGCAGGACTGCTTTCCAGATTTGCAATCGTTGTGGATAAAGAGTATTGTCCGGACACTGCAGGACGGATCATTTTCATTGAGGGAGTCGGGATCCGTGCGGCAGATGTCAAAGCGCAGCTTGAAAAACTGCTGGCGAAGAAGTTCTTTGATAAAGCCGCCGGGATCGTATTCTGTCAATTTGTCCGCTGCAATCCCGCTGATGAGGTGGAAAAAATCATTGATGAGTTCGCTCTGAAAATGAAAATTCCCGTTTACAAAGGTTTTCCCCTTGGACATACGACCAGACATTATGCAGTAGATCTGCAGAGACCGGTAGAGATCAAGGATGGCAAAATCGTATTTCCTGCGGTAAAAAAGTAAAATTTCCGCCCGGAAAGCTCTCTTGTAAGCTCCGAATAAAACAGTAATTTACCTGAAAAAATTATTGAGAAGCTGAAAAAGTTCTATTTTCAACTCTCAATAAAATGTTCAAGAAACAATTTCAGATTTTTGAGATTAGTTAAATTTTCCGGATTCAGAAAACTCTATTACACGATGTTCCAAACGAGCGCGATCTGCTAAAAATCCGATCAAATGTCCATTGATTGAATCTTTCAAATTACTGCATGAAATGGAAAGCGGTTTTCCTTCCAGAAGGTCTACAAAATCCTCTATGACTTTCTGATCACCGCCGCCATGCCCGCCAAAAGCACCTGTATTGTCCTCATAATGAGTCAGATCAACGACTTCTTCTGAAAATTCCCGGTCTGGTTTTGGGTCGATAATTCTGACGGTGAAACAGCTATCATCCATTGTTCCTTCAATTTCACCTTTTGTACCGACAATGTGGATTTTCCGGCAGGGACGGCTGGTTCCTCCGATCATATTATGAGTTGCTACTGCACCATTGGCGAACTCAATCATAACGGCTTGACGGTCAACAAGGTCGTTATCCATTTTCCAAATACAACGGGCATAGGGATTATCTTTACGTTTCAACTCATTTTCATAATCCTCAAGAGTCGGATTTTTTATTTTTTCAAGAGAGGTCCAAACGTAAGCAGACCAGCGTTTCGGATGTTCCAGGTTTATTTTCCGATTGGAATAAAGGCAATCCTTTTCCACTGGGCAGTCAATCAGGCAAAAATTTCCGGAGTTTTCCGGTGCATTTTCCCGGCAGAAAAAGAATCTTCCGCCCAGACTGGAAATTCTGATCGGATCAATTCCGCTCATAAACCAGCAGATCAAATCAAGATCATGACAGCATTTAGCCATAAGCATGGAAGATTTTGAGACAGCCTCTTTCCGCCATTTTCCACGGACATAACAGTTCGCAATATGATGATAACTTACATGTTCCGCTGTTTGAATACTGACAATATCCCCGATATCCCCGGCAAGGACTCTTTTCTTGATTTCAACATAAAAATCAGAGTAACGCAGCACATGACATATCATGACATTCCGCTGTGTTTCGAGCACAGCCTGTTTCAGTTTTTCAACCTCCTGAACTGATACAGCAAAAGGCTTTTCAAGCAGAACATCATATCCTTTTTTCAGTAACGGAATTGTTGTCGGGACATGATCTTCATCCATGGTCCCATTGATGATGGAATCTGCAAGTTTTTCCTGTTGACTCAGCTCAAAAGCGTCATTAAAAATCATATTTTCTTTAATACCAAACCTCTCTGCAGCAATTTTGCGCCGTATAGGGTCCGGGTCCGCCACACCAACAATCTGAAATCGATCGGGATGAATCTGTGCGTAAGTGGCATAACACATGGAACGATGTCCTGCTCCAACAATAATAGCACTTTTCATGTAAATTCTCCAAACTATATCTGTTTTTTACTTTTTTACTTCCGGTACCAGCAGCAGAACCCGATCAATGGAAACAGAATCATTTTTTCCTGAACCATTCACATAAGAAGGACCTTCTGCTTTTACAGATACTATCACTTCATACTTTTTCCCGGCATCAATTCTATTCCAAATTCTGGAAAGATCGACCCTGAGAAGACAGGAGGCATGGGCAAAGATATATCCGGATTCAGGCAATTGGATCACGCCCAGAGAATATGTATGATATTTCTCATCAGCTGGCACAGATGCCTGAATGATCCTTGCTACAACTTTTTTCTTCTGCTCATCATAGATACCGATCATCAGCTTTCGACCGGCATGGGTACTTTGTTTTGAAAGACACAATGCGGTTCCTGTTACAGAATCCGGATCTGCTGAGAGCAGAATGTTCCGGTATCTTCCAAGAGCCAGACCGGATACTTCAAAAGCACAAATGCGTCCTTCATAACCGGAAGGAAGAGTTTTCATCGTTGGATCTTTCCCATTGGAACTGCGGCAAATGACGACACGGTCGATTGCATAAGCATTCGGTTTGGAAGAACCTTTGGAATAATTTTTTCCGCTGACTTTGATAGAAATATAGATATCAACCTCATTATTCAATCCTGTCGGATCGTAAAGTTCTCCAAGATCAAGCTGACAGAGCCAGGACCAATGCATCCAGAGAAAACATTTTTCTGTCAAACGGAATCTTCCGGCAAAGTACCAATGATATTTCTCATCCTGAGGAACAGCCTTTGCCGGGATGTTGCTCTGTCCCAGACTCCTGCGGTTATGATAATCATAAACCCCGCATGCAATACCGCGATTTTCCTGATAAGCTTTGCGGGCACGCGCATCATTACGACCTTCCTTCCCGATCATTCCGACAGCTTTTCCACAAGTAGCATCCGGGTCATCAAAGACAGAACATCCGTAAAATCTTCTCAGAGTCTGCCAGGTATAGTCTGCAATAACATCCTTATTTTCAAACCCTTTCAAGGGAGAAACTTCTGTTGATACGCCCTGTGTATAGAGAGCCAGCTTCTTCAGTTCTGCCGCCTGTTTCTGCTGCGGCAAATACTTCTTTATTGCAGCCGTTCCGAACTCAAGAAGTCTGCGGGTCATGTATTTCCGTTTTTCTGAAGAAAGCTTCAAATCCGTTTTTTCAAACATGGCACGATACACCGGGATCCATTCCCGTCGGATACGTTCAAGGATCACAGGATTTCCTTCTGCTGCATTTTCAGCCGCTGAAAGCAACTGTTCTGTCCGCTCAAAGAACTCCTTGTCCAGATCGGTTCTCCGGCTGAGCGGAAGATCTCCCAATGATGATTTCAATGAATCATTCCGTTTTTGCAGCATATCGTGATACTCCAGAAGCATCGGGGCAGCCTTCCCGTAATATGCATTCATAAAGCGGATGATTTCAGCTCTTGTATCAAGATCGGCTTTATACATTTTTCTCATACCGATATAGTATCGTAATGCGTGCAAAGAGGAGACGTGTGCCTGACCGCATTCTGCAAACACAAAAGAGATATTGCTTTTCTTGTAAAATTCCAGAGATTTTGCAAGATTGACTGTATTCGTCGAAGGGTATAACTCCCTGTTCTGATATAAAACCCAATAATCCCAAACGGCAATAGAAGCTATCTGACTCCAACGGCGGAGCAGATCGGCAGATTCCCTGTTATTCGGATGATCCCAGGAATGGTGTGTATCACGCCGCTCACCACTGAATTCACTGCCAAGGAAAGCTATCTGTACCAGAACGTTTTTATCCGGCAGGATTCCTTTTGGAATGTCCTTAGTGTTGACATACGCAGTTGTCATTAATTTGACCTTCGGATAATCGCTCCTGATATTTTCAGCCAATGTATTTACAAAGCGAATCAAAAGCCCCGCATTTGAACCATACTTCCGGATTAATGCTTTGCAGCGTTTACATTCACAATAGGATATATTATCATTGGGTGCAATCACATAAATTTCAGGGGCAGATTCTTTGCCGAATTTTTTTATATCAGATGCGATATAGTTCCGCAATTTTTCTGTAAACAGACGGCTCGTTTCCGGATTGCTCATACAGACCTGTCCCGGTCCATAGGCTGATGTAGCCTTGAGATATCTCTTTTCTTTTTCCGACCATGAGAACAAAGCTTCCTGCGTTTCCCCCCAATCGGATGTATAGTTGAAAAAGGTGTGACAAGGTCTGGGAGAACCTACCACAGGAGTTACACCGCGTTCTCTTGCGGGACCGAAAGAGATATATTCATCATGAAAGTGGTTCAGCCTGTTTCTCACTTGGAAACGATGCCGCAAACCGGTCTCAGCACCGAAATAACTGTATATTCCACGATAGCGAAAAGACGGCTGACCGGATAATTTCAAATTACTTTTCCATGCAATATCTTTCCGCCGTGGGACATGAGTGCTCCATTCATCAAGCCACAGAACACCGAGTTCGTTTTCCAGGAACTCATAAACTCCATAGATTACACCCCGATTTTTTTCTCCGGTGATGATAAGAGTATTTTCTCCGAAAGCCTGAACAAGCCATTCATCTTTTCTGAAAGACGGAATTTTCTTCAGGTATTCCGTGATTTTCGGATGGGTCCCGATATAGATTTTTTTCTTATGGGAAGAATCACCTTTTGCAACAGAATATTTCTTTCCTGTTGCAAGCTTAAAATGCGAAACAAGTTCTTTTGCAGCCATTTCTTCCAAAGGAGTCGGCTTTTCCGGAAGAACGATTACAGTGTCTGAGAATACTGTACCGAAAAAGAACAAAATACCGAGAAAAAAAATATTTTTCATTGATGCATCTCCTGAAATATGTTTTCTATTTTATTTTGTTTTGTCATACCATGGGGGATACAGATAACGCTTATCTGAATCTTTGATCATTTGATATTCCATTTGAGGAACAGAAGCAACGTGGCCATCGAGAAAACTGATATTCAGCCGATCGCCATGGAAGAATGCCATAGAACCGCTACTCCAGGCAAAACAGCTGTGAAAACCATCAAGGATCAGCCAAAGCCCGGATGGATTCTTGTAAGAACTGAATTTTTTCATCGGTACATCAGTTGAACCTTCTCCGGGACCTTTATAGGTTTGGGCAATCTGACAGTTCAATGCATAACTGGAACAGAAACCGCAAGTTCCCTGATGACTCTCAAAATCCTTATCAGAAGGACATCTGTACAGATTGAATGGTGTTGCATCACTCCGGTGACACTTGCTGTAATGTGCATAGTTCTGATTCAGCTGGTACTTAAGAAGGTGATAATGCCAGCAATATCCGTTCCGGCTGTCTCTTGAATGTATATATTCCTGATTATCAGCTGTATATTGCTGAATACAGACTCCGAGCTGCTTCAAATTGTTTTTGCAGGAAGTGTCTCGTGCTGATTCTCTTGCTTTGTTCAATGCCGGCAGCAGCATACCTGCAAGAATTGCAATGATTGCAATTACAACCAGAAGTTCAATCAATGTAAATACCGCTCTGACAGATCCTCTGGAGGAATCAACTGTTCTGAAATAAATTGTCATAACAAACTCCTGTTTTATTTTTTTTGGATAAAAATATTCGTGGTACTCTGCAAAATAATATAGTTTCTCTTAAATCTTTTTCAATAAGAAAAAACAGGAATACAGAAGTAAAACAGGATAAAAACATCCACCTAAAAAAAGTTAAATTTCCAACATCTATACAAGTAAAAAACAGATAAAACTTAAAGTAAAGCAGGATAAAAAAATCAATAAAAAAAATATTAGAGTTTTATTACAATTTTCTGGGGGACATATTTATGCCGGGGATAACTTTCCGGGACCAGTATGTTTTCCCGGAGCAGTTTGTATCCCTGGATCCAAAGCCGCCAGGTTGGATATGAGAAAACAAATGTATTGACCCAAGGCTGTTTCGGGATCCGTTCGCTCTTCAACCGGTGGAATATAAAACGGAATGAGTCGGGATAGGTAATATGATATTTCTCAGAGAACGATTCCAGTTCTTTCATAAAATTCTGCTTGGCTATCAGAATTTCTGGAAGATCCTCTTTTTTCAGGGATAATTTCATGAAATTTATAAAATTTTCTGATATGCTGAAATCTTTTGAAACAGTAAAATGATCATATGCCAGAATCGGCAGACCAAATTCCCGTTTGACCTTCCTGACCAGTCTCATAGACTCTTCATTATAACCTTCCAGACCGCTAGAATAAAAAAATGCAATCCTCTGGCAGTTCTGTTTGACCAAATGGCCTATCATAAATCGGATCAGTTGCTCCTGATCATAATCAATAAAAGAGATATCGTTGGAAAATGTTATCCGGTTGCAGGAGACAAATGGGATCCTCCGGGCAAGCAATCCTCTTGCTGTTTCTTTCGTCAGGGATGAGTTAATAAAAAGAATTCCGCGAAACCGGGAGGCTCTTTCCAGCAAAAATTTTTCTTTGTCTGACGAATAATACATCTTCGCTTCAAATCCATCCAGCATGATCTCTTTTATCAAACAGAGATCTTCTTTATGAACATTGCCTCCAACTACCACAGCTATCGTTCCGGAAGAAAGGTTTTCCCGGGAAATACGAACCCCATTGCGGGGAGCCGACGTGGTAATAATTCCTTGTTTGGAAAGAATTTGCAATGCACGGGTGATTGTTTGACGTGCTGCCTGAAATTCATTTTGAAGGACATCTGTTGTCGGCAGACGGGTCGTATAGAATCCCCGACGGATTCTTGATTCAATTTCAACAGCAACCGTTATAGCTTTTGCCGGATGCAAAATAACCTCTCATCTTTATTATTTCAGATGTTTTTACCTATGCCCGGCATGTTTACCGGTCTGTAGTGACTTGATACTTTTAATATATATTCTTTATTCAGATTTGTCAAGTTTTTATCTTTTTTTTTGATTTTTATGAGAGGCATTTTCAAAAGACCCGTAACAAAAAATTAATATCATTACTCTGCAAACCGGAAAAGAAGGTTGCTGACTCAGAAAAATAGACTTTCATACTTGAAAACCTTTCAGGTTTATGCTATATTCCCTCCGAAAATATCAGCAATTGGAGATGTAACAATGAAACACTTTTCTGATCCAGTTTTCCGCTGTTCTGCAACGGGAGATTCCATGATCACGCGACGACTTCCTCTTGATGGGGAGTATGATGGTTTCCGTGAAGTTAAAGATTTTATTATGCAGGCAGATTTCCGCTTCGGAAACCTTGAAACGACAGTTCATAATTTTGAATCCTGCGGCGGTGCCCAGAGCGGCGGCAGCTGGCTCTGTTCCCCTCCGGGTGTTCTCGATGACCTCAAAAAGTTCGGCATGAACATCCTCAGCACCGCAAACAATCATGCTCTGGATTACTCTTACGATGGTTTGGAAAAAACTTTGCAGTATCTGGAAAAAGCAGATTATCCCTTCACCGGAACCGGACGGAATCTTGCAGATGCAAGCAAACCGGTCTATATCGACACCCTCAGCGGACGTTATGCACTGATCGCATGTACCATGAGTTTCAATCCGGAAAATATGGCTGGAACTCAGACAGCCAACCTTCCCGGCAGACCCGGCGTGAACGGGATCCGTGTCAATAAGAAATATCATCTTCCCAAAGAAGAGATGGAACACCTGAAGCGGATCGCCGCTGCGCTGGAAATCAATGCTCACGATGAGATCATCCGTGCAGAAGGTTATCTGCCCCAGCTGAAAGATTCCGAGCAGCCCTTCGGGAAATATATGTTTGAAGCAGCAGACAAAGCTGAAATCATCTCAACGGTTCACCCTGATGATATGAAGCGGATCGAAGATGCCATTGCTGAAGCCCGTTTCATGGCGGACTATGTTGTGGTGGCCATGCACACGCATGAAATTTGCGGCAAATCCAAAGAAACTGTCGATCCGGTCTCTCTTGAGTTCTCCCGCAAGTGTATTGATTCCGGTGCAGATGCAGTCATCGGAACCGGTCCTCACCTGCTCCGCCCCATGGAAATTTATAAAGGGAAACCCATTTTCTACTGTCTGGGTGACTTTATCATTCAGCTGGAAACCATTCTCCGGGCGCCGGATGGAATGTTTGCCAAACAGAAACTGAATGGAAATGACCGGCTGGATGTTCTTTTCAATACCCGTTCCAATTTCGGGAAACGCGGCTTGAGTTATGATCCCATCATGTATGAATCAGTCATTCCTTACTGGGAAGTGGAACACGGGGAACTGACAAAAATGACATTTCTGCCCATTGAAGAGATGTTCGCCCTGCCCCGTTCCCGCGGCGGCTGGCCCAAAAAGAATACGCAAGTGAATATCATCGAACGATTTGCTGAAATGTGCAAGCCGTTCGGCATGGATATCGTCGTCGAAAACGGTCTCGGCGTTGTGAAATTGTGAGGCTGATCATGAAAGAAAAAATTGCAGCATACGCAAGCGCAGTTCAAGGAGAAACGGAACAGATCATCAGAGATATCTGTGCAATTCCTGCGCCGTCACACCATGAGGAACGGCGGGCGGAATTCTGCAAACAATGGTTTCTGAACAACGGTTTTTCCGGGGTTGAAATCGATGAAGCTCTCAATGTGGTTGTACCTGTCAATATGAAAGACGGAGAGCCGATCACGGTCATTATGGCGCACACCGACACTGTTTTTCCTGACATGGAGCAGCTTCCTTTCTCTGAAAAAGATGGTTTCATGTACTCTCCCGGAGTGACCGATGACACGGCGAACCTTGCTGTTATGATGGTGGGCGCACGGTTCTTCAAAGAGAATCTTCCTGCTGATGCCGGATCTTATCTGTTTGTGGCAAACTCCTGCGAAGAAGGTCTGGGCAATCTGAAAGGCAGCCGCAAAATCATGGAGAAATATGGAGCGTATGTCAAAGAATTTGTCTCTCTGGATTCCAGCAGCATGAACAGGATCGTAACGCTGGCGGTCGGTTCCCACCGGTACAAAGTGACAGTCAGGACAGAGGGCGGGCACTCTTTCAGCAGTTTCGGGAACAGGAATGCGATTCATGTACTTTCCAACATGATCAACGTTCTTTATTCAATCAAAGTTCCTGTAGAAGGGAAGAGCAAGACCACTTACAATGTTGGTTTGATTTCCGGCGGGACATCGGTCAACACCATTGCCCAGGAAGCGGAAATGATGTACGAATACCGTTCTGACAACCGGATCTGTCTGGCGAAAATGGAAAACTTTTTCAATCAGGTGATCGAAACGTTCCGTGCAGGCGGAATTGATGTAACCGTCGAAAAAATCGGGGATCGTCCCTGTTCCGGAGAGATCGATGAAGCGAAATATGATCTTCTGAAACAGCGGATCCATGCTTCCATGCAGGAAACGCTTGGTGATGCCGGATTTGAAGTATCAAGTTCCACTGACTGCAACGTTCCGCTTTCCATGGGAATTCCGGCGATCTGCTTCGGAGTCTGCCGGGGCGGGAAGGCACATACAAGAGAAGAATTTCTGGAAACGGCAAGTCTTTCCGATGGATGCCGTTTGTTTTTAGATTTTCTTTACAGGAAATAATCGGAAAATGAGGTGAAACAAATGGAATTTCAAGAAGTATTACAAAAGAGAAGAAGCATCCGTTCCTACAAACCGGATGCTGTTCCGGCAGACGCAATAGCAAAAATCAGGACTGCAGTTGAACTGGCTCCGACAGCCTGTAATCTCCAGCCGTTCAAAGTTTTTTTCGTAACAGATAAAGCTCTGAAAGAAAAGATTTGCGGGATCTACAAAGCCTCCTGGCTCGCTTCTGCGCCTGCAATCGCAGTTGTCGCAGGAAACTATGAAGGATGCTGGAAACGTCTGGAAGGAGACCCTATTGCAGATGTGGATTGTGCTATTGTTATGGAGCATATCACGCTTTCCGCAGCAGATTGCGGTCTCGGGCCCTGCTGGATCTGCGCATTCCCC
>SUVT01000004.1 GCA_015061845.1 Lentisphaerota bacterium
ACACAAGTTACCGTAGCATAACTTTTTCATTTGTCAAGCAGCTGCTCTTCTCCTTTGGCTCCGACGAGTAGCAATCCCATTCTCGCCAAAGGGAGCAGCTGCGATGACAGATAATAATATACAAGGATAGGATCCTCTATCTGAAACGGGTAAGTGAAAATCCCAAAGAAAATCATTCTATATCTTTCTCTTATTATCCCAAGGGAAAGAGATATTATCTGACCTTTGATTTGGAACACTCGAAAGAAGTAGTTCCTGCGGAATTACCTTTCTCTTTTTCAATAAAAGGGGAAAAAGTTTCTGTCACAACCGATTGGAAAGGCAGTCCGGAATTCCAGAAGCAGAATCTGGTAAAGGGAACTTTTGAATTGAAGCAAAAAGTTTGCGACATATCGAAGGAGTCTGAAATCCAAAAAACTGTTCAAACGATTAGAAACTTGAATAGTGTAAAAGCCGCATTTTCCAAACTGAACAGAAATCAGAAAAAAGCCATCATGGTTGAATGGTTTAAAGGTGATATTCAAGAACTGTTGAAACTGGATAAGAAAACTTTTGCCAAAGAAAAGTACGATTCACTTGCAAAAAAGCTTCGTGAAAAAATAAACAGCAATAAAGAATTGGAGAAAAAATTTGAGATATTCCTGAATGAAGATCCGAAAGACTGTCCATTGACGATGGGAGCCCTGAAACTGAAAGGGTTTGATGGTTTTAAAAAGGTTCCGTACAAAGATTTCGGGAAGGTATACGAAGAACGGATGAAAAAGGCAAAAGAAGAACAGAAAAAGGCATTGATACGCTGGATCAGAAAACAGAAGCTTATTATTCAGATAAAAGATGGAAGCCAAGATCTCTTCGACCTGAAAAAGGTAAAAATCAAATTGGAGGAGAATAAATAAAATGAATTTTTTGAAAGAACAGGAAACGATCAGCCGGATTATTGCATTTCTGGCATCCAATGATCTGACTGATAATCCATACTCCCGCGGGCTATACGACGAATATTTCGCATTGTGCCAAAGTGCCAGATCCCGTTTGGATGAATGTGAGCGTCTGCTCCAGCAGAATCTGAAAATGGAAGCATTCTCAGAAATCAATAAAGAACCGAACTTGCAGGAGCTGGTCAATATCCTGAATTTCCCGCAGAAAAATGAATTTCTGGATCTTTGTGATCTTTATGACTGGCAGACACCGCCTGTTCTGAGCGAAACATTTGTACAGCAGGTCAAGGATATTTCCAAAAGTTATGATAAATTCCGTTATTTTCTGGAAGAGTACAGATCGATTTCCCGAACAAATCTTCATCAGAAAAAGCTTTATTTACTGCGCAAGATCCTTGAAAACACCACTGATAAAAATGAATGGATCCCGACCATAAAGGATGTAGAGGCGGTTTGTCTTCAAGAGCTGATTGATCGGGCGAAGAAAGATATTCTGGAAAATCAGTTTGAAGATTTACAGGAAGTTCAGAATGAACTGGTGAACGAAAAATGGCATGTCTCCATTCCGGCTGCTGTATTGGATAAAATCACAAATGTTCTGAATGCTTACAATCTGAAAAAAACAAAAGAAGAAGCTCAAAAGCTTTTATTCGAGATCAATACAGCATACAGTTCTCATGATATTCCTGCATTGCAGCAGCATCTTGTTGGATGGGACAGATTCTGTAAAGAGAAGGAATATCAGCCGGAAAAAGTCGAAGAGCAGCAGGTAAAAGAATCAAAAGAGTTTTTAGAACAGAAAAAACAGGAAAAACAGAAACAAAAACGTTTTGAAGAAAAAAAGAATGAGTTGATCAGAAAGCTTGAACGGAACGTTTCTCTTGAATCGATAGAACAGGATTATGTCGAATTGAAATCTATGGAATTGGAAGTTCCTGATTTTCTTGAAGATGCAATCGACCAGTACAGAGAAGATTTTGAACACAAAAACAGAATGAAGACGGCAGGGAACGCTGTCAGGGCAGTCTGTATCACTCTGATCATCCTTGCAGTTCTTGCTTTTGCCGGCTATACCGGAATCAACATCTATAATGAAAAGCAGAAAGTCAAAGCTCTTTCTGAACTGATCAATGCCGGAAAATTTGAAAAAGCCAAAGAAACATACCAGGAAATGGTCAGGAAGAATCCCGGACTGGCAATGAAACCGGCGATCAAAAAGCAACGGCAGCTCATTGATGAATGGGAACAGAAAGAAAACGAAAGGAAGAACAATTTTGATAAAACTTTCGCCAGTGTCGAACAGGATCTAAAGACTGCAATCGAAAATTTGGATACAAAGGCAATGCAGGAGAAAATCAAAACCCTGAAATCCATTGCGAAAGAATCTGAAAAAAGTGATGTGGATACCTTGGAACGGAAAGTCCAAAACAAGATCTATGAACGTAATAACATCTTAAATGAGCGTTGGGAAAGTGCTTTGGAGGATGCTCGAATTGCTAAAAATAACTTCTATGAAAGTCTGGAAATTGGCAATTTGAAAAACATTGACAGGGATTTAGCGCGTTACGAAGAAACTGTACAGGCATGTAAGAGCATCCCGAGAGAAAAATATACTCCTCAGGAGAATGAGATTCTGGATATTAACGGAGCCCGCCGGGAAGTAAGCAATATCAAATCCAAAATTTCCGGAGAGAAAAAATTACGGCAAAATTTGACTGCGGCAACAAATATTCAACAGCTTTCAGGAGTGTTGGATTCCTATAACGGAGATAATGAAATCGCCCTCGGACTTCCTGAATTGAAAAAAGATCTGAAAATTCTCAAGGAAATCATTACAGATAAAAATATAACAGTTCCTGAGGATTATGATTTGAAGCGCGTTGGTTTCTTTCAGGATCTTATACGGTTCAATACGATGGAGAAAAATCTCAACAATGCAGTATCTGCATTCCGTACAGAGTTTAATAACTACATGAGATTTATAAGAAATTCTGAATGTTATCAGATCGTCTTGAAACCATTCGGAAAAGCTTCGATTTATGTCTTGTTCAAAAAAGGTGATTTTTATTTATCAAAATATAAATTTAAGGATTTGAACAACCGCCATGTTCAGTTTTTTGTTTCCGGAAACAAAAAATCTGTTATGATGAAAAGAGGACAGAATATCACTAATTTGAATGAACATTATGAAGCGGAAATTGTCTTCCCGGCAACTGGTACAAACGAGGAAAAACTCAAAGGTGCAAGAGCTCAGCATTTTGATATTTGCGAACAGATCGATGCCGAAAACAGGCACTGGAAATCAGAGGAATTCCTGAAAAAAGCACCAGAAAAAATTTACGACATTCTCTATGCGGAACATTGTTTGCCTTACTGGAAGATGCGCCTTATTTTGAGCATTCTCAATTCTGTCGCAAAACTTGAACCGGGAAAAGATACAGCAATCACAAAATTGAAGGAAAATCTGGAAGAATACAAAGCGGAACTGGATAAAGATCCCAACTATCCGGATATCTACGACAATGTCATACAAAACCGGATGCTGGATGAAAAACTGAAGAATATTGATTTCAGCACGATTGTTGAAGCCAATATCAAACAATGGGATTTCGATAAAAAAATACTTTCCAGATTCAAATCAGAACGTTTCTGCTATCTTGGAGTATGCCTGAAAGGAGAACCGTTACCAAAGAATTTCTCTCATATTTCATCTCTTGTTCAGACAAAAGGCGATATTTTCTGTCTGACAAAGGACAGAACAGCGCGGGTGTTGGTCGGGAACTTCGACGAAAATGGCATCCATATTCTGCCGGCATATAAAGATTTTATCGTCAACAGGGTTCTCTTTACTTCAACAACCAACCACGACATCCAAAAGACATTCAGTGAAATCCAGGAGCTTGCGAAAAAAGAAAAGGTTAAATTCCATCGTCCCGGATTCATGCCTGTCAATATCAAGGGAGAAGAATAATTTATGAAATACTATGTCAATGACAAACAGAAAATATACGGACCTGCCGAGGCTGAAAAAATCATTGTCAGACTCAACAATCAAACATTCAGTCAGGATGCCCAAATCAGTGAAGACCGTGCTTCATGGATGTCTGCGGCAGATTTTCTGTCAAGAAGCTCTGCAGTAGCAATTCCAGTCACTCCCGTCCAGGCTGCAGCTCCGCAAAATGGGATCCCGCCGCTGAAAGTAATTCCGGTTACGGAAGCTCCGAAGAAAAAGAAAAAAAATCTTTTTATCATTATTGGTGTCGTTGTGGGAATCCTCCTTCTGGGAGGTCTGGCAGTGGCGGGTTATTACATCTACGAAAACTTCTAAATTGAAACGGAAAAGAGGACTGATATGGCAAGAAAAAGTGATCGTTATAAACTGAACTGGCAGCGGATGGACCCCGAAGCAAAATGGTGTCTGCCTGCGAAAAAGTTTACAGGTGTCAACAGTGCAGTTTCCTTCTTCTGGGGAATTATTTTTACTGTTATTTTCTATGGAATTTTATTTCCCTTCAAACGGATAGCGGCTTCTCCGATGATCGACATGTTCTTTCATGGCGGTCCTGAACAGCGCAGCTCTATTCCCTATTTTACAGTATTCCTTACAATGTGGTGCCTGGCTTTTATTGTCATAAAATGGAAAAAGCTCAATGTTCAGAAAAAAGCATTGGATTATCAGTTGATACCGGAAGATGTCAAAGGCTTCGTTCTCTCCTCCGACAACTCCGCTGAGATCCTTTATAATCTTGAGAAAAATGTCTACAAAGCAAATGGATTCATAGTTCTGAACCGTGTTCAGAAAGCATTGACAAATCTGAAAAATATCGGTAGAGTCTCCGATGTATCTTCTCTTTTGAACGATCTTGCATCTACTGATGAAAAATATACGGAGAGCACCTACACGATGGTGAAAGGGATCATCTGGGCGATTCCGATTTCCGGTTTTATCGGAACAGTTCTCGGTCTTTCCACTGCTGTGGGCGGCTTCGGAACGGTTCTTGCAGAAGGGGGCGATCTTGAGACACTGAAAAACTCTCTCAGCGGAGTTACAAGCGGGCTCTCTGTCGCTTTTGAAACCACGCTTATCGCTCTTGTGGCTGCAATGCTGGTACAACTGCTGCTCACATTCCTGATGCAGAAAGAAGAAGCGTTTCTGGATGACTGTTCCGGATATTGCCATAAGAATGTCGTAGAAAAATTAAAAATGATCGACATCAACGATCCCTGGCAGGAATAATGTTCAAAAAAAATGAAGCTCCGATCTCCCTGTTCTCCTTTCAGGACATTGTCACAAGTCTGATCGGGATCATGCTGCTGATCCTGCTGCTCATGTGTCTTCAGCTGCTCACAAAGGTTGAAACAAAGCAGACTTCCAATGAACGGAAAGAGACTGTCGAAAAACTGGAGAAAGAAAAACAGCAGGCATTGCAGAAAAAAATGGCTGTGCAGGAACAGCACAGTTCTGTCGCGATTCCGGAAAAATACGCTCATTATTCTTCTTATGAACTCAATAAAATCACCGTTGATTTACGAAAAGAATATGCCAAAGCAAAACAGAAGAAACAGGATGAAATCGAGAAACAGGATCTTCTGGAAGACAAATACCAATCTGCGATCAAGGAAGAAAAGAGTGCTGAAAAAGTGATAAAAGAAGTAGAAAAGGAGACAAAGGAAGAAGTCCGGAAAATCAAAAAAAATATCCGGGATCTGAATAAACAAAAAGAGAAGTTGAATCAGAAAATCGCTGCTTCAAAGTATATCAAGATCACTTACAATACCTCTGACAGATTGAAGCCGATCGTCTCGGTCATCTCCGGCAATAAAATCTCTGTCAGACATCTTGCTGAAAAGAAAACTGTTTTTGAACTCAACCAAACGATTACCAAAAAAGATATTGAGACACTTCTGGATAAACTCAAAGAGTATTCTATGAAAAACTATCACTTCGTGTTCCTTATCAAACCCAGTGCAGCAAATGCCTGCCGGGATCTGCAGATAGATTTTATGACGAAGTTCAGTGGGGAAGAATACGGCATAGAACCGATTTTTGAAGAGGAGGAGATTCAATAATGGCAAAAGATTCTCTCCCGGACAGTTTGGAACTGCTTCTTGATACCATGTGCAACACTTTCGGTGGAATTATTTTCCTTGCATTCAGCATTGCACTTATGCTCTTTTCCAGCCAACAATTCCAGAACCCGGAACCTGAGGAAGAAATCGACGAACAGATGATCCCGATTTTACAACAGGAAATTAAAAATATAAAGGCAGAAACAACATTTATCGAGAAAAAACAGGATAGGCAGATAAAAAATGTTGCCCGGATGTCTCAGGCTTCTCAGCAGAAAATTCAGCAGATCGAAGATTTGAACAAAAAAATCCGGCAGGTCAATGAAGATACGGATGTTATCAAAAAGGAAAACAAAGAGCTGGAAAGTAAAATAAAAGATACGAACATCCGGGAAAATAAAAATAAACAGACCGCTCAGCAGACAAAACAGCGCATCAAAGAGCTGGAACAAAAAGAAAAAGCATTAAAGGATGAAATCAAACAACTGGAAAAAACAGAACCGAACCAGACAAAAGTCTCTTTTGCCAGAATTACAACTACATTTGCCAGGGCTTACTGGTTTGTTGTAGATAATGGGAAAGTCTATCCGCTTGGAACAACCGGAGAGGGAAACCAATATATCAGAACCAGAAGAACTGGAAACCGTCTGAATTTGATCCTGATACAGGGGATTCCCATAAAAAATCCTGTCTCAAATGAACTGAAAAATTTTATCAGTTCCATCGACAAAAATTCCAATTATTGCAGTTTTCTGGTCAATCCGGACTCAATGAAAGATTTTGTAACACTGAGACGATACCTGCGTGAACAGAAAATCAGAGTTAATTTCTCCATTACGGATGATTATGTTCTCTTCTATGGAGGCAGCGGTTCCGGTGGAGCGTCTTATTAAGAAACTCTGTTACAGAACAACTCCGGCAAGCCCCTTCAGATAATACCCTTCAGGATAAGCAGAAGAAACCGGATGGTCCGGTCCCTGGGAAAGCCAGTGCGTGATCCGGAAATCAATTCCGGCATCCGCTGCAGCTGAATCAACAACTTTCCGGAACAGATCATCCGTCATTGCCCCGGAGCAGGAGAAGGTGAACAATTTTCCTCCGGGGTTCAATAATTTCATAGCAAGAAGATTGATATCTTTATACCCGCGTGCTGCTTTCATCGCCTGCGCTTCTGTTTCTGCAAACTTCGGCGGATCAAGAATGATCATATCAAAGGTTTTTCTGGAGTCACGACAGCGGTGCAAAAACTGGAAAACATCTGCTTCCAAAACCTCAAATTGAGTTTCCGGAAAACCGTTTTCCCGGGCGTTCCGCTTTGCCAGCTCCAATGCCGGACCGGAACAATCCACATTCAGGACATGTTCCGCACCGCCTTTCGCAGCCGCCAAGCCGAACCCGCCGGTATAGCAGAAACAGTTCAAAACTTCTTTCATTCCTGCAGCGTGTTCCATAACTGCTTTCCGGTTCAAACGCTGATCCAGATAAAATCCGGTTTTGTGTCCGGTCTTCGGATAGGCTATGTAACGGATGCCGTTTTCGGTAAAGGTGATTTCGTCCGGCACTTCCGCTCCGGCAAGTTGTCCGGTAACAGGCTCCAAGCCTTCCCTTACACGGGAATCGACATCGGAACGTTCATAAACGCCTTCCGCATATTCCAGCAGAAGCTCTGTAATAACCTTTTTATGAAACTCCGTTCCGGCACAGGAGAACTGGCAAACAGCATACTTTCCGTAAATATCAACTGTCAAGCCGGGGATGCCGTCGGATTCCGCACAGACCAGCCGGTACGCATCAGGCAAAGTCCCGAAAACGTTTTTCCGCAAAGCATAAGCCTTGCGAAGCTGTTCCGCAAAAAACTCTTTCCCTATCTCCTGTTCTTTGAAACTCCACATGCGGATCGAAAGACGGGATGCGGGAGAGTATGCTCCCATTCCGAGAACATTTCCTTTTGCATCAACAACACGGACAGTGCTGCCCGGTGCGATTTCCTCTTCTACCGGGCGGAACGCTCCGGAAAATACCCACGGATGCCGACGGAGCAGAGAACGTTCTCTGCCGGGTTTCAAAATCAGATCATTCATCAGAAAAGACTCAACTGTTCGTAATCGTTTTTCGGTTCTGCTTCTTCCGGCTTTTTCTCCGGTTCAGGAGCAGGTGCGGGTTTGGCAAAGAGATCAAACTCATCCGGTTCTTCCATGACGGGTTCTTTCACTGGGAGTTCTTTCAAAATGCTTTTGAGAGAATAACGTTTGCAGAGGTCCGCTATCTTTGCCCAGTCAGGCGTTTTCTTCCGGAACATGGATTCTTCCCAGACGATCCCTTCGGGCGGGGTTTTATCAAGACGGATCAATTCCACATTCTTGAAGAAAATCTCTTTGGAACCTGCAAGTTTCTGCCGCAGTTTTTCTTTGGGGATCTGATCCAGAGAGGCAAACATATTTTCCGCTGTACCGAACTCTGTTAACAGCTGTGCGGCAGTTTTGGGTCCGACACCTTCCACACCCGGAATGTTATCGGCACTGTCGCCAAGCAGCGCAAGGTAAGCGATGATCTGTTCCGGTTTGACACCGAACCGTTCCATGACCTCTGCGGTATCCCGTTTCCGGAAACCTCCGGTGAAGCCGGGAACCATCATGGTCACGCGGTCATCAATGACCTGTGCAATGTCTTTGTCAGCGGAGAAAATAGAGATTTTATGATCCTGCAGACCCTCAGCGATAGAGGCAAGCAAATCATCGGCTTCATACCCTTCGGATTCGATCAGATTCCATCCGAAAAGGGAGATCATCTCCCGGATAATGGGGATCTGGACCCGCAGGGCATCAGGCATGGGCGGACGGTTCGCTTTATAATCGGGCAGGATCGCCATGCGGCGCGGCGGTTTTCCCTTATCAAAAACAAATGCGCCCAGTTCTGTTGGAAAATCGCTTTCCAATTTCAACAGAAACCGGGCAAGTGCAAACACCGCATTGATGGGTGTTCCGTCTGCCGAGGTCAAATCGCGTACCGCATGGAAAGAACGGTAGATCTGAGCGTAAGAATCAATCAGCAGAACGGAATCACTCATGGGGGACCGTCACTTCCACTCGATCACAGACGGATCGTAGTCAGCAGGAGCTTCAAATCCCAGCAGTTCAGCGCAGGTTGCGGCAACAGAACTGATTCCGAGACCGCTGCGCAGTTCAGCTTTGTATTCACCCTTGTTTTCGGGGTCATAGATGAAGCAGGGGACGGGGTTCAGGGAGTGACTGGTCTTGCGGGCAGGTTCGCCGGTCTTCTTATCCAGTTTCACAGAACCGTCTTTTGCGTGTTCATACATATCATCGGCATTTCCGTGGTCAGCAGTTGCGACCATGATACCGCCAGCCTTTTCCACTGCTGCGGCAAGTCTCTGCAGACAGAGATCCAATGCGCCCATGGAGATCTGGACTGCCTGATAGTTTCCTGTGTGTCCGACCATATCGCCGTTGGGGTAGTTCAAGCGGATGAACTGATATTTTCCGCTTTCGATGGCTGCGATCACGGTATCGGTGATTTCAGCGCACTGCATCCAGGGACGCTGTTCAAAGGGGATCACATCAGAGGGAACTTCCTGATAGGTTTCCAGTGCTTCGTTGAACTTGCCGGAACGGTTTCCGTTGAAGAAGTAGGTCACATGACCGTATTTCTGAGTTTCGCTGATGGCAAACTGGTTCACGCCGGAGTTGCAGAGATATTCAGAAAGGGTTTCGGTGATTTCCGGCGGGTTCACAAGATAGTGATTCGGAATGTGAAGGTCGCCATCATATTCCATCATACCGGCATAGTAAACGGACGGCATGGGTTCGCGTTTGAAGGGGGTGAACTCCTTGGAATCGAATGCTTCGCTGATTTCCAGAGCGCGGTCGCCGCGGAAGTTGAAGTAGACGACTGCATCGCCATCTTTGATCGCTCCGACAGGGGTCTTGCCATCGTCGGAGATGACGAACGGCGGGAGATCCTGGTCGATCGCTTTGGTTTCAGCGCGGAGCGTTTCCACTGCATCGTGAGCGTTGGCAAACATTCTGCCTTCGCCTGCAACGTGAGTCTTCCAGCCTTTTTCAACCATTCCCCAGTTTGCACCGTAACGGTCCATGGTCACGACCATACGTCCGCCGCCGGAAGCAATACGGTAATCCATTCCCTTGGCGTTGATGCCTGCGAGATATTCTTCAAAGGGATCAATGTAAAGCAGAGCGGAGGTTTCAGGAACGTCACGACCGTCAAGAAGAATGTGGATTCGGACAGTTTTGATTCCTTCGCGGACACATTCATCCAGCATACCTTTCAGGTGGTCGATATGGCTGTGAACGTTGCCGTCGGAGAAAAGACCCAGGAAATGAACGGTTCCGGTTTTTCCGGTTTCCATGACTTTCTTCCAGACTTCACCCTGGAACATTTTTCCGGAGTTGATCGCAGCGGAAACGAGTTTTGCACCCTGTGCAAAAACTCTTCCGGCACCCATGGCGTTGTGACCGACTTCACTGTTGCCCATATCGGCATCGCTGGGAAGACCGACGGCTGTTCCGTGGGCTTTCAACTGTGTGCAGGGGCAGGTTTCCATGAGTTTATGCAGGAACGGTGTGGGGGAATCCAGAACGGCATCACCTTCGGTGTACTTGCCGATTCCGACTCCGTCCATGATCGTAAGAACAACAGGACCGCGTCTGCCCTGAAATTTCGGATTGCGTTTCAATGCTTCCATTGTTTTTTCCTTTATGTTATTTGAATACAACTCGTTTCAGATTCTTCTTACCGGCTTTGAGAACAACTGCTCCGTCTTTCAGATCAGCAGCGGTGACAATTTTGTTCATATCGGCAACTTTTTCATCGTTGAGAGAAGCTCCGCCGCCCTGAATGAGACGTCTTGCGTCGCCGTTGGATTTGCAGAGACCTGCATCGGCAAAGAGTTTCACGATCCAGATTCCCTCTGCGGGCATTTCCAGTTCCACGGTGGGGAGGTCTGCGGAAAGTCCGGAGGAAGCGGCTTCTTTGATCCGGCTTGTGGTGGCAATGGTGCAATCCTTGTCAGCAAAACCGAACTTGGTTCCGGCAGAAAGGAATGCCTTGATCGCTTCGTCATGACCATGTGCCAGAGCGGTCGCTTCGTATGCCAGAACTTCTTTTGCACGGTTGATGTTTGCAGCACAGATCGCTGCGATTTCATCCATGGGAAGTCCGGTGAAGTAACCCATCAAACGCTGGACATCAGCATCGTTGGTATTTCTCCAGAACTGGTAGTAATCGAAAACAGAGGTGCGGTTCTTGTCGAGCCAGACAGCTCCGCCTGCGCTCTTGCCGAACTTTTCACCGGTTGCACTGTTGATGAGCAGCGGCATGGTGATGCCGTGGACTTCTGCCTGATTCATCTTGCGGGCAAGTTCCACACCGGCAACGATATTTCCCCACTGATCCTGTCCGCCCATTTCAAGCACACAGCCGTATTTTTTGTTCAGAACCACAAAGTCATAGGACTGGAGAAGCATATAACTGAATTCCAGGAAAGAGATCCCGGTTTCCATTCTCATTTTCACAGATTCTGCAGCAAGCATTCTGTTGACACTGAACTTGGATCCGACATCACGGAGGAAGTCGAGATAAAGCATATCGCCAAGCCAGTTGTAGTTGTTTTCCATGATCACATTATCTTCGGGCAGGAACCGTTTCAGCTGTTCAGCAATGCACTCCACATTGTAAGCGACCTGTTCTTTGGTGATGATCGGTCTTGCTTCCCGTTTTCCGGAGGGGTCACCGATCAAACCGGTTGCGCCGCCGACCAATGCAATGGGACGGTGTCCGGCTTTCTGCAGACGGCGCATTGCCATCACAGGCAGAAGGTGTCCAACATGAAGACTGGAACCGGTGGGGTCAAAGCCTACATAATAGGTGACGGGTCCTGCAGCAAGAGTTTTTTTCAACGCTTCCTCATCCGTGGACTGGTACACAAATCCGCGGGCCTTCAGATCCTCAAAAGGACAATTTGACATTTTGTTCACCTTTATGTTAAAGTTTAGAGTTATCAGGTAATATACATCACATCATCCGTAAAATCAAAGAAGAAAGAATGAAATATATAAAGAAAATACAGAAAAAAGCGATGCGGCCCGGGTTCTGGGAATACTGAGAATACTGGGAGTACTGGGAGAAAACGGGCAAAGAAAAGGTTTTTCGCAAGGTCATTTCTTCGTGCACCCAGGCACAAAAAACAGTACTCCCAGTACTCTTAGTACTCTCAGTTCCCCAGCCAGTCCTTTGCTTGTGCGCCAGTCTTCCCGGGTTCTGGGAATACTGGGAATACTGGGAGAAAACGGGCAAAGAAAAGGTTTTTCGCAAGGTCATTTCTTCGTGCACCCAGGCGTTAGTTTTCTGTTCCTGTCCGTTATCGTCCGTTTCAGTCCGTTTCCCCAGCCGATCCTTTGCAAGTACGCCAATCCCTCCGGCTCTGCCGAAAAAAATGCTATTTTTTACAAAACATTTTAAAATAATGACTTGCAAATTTGAAAAACTATGCTAAATTATCGGAATCTGTAAGTGTACAACCCGATCACACGACAGATATTTGAAGGAACAAAACTTTCTGGCGGAAGTACGAGTTCCAAAAAAACGTGGTTATCCGGGGAGGCTCGGATGCCGGAACAGGGATCAAATGATCCCGCTGAAAAAATATCGGAGATTATTAAAGATGAAGACCTATTTGGCGAAAGCCGGCGAAATTGAACGCAAGCATGTTGTGTTCGACGCAGCAGGTATTCCCCTGGGACGTCTCGCAGTCAAGATTGCAAACGCCCTTCGCGGAAAAGACAAACCCACCTATACCCCTCATGTTGACACCGGTATCTATGCCATCGTCATCAATGCGGAAAAAGTCCTCCTCAGCGGTTCCAAGAGCGTGAAGAAGGAATATGAAAAGTACACCGGCTACCGCAGCGGCCGCAAAGTCATCACCGCTAAAGAAGTCCGTGCAAACAATCCGGAACGCATGATCCGTGATGCTGTTTGGGGAATGATGCCCGATACCCGCCTGGGCCGTGCACAGTTCCGTAAACTCAGAGTCTATGCAGGCGCAGAACATCCGCACGCTGCACAGAAACCCGAAATTGCTGAAATCTAAGGAGATTCCGAATGAGCAATGAAATCTGCACAACCGGTCGCCGCAAATCTGCCAGCGCAAGCGTTCGTCTCTCTGAAGGCACAGGCAAGATCGTCGTCAACGGCGTTGAATTTGAAAAATATTTCCAGACTGAAGCTCTCCGCGGCTATATCTGCCAGCCTCTCGCTGCAACCGGATATACCGGAAAAGTGAACGTCCGCGCAAACATCCTCGGCGGTGGTAAAGCCGGTCAGGCTGGAGCTCTCCGCCACGGTATCGCACGCGCTCTCCTCGTCCTCGACGAAAATGTCAAACAGGTTCTCAAGGACAACGGAATGCTCACCCGCGATTCCCGTGAAAAGGAACGTAAGAAACCCGGTCAGCCCGGCGCAAGAAGACGCTTCCAGTTCTCCAAACGCTAATTGGTGTTTTGGTTTTATTCGGAGCTCCGGCAGCTTTTTACCGGAGCTTCCAGTTATGCAGGAGAAGGACTTTTCAGTGCTCTCCTGCATTTCCGTAAACAGAGCAGTCTGTTATTATGCCTGACCGGAAGAGGCATTAAAAAATTCCGGACCGCTGCTTGTTTTGAGTGCATGTTGAACAGAAAGCAGCACTGAGAAAGAAAAAAATTTCCGGTTCAGGAAAAATTGATAACTGACGATCCGGCAATGAGATATCCGGCAGGAACGTCAGAAAAGAATCGGATTTTTTATGATCTGCCAGCCATTTTGAGTTCTATTGATCGGGCAGATCACGGAACAAAGAGAATGATTCTGATATCTAATGTAAGACATTATCAGAAATGGTTTTGAACAGAAACAAATATTAAAACACAGGAGTTATCATCATGGCAGAAAGACTCTCCAAAGCCGAGTCCAATCTCAAAAAACTCAGAAGATCTCCCATTCCCATGACTTTTGTGAAGAAACAAAAGGGAAGCTGGAACCACCAGAACTGGCTTGATTTTCTTGCTTATCTTGAAGAAAAGCAGTACTTCCCGATTGACACTGACAAAGTGGGACTTCTCCTTGAAGAAAAGAAGAAGCAGTATCTTGAAAGTCAGAAAGAAGGCTGAATGTAATCATTTTCAGTGTTTTTTTATAAAGTGCTGAAAAGAAAGCAATAGTTCTGCGCTGCCGGAAATGGAGCTGCATTTCCGGTGTTGGCGTGAAAAAAATTATTTTTTTCAAAAAAAAACTTGAAAAAAAGAAAATCCGATGTATATTAATCGGATAAGCGTATTCACCGCAATGCGTCGCGGCATTGACGGATTCCACTGTTTACGCAGAAAGAAATTAGGTAAGATCCGGTATGGAGCCGGGTCGTAACGCACAAAATTATATTGAAGATTGAAGGTTGTGTCTGTCATGAAAGTCAGAGCTTCTATTAAGCGCAGGTGTGAATCCTGCCAGATCATCAAACGTAAGGGTATCGTGCGTGTTGTCTGCGCAAAGAATCCCCGTCATAAACAAAAACAAGGTTGACCGTCATGCCCAGAATCATCGGAGTCGATATCCCGGCGAACAAGAGAATTGAGTTCGCGATTCAGTACATCTACGGCATTGGTCCTGCCATTGCCAAAGAAATCCTCGAAAAAACACAGATTGATCCTAATACCAGAGCTGCAAAGCTTACGGATGAACAGATCTCTGCGATCACCAACCTGATTCAGGACAACTATATTGTTGAAGGTGACCTTCGCCGAGTTCTTGCTCAGGACGTCCGTCGTCTGCAGGCGATCAACTGCTACCGCGGAATCCGCCATCGCAAGGGTCTTCCCTGCCATGGTCAGCGCACCCGCACCAACGCCCGTACCCGTAAGGGTAAGAAACTGACAGTCGGTGCAATCCGTGATAAAACGCTGCGTCGTGTTGCCGCATCTGAAGCAGATGCCAAGGCCGCCGCCGCTGCAAAAGCCCCGGCGAAGAAGAAATAATCTTCACCCACTGACGAATTAATTTTTGAAAGGTTTCCAGAATGTCTGAGAACATTGAAGAAAAAGCAGCAGTGGCAGTTGAAGCAACACCTGCCGCAGAGCCTGCCAAGGCTGCAGCTCCTGCTGAAAAACGGAAAAAAGGCGGACGCATGGTTCCCTCCGGAATCGCTTACGTCCTTGCTACATTCAACAATACAAAAGTAACATTTACTGACCTCCATGGCAACGTTCTCTGCTGGTCCACCGGCGGAAAGAATGGTTTCAAAGGATCCCGCAAGAGCACAGCATATGCTGCTCAGGTCGTTGCAGCTGATGCTGCAAAGAAGGCGGAAGCCCTCGGCATGAGAGAAGTCGAAGTCCGGATCAAAGGCCCCGGTGCAGGTCGTGAATCTGCAGTCAAGGGTATCGCATCCGTCGGAATCGAAGTCACTGCGATCAAGGATATCACTCCTGTTCCGCACAATGGCTGCAGACCTCCGAAGAGACGCCGTGTCTGACCCGGTCTTCTGCTGAAGACATTTCGTATGGCTCCCGCATTGATCTGCGGGAGATTTTTGAGACTAATTAATATTTTTGGAGGATATACTTATGGCTGAAAATGCGCTCCCCATTCCTGAAAAACTGGAAATTGAGGAAAGTACAGCGACTGACAGATATGTAAAATTCACTGCGCAGCCGTTTCAGAGCGGATTCGGACACACTGTTGGAAATGCACTCCGCAGAGTGCTTCTCTCCTCATTGGAAGGTTCCGCCATCTCCGCAGTAAGAATTGATGGATTCCCCCACGAGTTCACAACTATTCCCAACGTTGTAGAAGACGGAACGGAAATCATTGTGAACCTGAAGAAGGTTTCCCTGATCCTGAACGCTGAAGGTCCCAAGACCTTTGAAATCCGCAAGAATAAAGCCGGTGTTGTTACAGCCGGTGATATTTCCACGGATGGCATCCTGACGGTTCTCAATCCTGAACAGGTCATTTGTACCCTTGACAAGGATACTGATTTCCGCGCTGAAATCGAAGTCAAGAACGGTCGTGGATGGACTCCCGCAGAACAGAATAAGCTGGAATTCCCGAAGGACACTCCTCTTGGAACGATTGCCATCGACAGTCTCTTCAGCCCTGTCACACATGTCCGTTACCAGGTTGAAGCAACCCGTCTGGGTGCAAAAACCGATATGGACAGACTCGTGCTGGAAGTTGAAACAGATGGCCGCGTCACCGCAAAGGATGCTCTCGAAAAGGCTGCAAAGATCCTCAGAGACCATCTCAATCCCTTCCTCGGAAGCGATGTCGCACGTCCCGCAGCTCCCGCTGATCCCGATGTCATGCGCCAGTATCAGCAGTTCATCAAGCCTGTTGAGGTCCTCGACCTCTCTGTCCGTGCTATGAACTGTCTTAACAATGCGAATATCAAATTGCTCGGTGAACTCTGCACCAAGTCTGAATCCAGAATGCTGAAGTTCCGTAACTTCGGTAAGAAATCTCTGGAAGAGATCAAAGAAAAGCTCGCCGCGATGAACCTCTCTCTTGGAATGACCTTCAAGAAGGAAGTCGCAGACCTGATCAATGCAGATGCCGAACAACTTAAAAACTCTAAGAAAGAGGAGGCTTGACACTTATGCGTCACCTGAAACATACAGCTAAGCTCGGCCGTAACTGCGGTCACAGAAAAGCTTTGCTCGTCAACCTTGCCTGCTCCATCCTCGAACATGAACAGGTCAAGACCACTGTTACCAGAGCAAAAGAAGTCCGCATTCTCGTGGACAAGCTCATCACCCTCGGTAAGGCTGGCACCCCCCACGCACGCCGCCTTGCTGCTGCCAGAATGAAGATCAACACCGAAGCCGGTAAACTTCAGTCCAAGAAGATGGTTCTCGATAAACTCTTCTCCGATCTGGCTCAGCGTTATGCAACCCGTAACGGCGGATACACCCGTATCATCCGTATCGGTCACCGCATCGGTGATGCTGCTGAAGCATGTCTGATCCAGCTCGTCGAAGCTGCTCCGGCTGCTGAAGAAGCAAAAGCTGAATAAGCTTTACACCAATCATTAACGGCATGGTAGAAATACCATGCCGTTTTTTTTTGCACAAAAAAGCTCTTTTTTTCATTTTACCTCTTGACAATTATCCGACAATATGCTATAATATAAATAAATTGTTGGGTAATTGTTGGAAATATTATGGAAACAGCGCGATTAAAACAGGATGTAATAGCAGAAACCGTCAGAGGATGGATCCTGCAGGGGAAGTATTCTCCCGGAGAGAAACTGCCGACAGATTCTGAGTTGGCGATGCAGTTCAATGTAAACCGCTGTACCGTAGCAGCAGGCTTGAGTCAATTATCAGAAGAGAATCTGATCGACCGGGCGCCGAAGCGTGGTTCTGTTGTCAAACGCCGGGATCATCTTCTGCGGACAAATGCGGTTTCTCTGGTTGCTCCGTTGAGCGGAGAGACCTACTCAACACTTATCACAAAAATCAATGAACTTCTTCAGGAGCATGATCTTTTTCCGATCCTGATGGATGAAAAGCTGATCAACAAGCAGGAAGAAGTTTCCAAATTCATGCACAAAGTGGTCAAAAAGAGCTGTCCTTACGGAAATCTTGTTCTGGGGGACTGTTTTCCTTATGAAGATATGAATAAGCCGCCGTTTACGCTTTTTACGACGGTATTTCTGCTGCGTTATCACTACTTTGAAGAGTTCCCCCATGCGAAATATGCGCTGCTGGATTATGAGGACATGGGGCGGCAGGTCGTAGAATATTTTGCGGAACGGAACATCAAACGGATTCTTTATCCTGCGATCCCGGAAATTGTTTTCAGGGGTGCATGGTCATCACAGCAGGTTATGCTTTTGAATCACATTTTGAAATATGCGGAAAAAGCCGGATTGGAAGTGGACACTTCATTTTTCTGGAGAACGCATGGGGGCGCAGATATTGATGTTGTTCTATCCATGGCAATGGAACAGTCGAAGGTCTCCACTGGCTTTTTCTCATGGAGTGACTGGGTTCTGGGGAAGGGAGTCTTCCCTGTTCTGCAGGAAATGGGATATGATCCAATGAAAGATTTTTCGGTTCTCGGGAACTTCAATACGCATGTTTCGGAAGAGTTTGGTTTTGATACCTTTGACCAGAGAGTTGAAGAGATCGCCAGAATCGGTGTGGATATGCTGACAGAACAAATCGACGAAAGAAAGGTTCTTCTTCCGCCGAAGTTGATTTGCCGATCCGGTAAATAACAAAATAAAAGAAAAAAATCTATATACTATTGACTGAATAATCCAACCAAAAAGGAAGGAGCTGATTATGAACGTCAAGATATTGTTGTGTGCTGCAGCTGCAGTAATGGGATCCGTTGTACTTGCACAGGAAAACGGAAAGGTCGTCTTCAAAGAAGATTTTGAAAAGGCGAAAGTAAACAATCAGGGAAAGCTGACTGTTCCGGCGTGGTATTCCCCCATCAAGCTGAAAGAAGGACATGAAGTTTCCGTTACCCGGGAAAAACTGAATGTGCGCAATGGAAAATTTGCCGGAAAGTATGTGAACCTGAACGAAAAAGTTTCCATCTACATGCTCCACGAAACCGGAGTGATCAATCTGGAAAACTCAGCGAACAAGAAACTGGAACTTTCTGTTAACGTCAAAGGAACCGGCGGTGTTGTAATTGCCTGTGTCTTTTACGCAAACGGAGAATTTCTCCGTTCAGCCGGAGTCGCAGCGGTTCCCGGAAAACAGGCTCTTCCCACCTCCAGAAAGCCCTTTGACGATGCAGACTGGACCACTTGTTATGGTCAGATCGCAAAGATTCCGGCAGATGCGAAGAACTGCAAAGTTGCGATTTTTGTAAGTCCGAAATCTGAAATTTTCCTTGATGACCTGGAAATAAAACTGGTCGACAAGAAGTAACATTCCCTGTCTGAGTATAAGGAGTTCACCCCCGTCATGAAACATTGCTATGTTTTCCTGTTGTTCTGTCTCGCATGGAACTTGTCAGCTGCGGTCAGCGTTATTCAGAAAGGCGATAATATCGTTCTGAAAAATGATTATCTGGAAGCCGAGATCACGCCTGTGGGGGGAAGTCTCGCCCGTCTGGTCAACCGTGCAAACGGCACGGATCTGACAGCAAACAATCTTGAGTCAAACAAGGCTGGCGGCGGTGCAAGGGACCGGCTTCTGCCGGGATATATGAAGTTTGCTCATAACAAGCATAAACTGCAGATCATGAAGAATACTCCGCAGGAAGCTGTTGTGCAGACATTTGTCCGGGGAACAGATGCGTTTTCCTTTGTGGAACTGACAAAAACTTATACTCTGACGGCGAAATCAGCCAGACTTGATATCAAAGTCGCTCTGCGGAACACTCCGGAAAGCATGGGCGACATTGATCTTACTTACGGCTCCCACAACTATTACGGGGTCACAGGCGGAAAAAACAGAGTCTTTATCCCCGTTCATAACGGGATCAAAAAGTATTTCCCGAGTGAAAAAGAAAATAAGAAATACAACAATATCCCTGCCCGCGGATGGATCGGTCTTGTTGACGAAAAAGAGAGAGGTCTGGTGTCGATCTATGATCTTTCCTACAGCGACATTTCCTATTCCTGGCACTGCGGTGATAAAGCAAGGCTCCATACAGTTGAGTGGCAGCTGAAGGCATTTCCCACACCGGCAGGAGAGGTTTATACCGTGCAGCATGCGCTTGCCCTGCCCAATGGGTTGAAAGGGATTTCCGGAGCAGGTGCAGAGGCTGTCGGAGAAATCGTTGTTCCGGAAAAAGCTGTTCCCGGAAACGTAACGGCAAAAATCCGGCTTTACGGTTTGGAGAAACGGATTCTGAAATTAAAAGTCAGACTCGGAAAAGCGGAAAAAGTTCTTTCCTGTGCGATCCAGCCCGGGAAAATCACGGAACAGACCGTTACATTTTCATCGGTTCCAGCCGGAACAGAATTTGTGATCTGCGATATTCTGGATGAAAAAGGCAAAAAGCTGTTTGATTTGTATGAAAAGGTCCAGATCGGCAGCAAGGTGACACCTGCAGAAATGGCAGATTTCCCTGCAAGAAAGAAAATTACTGCCGGTGCAGATGTCTGGAACATTCCCCTTGACTGGCAAAAAGCATTGTCGCAGAAAACTGAATTTTCATGGGGCAGGAACTCTGCTTATAAAACAATGAATGCGCTTGTGCTGATGCCTACGCTCGGTGTCAGAGATGCGATTGAACTTGCCAGACGCGTGGATATGAAAGTCACCTTCCCCACCATTTTCCCCGGTGGATGGCAGATGGCTTGGCGGGAGAAAGTTCTGCGTCCGGGCGAAACGGGAACGGATACGCTGAAAGAGTATCTCGGTCAGAAGTATGATCTGTATCTCATCGGCGGAAGTTACCGTCCCAGCGGAGATGCCCACCTGAGCTGGAACAAATTACCACAGTCCACAAGAACAAAGATCCTGAACGATGTCAGAAACGGAGCTTCCCTGATCTACGTCAACCCCGATGGGCTTGATGCACAGCTGACCGGGATCCTGAAAACGTTGGATCAGGGTACGAAAGCGAAGTCGATCCTTGCCTCCTTTGACCTGGCGGCGGCACCGCTGTTTGAGAAGACAGTTATCCGCAGCGGAAACTATGGCAAAGGAAAGATCTTTGTCATCAAATATCCTTTTGAAAAAGCGTTTCTGATGCCCTCTTCCATCAAATGGGCAGGCGGCACAAATCTTTTCCTTGCACACCGTTACGATTACTATGATTATCAGTTTGCGGTGCTTGCGAAGCTGGTTCAGCACGCATCCGGCGCACCCGCAAGACCGATGATCTCTGCGGAATATGTTCCTGTCAGCAATACGGTTAAATATACCTGTTCACCGGAGGCTGCCAAGGTTCAGTATGCAGTCTATAACCGTTACGGGGAATTGCTTGCTTCGGGAGATGTTCCGGCGAACGGCGGCACGATCAAACTTCCGGCTCTTCCAGTTGGAACAAACCGGCTCAAGCTCCGTGTTCTGAACAAACAGGACAAAGTTCTGGATTTTGCGTTCAAGAACCTTAAGAAGCCCGGACTCACCATGATTCGTGATGTAAAGTGGGCAAAACTTCCGATCCATGCCGGAGACAAGGCACAGGGAATAGTCAGATATCTCGGTTCTCTGCCTGCCGGAGCTGAAATTCAGGTTGAAATTACGGATGCTGTCGGTCGGGTCGTCCACAGAAGCACCGGAGCGGAGTTTGTCTTCAACACTTCTGATGCTCTGGTTCTTTCCCATGAGATCACGGCAAAAATCGTGAAAAACGGTGTTGTTCAGGAGATTTTCCGCAACAACTTTGCCGTTGTGGGAGCCGGACAGGAGAACTATTATCCGACTATGCTCTGGATCGCACACAGCAATGTTTCCGACTACTGCGCCCCGCTGTTTATGGATCTGTCGGCAAAATATGGCTTCTCGCTGATGTATTCCGGTTTCCCGAATGCACAGGAACTGCTGCCGCTGCAGTATTCCCCGCTGGAAGTTTCTTCCAACACTTACGCCGGGCTTTCCGGTGTATTGCGGGCGCAATCCACTGTAAAGCTGCAGAGTGTACCGAAGGCGCAGAAGATCCGGCAGCCCTGTTTGAATGATCCTGCCATTGCTCCGAAGCAGAAGGATTTTGTCAAGTCTGCCTTGAATCTGCAGAAGAATTTCGGCAGTGAACGGTTCTTCAACATGGGCGACGAAATGAGTATTACCTGGTACACTGTGCCGGTGGACATCTGTTTCTCCCAATATTGTCTGCCGAAGTTCAGAGAATATCTGAAGACGATCTATCCCTCTTTGGATGCACTGAACAAGCACTGGGAAACAGAATTCAAGAGCTGGGACAAAGTGATGCCCATGACCTTTGAAGAGGTTCTGACCCGCAGCAACGCCGCGCCGTGGAGTACCCACAGAGAGTTTATGGACAAACTCTTTGCTGACAATGTCAATATGCAGGCAGATGTCATCCGGAAGATCTTCCCGAAAGGCTATTACGGGCCCACAGGTCTGGAAGGAAGTCCCCATGTTTACGGCGGCGGTACAAACTTCAAACATATGCGGAAACTGACCATGCTTTCCGCTTATGGAGATGCCAGAATCCCTCTCTCCTTCGACCGGAAAAACCGGATGATCATGTGTTATCGCGGCTACAAGAGAACGGAAATGTCCCAGCATATCAACTACTGGGAAGGGCTGTTTGCCGGGGAACGCGGTGCAAACCACTGGTACACCTGGAGTTTCTTCCAGCCGGATGTTGAACCCGCTGAAAAGAGAATGTTCTACAGTGATATCATGTGGGAACTCCGCTCCGGAATCGCGGCTCTGCTGGTCAATTCCGACAAGTTCACCGATGAAGCGGCGATCCTTTATTCCCATCCCTCTGTCCGTTCCAACTTCATCAAAGAAGATAAGATGAATTTCTATGACAATCTTCTCTCCTTTGCGCGTTACTTTGAAGACCGTGCCGTGGGCTACCGTTTCATTCTTCCCGAAGAGTTGGAAGATGGAACGCTGAACAAATTCAAAGTTCTTGTTCTTCCGGAAGCCACGGCTCTTTCTGAAAAACAGGTACAGGCGATCCGTCAATTTGTGAAAAACGGCGGTACAGTCGTCGCAGACTATGAAGTCGCGCTGGAAGATGAATGGAACGTTCCGCAGTCAAAAGGAAAACTGGACGATCTGTTCGGTGTCCGTCAGAGATCTTACGGGCTTGCAAATATTGAACAGAAATCCGGGGCTGCAATCAAGAAATGCGGGAAAGTGAGAGTAACGACCGGAAAAGCTCATGGCACGCTCAGCGATGCTTTGAACCGGAAATATCCTGTCCTGATCACCAATCAATCCGGAAAAGGAAAAACACTTTATCTGAACTTCCGGTTTGATTACGCCAAAGAACGGACTCTTGTGAACGATTCTTTGCGGACTCTGCTGGATAAACATTTGATATTCCGGACGAAATACACTCCGCTGAAAACAATGGACGGCAAACCCGTCGGAAGAACCATGACTGTTTTCTATAACAATGGAAAGAATACCTATATCGGACTTCTTCCTGATCTTCCGAAAGGAAACTGGGCGAAAGCAAAACCGGATGCACTGAACAAGTTTGCTTTCAAAGCCAAACTCACCCTGCCCGGAAAGAGCCATCTTTACAATGTGAGAACCGGAAAATATTACGGTTATACAGCGGTCTGCACACTGGACATGATCCCGGCTAAAGCTGTCATGCTTTCAAGTTTGCCCTACAAAGTTACCGGGCTGACTTTAAACTCTGCAAAGAGTGTCAAGCCGGGTTCTGCGGTAAAAGTTGCGGTATCTCTCAAGACATCCAGCGGAGCTGCCGGACATCATGTATTCCACCTGACCGTCAAGACACCTTCCGGAGAATTTCCGTGGTTCTTCCGTCAGACGAAAGAGACAGCAAACGGCAAAGCAGTTTTTGAAGTTCCGTTTGCCCTCAACGCCGCAGAAGGAACCTATGAGATCACAATAAAAGATGCTGCAACAAAAGTCACAGAAACGATCCGGATCCAGTGTAAAAAGTGAATGGAGATTTTATAAATGAAAGTAAAACACTTATTTTTGCAGAGAAAGAGCTGTTTAGTTCTGCTATTGCTTCTGGGGCTTGCATGTGAATCTTTTGCCTTGAGAGTTCAGGAACGGAACAGACCGGGAAAGAAAGATCCTGCCATTATTGACCGGGAAGTTTATGTGACTTCCGTTAATGGTGTCGATCACGGTTTTGCTGTCAGATACCGTCAGAAAGGCGGTTCTGCACAAGCTGTCAATGCCCTGGGATTTGATATTGGTTATCTTCCTACCGGAAACTGGTATCAGGGCGGGTTCCTGAGAAATATCACCGTCAACGGAAAACAGATCAAACTTCAAAAATCCAAATATCCGGAAGTCATACGGGTTCTTTCCAACACACCGGAAAGAACAGTTCTCGGGGCAGCATTTGAAACCGAAGCAGGCGAACTGCAACTGACCATGGTTCTTCAGAAAGGGAAATATTACTCTTATGTAAAAATTGAGTTCATCAATCCGGTCAAGCCGATCAAAACACTTGAGTTCAACCTGTTGAATCATCCGGGGCATTACGACAAAAAGAAGCTGGCAAGAGTGATCCGGACATCATCAAAAACCTTTGAGATGAAAAACACTTTTGCAGTGGATCACAAAGATGATAAGGGCTGGGCTTTCTTTGAAGATAAGAACGGTGGGGCATTCGGTCCAAGCGCATTCATGTATCTGCCGGAGCAGATAGACAAGGTGACATATTCCGTTTACATGAGCTATTTGCTGACAACAAAGGTCAAGCTCAAGCCGGGGAATAATACTGCCCATTTCCTTTTCTGGCATTTCCCCGCAAAGCAGTTCCCGAAGAATATGGCTTTGGATTACATGAAAAGTAAGACTGGAGAACTTTCAGCTGATTTGCGGAAACTGAGTTCCGAACAGCTCAAAGGCGGAACAAAAAACTCCGGCAATGATATTTCTTTCTATGAAATGAAAAAACTTGCAAAGCCGCCCGTTATTGACGGAAAATCTAATGACTCTGTCTGGCAGAATGTTCCATGGACAGGCTCTTTCTATTATCTGGGGACACCGGACAAAGCACAGCCGGAAACAAATTTCAAACTTGCTTACGATAACTCTTATTTCTACTTTTTGGTTGAATGTAAAGAACCGGATATCCGTTCCGTGCGGGCGAAAGTACCGCAGAATGCAAAACGGGATTCCAATACCTGGGAAGATGATTATGTGGAAATGTATATCTGTCCTTACGGTGAATTGGATAAATATTTCCAGTTCATCATCAACAGCAATGGTGCGATCTGGGACAGCAAAGTCGATAAAGCAGTGAGAGAGCGTTCCTGGAACAGCAATATCGAAGTAAAAGCTCTGACCGGAAAAGATGTCTGGTATGTAGAGGGCAGAATCCCTGTTAAGGATCTTGTGAAAGCAGACAAGAAAACGACAAGTCTCTGGCTCTTCAACATGACCCGGCAGCGGCTCGCTTCAGAGACAGGCAGAAATGCCGCATTAAAATGGAGTTCCTGGTCAAAGCTCCCCATTGCGAATACGAACACCACATCAGCATTCAATGTGCTTTCCGATTTCGATGCACCGTTTGCAAAACGTCCGGAAGCCTTTATGGCTGCTGATAATTATAAAGATCTTTTCCTGCAGAAATTTCCCATTCAATGCACCTTCCCGCGGGAAGAACTTTTTATCACCAACAATATGTATGCGCCAAACTTTGTCAAGATCAGGGACCAGCGCTGGCAATATAAAAACTATCTTGCAGGTTCCGGAAAATACCGGAAGAGAGAGGACTGGAAACAGTATCTTGATTCTCTCAAAATCCATGTCAGACTTCCGGACGGCTGCACATTGCTTACCGGAGAAACCGGGTTCCGGAGTATTTTCAGTGTAAAACAAGTCGGGAAAAATCATTATGTTCTCTCCCCGCTCAGAAAAGATTCCGATAACAAATGGCACAGAATCACTCACTGTTATTTTGACTATGCCGCACTTTACATGAAGAGCACCCTTCCGGCAGGTTCAAAAGGGGTAATGGAAATCTGGGTGGAACAGGAGATAAATAAAGAAAAGCTCGTTACCGGAGTGACAAAATATCCCTTCACGGTGATTGAGTTCCCTGAAGTGAAACAGCTGAAACAGTTTGTTATCAATGTATGGCCCGATGTATTTTCTCTGTTCATTCCGGATTATGTCAGAAAGACAAAAGCCCTTGGTTTCAATTCCATTCCTCTCCGCTGGGACTGGGTGGAATATAACCACAAACGTTATCCCGGCGCAAAGAGCAAAGCCCTTGAAAATCACATCCGGAGCTTGGCGAAAGAAGCAAAAGCAAACGGCATGATGGTTGTCATTCACGACTCCACCATGGGTGAGTTCTATTCATCCAAACAGGGTCGCTGGGGCAACACAAAATTCATGGATCCCGGTTTTACCGGACCGATCTATCAGAAAGAGATCAAAGATGTCAAAGAGATCGCCGAAGAACTTGAGCCGGATCATCTCTTCATCGACTGCGAATATTTTGCCCATCACGGCAAGTTCGGGGAAAAGGAAATCTACTCCTGGGCGCCCGGGAAAGAACGAATCCAGAAGTCCGGACTCTCTCTGAAAGGATACCTTTCCAGCTGCGGCGACCGTCTTGCAGGAGATGTGCGGAAAGCTCTTTATCTTCCCGGAAAACCACGGATCAAAGTCGGATTCTACGGTACAGGCGGATGTTTCTATCTTCCCCATGTCCGTTTCCCCGGACGGGAAATGTTCGATTTAATCTTCAATATCCACACGCTCTTGAAGAAAGATCTGGTCGATTACGCCATGCCGTCCCCGTATCACTCCGGTGAGATCGATGACCGTTATATTCTGTGTTTTTCCGAACTCCGGAAGAACATTGGCAATCAGCCGATCCTTCCCTGGGCGGCAGCCGGTTATCCGGTTCCGTTCAGCAAAGAGATGGTGCGGGATCAGTTCCTGGAAACCTGTGCATTCGGCTGCGTCGGAATCGCTTACTATGACGAAAGTTCCTGGGATGTGGGAGCTTATCTCTATCAGGCAAAAGCAATCAACGAGATTGCCCCCTTTGAAGACATCGTCATGGATGGAAAATTCTATGAACAGAAAAACAAAGAGTACAAGAGTGCCCATATCAAAGGCATGATTAAAGATTCTGAAGCAATCATTCTGTTCTCCTGCTACAAACGGTTCAAGGACATCACAGAAACTGTTCAGAATCCGCTTCCGGTCGATTGCGAAGTCTACGATGCAAGCACCGGAAAGAAACTTGGAAAAGTCCGGAAAGGCGGCTCCATCAAAGTCACTCTTGATATGAAACGGAACACAAAACTGCTCTATTTCGGCAACAGCTGGAAAGCAAGAACAAAATAAAAGGAAGCAATTTCAAAAGGAAAGAAAGATGGATGAGTTCAAATTTATTGACACACATGCTCATTTGCGGGCAGAATACGACAGCAAAGAACTTGATAAAGCGGCAGAGTCCGATTATCTGAAACAAGTATGGCTGATGCCTATTGACTGCTACGCTCCAAGCTATGGGTTCGCCGGAAATGATATCGTTTTGGAAGTTTCAAAACGCTACAAAGGCTTTTTCATTCCGTTCGGGTTCATTGATTACATGGAAGATGCCAGCCAGGTCGACCGCATGAAAGAAGCCGGGTTCATCGGCTTGAAAGCGATCCGCCCCATCGAAGATTATGACAGTCTGAAGTATTTTCCCATCTATGAACGCGCTCAGGCACTGAATATGCCGATCCTGTTTCATGTGGGGATCATCTCCCGCAAACCTCAGAGCGGCTTGACTCATCCCTCTATCAGCACCGGACCGACACGGATGAGACCTTCCATGCTCGACAGTATCGGAGCAGCGTTCCCGGATCTCAAACTTCTGCAGGGACACATGGGTATACCCTGGTGCAATGAACTCTTTGAATCACTCTACTATTACCCCAACATCAGCTGCAGTGTTTCCGGGCTGATTGATTACAAATGGCTGATTGAAAACCTTGACCGCTGCACAGAAACCGGTGTTCCGTTCACCGAAAAAATGATGTTTGCCGTCGATGCCCATTACGGAGCAAAACGGACAAACGAAACGGTTCTGAAAAACGCCGAATTCTTCAGAATGTTCTTCCAGAAAGTCGGGGGAACCTATCGCTGGGGAAGATGCGCAGATGATTATCTCTACAACAACGCATACCGTTTCATGAAGGATTTTGTTCCGAATGACTGATCTTTCCATAGCCCGTCTCGAAGAGAACGCCTGCATCTGCAACCTGCCTTCAGATTATATTGCTATATTGAAAAAACATTACTCTGAAGTCTCCGGGTATTTCTCTGAATATCATGAGATGTACTACAAATGTTGGCCGCAGATCCCCCGGGAGTTCGGCGACAGGTTCACCGATCCCCTGCCGGGATTGAGCAGAGCAGCTACTCATGCTTTATACATCATGATCATTCTGGCGGGCGTGCAGCGTTCACAGGAACGTTACCGGGAGTTGGGCTATCCGGAAAAGATGTGGCGGGAGATCATGCCGGATCTGTACCTGCATCTGCAGAAAGTCGATGATGAAACGCTGCTGCATAAAAGTTCGATCTGGTGGAGCTTTGAGATCCTGAGCATCCGCACCGTTCAGCTCGGTCGGCTGCAGTTCCAGACCTTCAAATTCAATCAGCCCTATTCCGGTTACAGGAACAAGACAGATGGCTCCGTTGTGCTGCTTTCCGGAGAAGAATTTACTGCAGATTCACAAAAAATCAGCGGTTATCCAGCCATGAATGGTCAGTTTGCTTCTGAACGGATCACTCTTCCCGCAAATCAATATGAAAAGTTTCTGGAGAAGGGTTCCGATATGCTGATCATTCACATTCCAGCCGGAGAAAAACTTGATATTTCAGCCTGCCGGGAATCTCTGAAACGGGCAAAGGAATTTTTCGGAAAACATCATCCGGAACTGGATTTCAAAGGTTTCATGTGCATGTCATGGTTGCTGGATCACCGTCTGCAGGCATACTTGGGTGATGATTCCAACATTACCAAATTCCAGAAACTTGGATTGCTTTATCCATTCCCCAACAAGAGTCTGGAAGCTCTCGACCGGGTTTTCGGAACACGGGATATTTCCAAATTGAAACCGGGCAACCGTTTGCAGTCTGCACTGCTGGATATACTCCGGAAAGGCGAAGACCTTTGTGAAGGAGGAATGTTTATTGATTACAATCACTTTTGAAACAGTACAGCTTGAAAATAATAAAAAATAGAACAACCGAAAGGAAGGACATTATGAGTAACGAAAATCAAAAAAGAGTACGTTTCACACTGATCGAACTACTGGTTGTGATTGCAATTATCGCAATCCTTGCAGGAATGCTTTTACCTGCACTGAACAATGCAAGAGCCAAAGGAAAATCTGCAAGCTGTATGGGAAATAATAAACAGCTCGGTTCCTTTAACTTGCAGTATATTGATGATTATGATGGCTGGCTGATGCCCTGTTATCTTCCTGCCAACCAGAGCGGAAGAGGTTACTGGCATCAGTTTCTAATCGCCTGCGGCTATCTGCCCAAAGGTGCAGTCAGTCAGAATCAAATCCTGAAATGCCCGCAATTCAACAAGGGGGATGTCAACTATGTCATGAATCAAACCAATGCCGGAGATACACTGGCAGCAGTTAAAAAAATCAAAAGTTTTGAACAGCCCTCTTCTGCATTCATTTATACTGACCGCGGCAAGAGAACCACCGGAGAACACCGTTTGTACAGTAACAAGAGTGCATATGAGCAGTGGCGCGATGCGACTATTGACATTCACGGTTCAGCCGGACAGAGTTGGTCATTCTATGATGGTCATGCTGAGATTCATTATGCAAAGCCGGATTATGAAGGAGTGCCCGGTTACTCAATAGTCGGTGCAGCTGCACTTCCATGGGGAAACAAGATCAATTCCCCTGCAGGTAAAGTCTTTCCCGGATGGTAATTTTTACAGAAGAGCTTGAGTTTTATGATGTACGAACATACCCCGCAGATTCCTGTCGTCACGCAGGAAAACAGCAATATTTTGAAGATTTCAAATGACTTTTTTGAAGTCAGACACGATAAAAACGCAGGCGGAACACCGGTTTCCATTCTTTTCAAAAACGGTTCCGGAAGCAACTTTCTGGAAAAACCGCTCTCCGCTCATGCGGCACTGAAAAAAGATGGACAGGTCGTCTTCTTCCGTCAATGCAACGGAAAGGCAGATGCGTTCTCCTTTGAAGTCCGCGAAAATGGCGTGGAAATTCACACAGAAGGTCTGCTCACAGACGAAAAGGGAAATACGATCCCCGTCCGCTATCAGCAGACATTTTTCTATCAGGCATGGGGTCGGGTCAACGTCACCCTGCAGCTCCGGATCGAAGAACAGCTCAACGAAGTTTACGAGATCGGAACCTGCGGTTTCTATGTCCCGGAACGGGTCAACACTCTGGGGGTCCGTCCCTCCTGTCCGCCGCCCCCGCCCGATGGCTATCTCATGTCGGCTGAATCCAATCTGAAATGGTTCGATCTGACCCGCCGCCGTTCCTATACCCAGCAGGAATGTGCCGCCTATAATCTGATCCCGTCCTACTTTGCACTCTTTGAAAAGGGCGTGGAAGGTTTGGAATTCTGGCGGGAAGATTGCGGAAAATCCTGGGATTCTCCATTCGGAAACCATATCGGCGGAGGGATTTTTATTGACGATACAAAACGCCTTGCGCCCGGATTGAAATACATCCGCGTGGAGCCCGTCAACTCCTGGAGTTATCCGAAGAGCTTCCAGCCCGGGACAGAAACATTCCGCTACACCATCGGTCTGCCCTTTATCCGGAAAACTGATGATGCCCGGAAAGCCATTTTCCACATTGCCATCACTTCCCGGAGTTGGCCCGACAGAGCTGCGATGAAAAAGCTGGCTGATGCCGGAATCAAGCTGATCCGTCTGCACGATGACAACACCTTCCTTCAGCCCTCATGGCGGGATTGCTATTATCCGCCCTACGATGAAGCAAACATGAAGAAGATGGACAAAGTCATTGCACTGGCACATGAGTTCGGAATCAAAATCGTCCCCTACTTCTCTCTGAAAGAGTTTCATCCCGACTGTCCCGAATATCCGGAAAAATCCCATCAGTGGAAACGCTGGGTCCACAGCGACGGCAGGATCATTGCAGAAGAAGGTCCTTACGGCGGTTATATGTGCATGAAAAGCGGCTGGCAGGAATTCCTCAAGAGTACCATCAAGCGGGTGTTGGATCGTCATGATTTCGACGGTGTTTATTACGATCATCTCTGGTTCCGTTACTGCCGTCATCCGGAACATGCCGACGGTTTGTGGCACAATGATGCCGATGAGATCCTGGATTTCCTTTTCTGGACCCGTGAATGTGTGGGCAAAGACGGAGTGATTTTCCTTCACACCTCCGCCTGTCCCACGATCATCGGAGAAAATCTCTCTGACCTGATGTTTATCGGGGAAGACATGCCCTATGCGCGCCCCCTGCCGGACACCTATCCACCCGACATGGAGTTTGTCCCAATCATCCCACGCAACTGGGTTCCCGCCGGGGCTCACTGGAACAATGAATTCAGAGAATCCATGATGCTTTCCTGTCTGAAACATTGTCCCGGCGGTCCGATGGGACTCAATGATTTCATGCTGGAAACTGCTTCCGTTTTCAAACGGTATGCCTTGAACGATCTTCCGTTCCAAACACGGCTGGCGTTCCCGCAAACTGAAACGGAAAAAACGGTCTATGTCAATGTCTATTCCGATCAGAAACGTCTGGTCTTCCTCTGTGTAAATCTTGCAAAAGAAGCGCAGACGATCCGGCTGAATGTCTCTGACTTTGCAGCAGCCGCAAACGATTTGCAGGTGGAAAACGCCAAAATCACGGCAAACGCTCCAGATCATTCATGGGTCGAAGCAGAACTCCCGCCGGAAAATATCGGGATCATTGAATTTGCCATTTAACAAAAAGGAAACTTTATGATTTTTACAGATGTCATTGAACGGTTTCAGACAAGCGAACATTTCCGGGTCGTGGGATTCGGAGCTTCAAACACGGAGCGGTACATGCCCTGCATGCACTGGCTGGATGTGCTGGAAGTCGGTTTGAGAAAACGGTTCGGTCGGAAATTCCAGATCATTGATTCCGGTGTCAGCGGCAACAATACAAGAGAAGCTCTTGCCCGGTTCGACCGTGATGTGGCTTTCTTCCAGCCTGCAGCGGTGATCGTCACCCTCGGCGGAAATGATTGCGACCAGCGGCCGGAAAAACACGTTCCGGAACCGGAATACAGAGCCAACATAGAAGAGATCGCTGACAAAATCAAAAAGCTGGGTGCCATCCCCATTTTCCAGACCTATTACAAGATGGATCTGGAAGCCATGGAGCCGAATCTTGCCAGAGATTTTGTGCATAATATGGAGATCGTTCGCGATCTTGCAAAGAAAAACAACTGGAATCTGGTTGACCATTACAGCGTCTTTGACCGGCTTGATCCGCTGGTTCACCGCTACAAGCTCATGATCAACCCCATGCACACAAACGAACAGGGCAACCTGCTCATGGGGGTCGAACTGCTCCGGCATTTCGATATCGATCCGACAACCATCGTCCATCCGGAAAAACTTCTTCCGGCAGCAGCACTGCTGAAGTCTGTAAGCTGAAGAAAGAAGAACTGTTCCCAATCAGGGTTGATTCGTGATCGGGGGAGACAAAAGAAAAAATTTTAAGGAAATTTTTTCTCTTTTCTCCCCGTACCCCTCTTTTCGTTTTTCAAACCTTTTTGCGGCATTCCGATTTTTGTTCTGCAAAAATCAAAATGCCATCATAAAGGTAAAGATCCCTTTACCATGCAGGCAGTTTTTACACTTTTCTAAACTTTTTAAGATGGCATATTAATTTTTTGGTCACAAAAAATTGATATGCCGCAAAAAGGTTTGAAAAAGGTGATGGGGTTTGGGGAAGCGGAAAAGACTTTCCTCAAAAGTTTTTTCCGCTTCCCCAAAATTCCAATCTTTATCAGATCTTACAGAGAACACTCGTATTCTGTAAATGTCTCATTCTGCCGGTACGTTGAACCGTCAGGCAGGATCACATTGCAGGGAACTCCGGTGGGGATCGTCAACGCCAAACGGAATTTTCCGTTCTCTTTCTTCCAGTCGACAATAACCTTTCCGCTGGCAAGTTTGCTGCTTACCCGTAAAGAATCCAATCCCTGCGGCGCAAACGGCTTGATCGTCAACGCAGAAAAACCGGGAGCTGTTTCATCCGGCACGATTCCGCCGAGATACTGGATCATCCACGCCGCAATGTCTCCATACATGATATGACAATGAGACGAAAATCCTTTCCACTGCTCCCACAGCGTTGTTGCGCCATGATTGATCCAGTTCACCCAGCCCGGATAGGCAGGCTGTATCAGGATCCGGTAGGCAGTTTCGCCATAGCCGTAATCGGAAAGAACACGCAAGATATATTTTGATCCGAGGATCCCGAAGTCGGACTTGTAATTCCGTGCGACAAAAAGATCGTTCAGACGTTTTGCTGTTTTGGCTGACTCCGACTCCGGACACAATCCCCAATAAAGGGCTGTTGCAAGGGCGGTAACGTCATCATCACGTTCAGGAGCATCTGCACATCCGTAAAGACCTTCCCCGCGGTAAAACGCTTCGTGGAACGCCTTTTTGATGGACTCCGCAAGTTCCGCAAACGCGGCAGCATCCTCTTCCTTACCAAGAAGCGCAGCCGTCTTTTTCATCATGACAGCATCGGCATAATAATAGCCGGTGGATGTGATCCGGGTATCAGTCATGCGCTGCAGATCCACCGGACACCAGTCGCCAAGCCCGAATGAAAGAATATGATCCGTTGCCATGCTGGAAAGATACTTCATATACAGCTTCATCCTGTCATAATTCTCTTCCAGAATGCGCGTTTTTCCGGTATAGACATAAACGTACCACGGGATCAGCAGAAATGCGCTGTCCCACGCCGGACCGCTCCCCCAGTTGAACCCCCATCCATTGCTCGGAATGATCGCCGGAAGCTGTCCGCTGGGACGCTGTGCATCGCCCATTGTCTGAAGCCAGTCATGATAAGAAGATTCCAAATCATAGTGGAACAACCCCATCTCTGCCGCCATAAGCGCATCACCGGTCCAGCCGTTCTTTTCCCGGTGCGGACAGTCCGTCGGGATCCCGGTGAAGTTGTCAATGAAACTCCAATGGGTATTTTCGTGCAGTTTGTTCAGGACAGGATCGGAACTTTCAAACTCTGTAAGAAACTCAAAAGCAGTATGAACCACACAGCCGGAAATCTCTCTGATCTCAGCCGCACCTTCGATTTCGACCTGGATGTAACGGAACCCATGATAAACAAAGCGCGGCTCCCACTCTTCAATGCCAGCCCCTTTCAGAATATACTCATCCGTCTGGAACCGGTCGGAGGTCACATAGGGTTCCAAATCTTTCCGGTCGATATTACATTGGTAATGATCCATCAGCTCAGAATAGATGAACTTGACTTTTGCTCCGGCTTCTCCCTGAACCTTGACGTTCACCCAGCCGGTAATGATCTGCCCGACATCATAAACCACCGCATCTTTGGGCGGACCGGGAACGACTTTGACTGCCGGAAGCCGCTGCATCACCTTGCAGGCAGGCATGATCTGCTCCGTCAGGATCCCGCCGGGTCCCGGAACAATACGGGCACTCTTCCAGCCGGAATCATCAAACCCGACACAGTTCCAGCCTGGCATCTCAAGTCTGGCATCATAAATTTCGCCTTCCCGCAAAGCATCAAACCGGATCGGACCTTCCACCCCGGAACACTTCCAGCTGGAATCGGAAATAACAACAGGAATACCGTCGCAATCAAGTTCAAGGATCATCTTCGGATAGTCACGCCAAGCCGCACGCTCAAAATACCAGGTGTTTTCCGTGCTGCAGTTGTACCAGCCGTTCCCGAGGATCACACCGAAAACATTCTCCCCCTTCCGGAGCTTCCCGGTAAGGTCATAACGTAAATATCTGGATCGCTTGTCATATTGGGTAACAACAGGCTGCAGAACGCCGTCATCGACTTTTTCGCCGTTGAGATAGAGTTCGGAATATCCCAGACCGCAAAAAAAGACTTCCGCCTTCTCCGGCAATGTTTCAAGAACAAAACTCCTTCTGAAAAAAGGAGCCGGTTTGACCGGAGAAGTCTTTCCGACAGCCCCGCCCGCTCCGAGCCATTTACTGTTTGCAAATAATTCAGCCATCATATTTCCTTTCAAAAAAAAGAATCAGCGGGATAAACCTCACTGATTCCAATTTTCAGATGCTTTCTGCACCATGTCGTGAAACTCTTCGCGGGAAACATCTTCCAGACGTTTCCCTTTCCTTGCGAGCTGCTCATTCACCTTGATCGCCGTCTCCGACATCCGTTCATGAGTTTCCTCACTGCCGCCCGCAAGGACAAAATTTTCACCCTTTGTCAAGCGCTTATGCCCGTCTCCGACATCCAGACCGAGACCGAGCATCATCGCTTTTTTATCACCATCCGGCATGATTACTGACGGAACGGCGGCAGACCGCGCATTTCACGTTCGCGGACAGGAGAACCATCCGGATTGATCATACGGCAAGTCATGAAGATCAAAAGGTTTTTCTTTTCAGAAACCTTTGCCTTGGACTGGAACAGACGTCCGATCAGCGGGATATCTCCGAGAATCGGATACTGGTCATCAAGAGAGTTGGAGTTGTCATAAACGACTCCGCCAAGGATGATCGTTTCTCCATCATCGCAGGATACCAGAGTCTGAACAACACGATCCTCAAAAACAGGCATGCGGATAATGTTTGTGAAAGTTTCAGAAACGTTTTCTTCAACAGAAACTGTCACAGGATAGCTGTAGTCGACCCAGCCGACATGTTCACGGACATTCGGTTTGAGAGGCAGCGTGATCGTTCTGCGGTTCGCTTCGATTTTCGGCTGAACATCAAGACGGACCCCGATCTCATCTTCTTCCAGTTCAGGAATTGAGGAGGTGAACAGAGGAACACTTCTTCCGCCGGAAGCAATCGTACCGACTTCTGCTTCTTCCCAGTCTGTCGGGAAGTATTTCTTCGTAACCATCTTGATGGTTGCAGGATAGTTGTTTGTCGTAGTGATTCTGGGACAGAACAACACATCTGCAGAGTCTGACTGGTCAATTGCACGGACAGCTCCGCTGATAGACAATGCATTGTCATAGTTGGTATACTGTGCACTGAACAGACCATCCATAACGGTACGGTTACCGATGTCGTTAACATTACGAACCAGGTTTGCAGAGTTGGGGCCGAAGGTCATCTGGCTTCCACCAGCCTGAACAGGGGATTTACTGTAATAGTAAGTCTGGTTTCCTGTTGCTGCAACTGTTGAGTTGGGTGAGACTGTTCCCATGTACTGATACTTGCCACCGTTTTTCTTATAAATATTAGCAGTAACACCAATATCTTCATAGTCGATTGTAACGTTCTGACCACCCCGTGCGTAAAAACTTTCATTCGGAACTTCATACTTCAAGTTAGACGCCTGACGGGAAACCTGATACTGGAATCCGAGTTCTTCAATGTCATTCATAGAAACTTCCATGAATTTTGTTTCGACAAGGATCTGGGGATCGGAGTCATCCACTTCATCAAGATATTTCTTGATCTTCTGGATATTATCCTGAGTATGTGTAACAATCAAACGTCCGGAAATATATTTCACACCGGAATTATCGCCAAACACAATTCCAAGTTCTCCAAATCGATCTTTCAGAGAACCTTTTTCCACAAGACTGTCATAAGTTGTTTTCTCAATCGTAAAAACATGTGTTTCATGTTCATCGAGGGGTGCGCCTTTCGGAGCGATCACAACTGCGTGTTCTTCAACTTTTGCCTTCAAACCAGCCATATCACAGATGGATTTAATAGCTGCACGGAGAGTGACATTCCCTGTCAGAATGTTGATTGTCTTTTCTTCATCCGTATTTTCAGCTGTCGACCCTTCACCTGTGGTCTTAACCTGACTGTTATGGGGAAGGTAGACGATGTTCACGCCATCCTGATTGTTCATCTCATAGCTGCGTGTCTGCAGAGCTTTCAAAACTTCAGAGATAAGTTCATTTTCAAATTCCAGAGACGGCAGAATGATGCTGTCCAGCTTTTCTTCGATTGTCTGGGCTCTCTTTTCTTTGATGATCACATTGTCTTTCTGCGGTTTCAAAGACTCGGGGGCTGTATGATTCTCCCGGGGAATCAAAGGAATCACAGGGGTCCAGATAGCTTCAGAGATATATGCCTGGCGGGCAACATTCTTGCGGCGTTTCCCGGCTTCAATCAACTTCCGGTTAACTTTTCTGATCGCCATGATAGCTTCTGTATTGAAGGGGTTGGCAGAAAGCACTTCTTCATATTTATCACGGGCAAGAATATACTGTCCATCAGCATACAGGGCATCAGCCTGACGCATGAGGATTTCTGCCGAAAAACCATTATTCTTTACATCAGGCAGAAGATTTTCTTCTTTGATACCTGCAACATACTCTGCAGAATTTTTCATGCGCTGGAACTTGGCAATCGCCTCCTGCATTTTCTTCTTGCTTGCAGGCCAGATATCAGCAGCCTGCTCACATTTCAGGATGGCATCATCATACTGCTTCAAATCTGCAGAAGAAAGAGCTTCATGGTAAAGACTTTCTGCCCAGTAGAAGTAGCATCTCGCCATAGCCTCCCGGCAATTCTTGATCTTTTCTTTCACTGCCGGATTGCGCTTTGCAAGCTCTTCAAACTTTTTACGGGCTGCATCATAGTAAACAATAGCTTTCTCATAAGATGCGTTTTTATTTGCGTCTACAGCACTTCTTACAAGCTCATCAGCTGAAAGTTTCTGCTCATCAGCTGTCAGTTCCTGCATCTCAAAAGAAAGTCTGCGTTTATTGCGTTCTTCCTGATAGTCCGTTGCCTTGGGGGCTGTATTCTTATCATAATTGCTCTTCGGCAATGTCTTCAACTGTGCGTTAAGATGGACGGCCCCAGACAGGACGAGAAGTCCAAGGGTTGCACTGACGTAATGTCCGGCTGTACGGGATTCACGCATTTTTCCCTCCGTGGATTGAATATGTTTCATCATCATTTTTTATCACCTGTGGAAGTCAAATCTGCCATTATCCGGAACAGCATTGACCGGGACACCGTTGTAACCGATCAAGCGGGGTGTAACGAACACCAGCAGGTTTTGTTTAACTGAACGGGATGCACTGTTGGAGAACAGCTTACCGATCAAAGGAATTTCTCCCAGGAACGGATATTTGTCATCACGTTTCATAGACTGTTCCTGAAGGACACCACCAAGAACAACTGTATCTCCATCATAGATCTTCAACTGAGTTGAAAGGGATCGTTCAGAAATTTCAGGCATCTTCATCTTTGCAGCATACACAGCACTGTCGGCACTGACAGAACGGATGCTTCCGATGATGAACTGATAGTCATAATCTGTCCATCCGACAAGCTGGGTCACGCTCGGAGAAAGAACCAGAGTAATGGTCCGCAAGTTGGTTCCAACGGTCGGAGTTACAGTAAAGTTGGTACCGATCGGCTGAGCATCACCCATTTCAGGAACAGGAGGTGTATATTCAAAGGTGTTATTTCCTTCTTCCAATTCTGCTTCTTCCCAGTCTTCAGGGAAGTACATCTGCTGAACCATCTGAATTGTTGCAGAAGTACCGGACTTGGCAAGAACTTTCGGAGCTGCGATCACTTCACCGCGGGAAGACTGGTCAACAGCATGTACGGTCAGGAACATATTGTATGCACCATCTTTTCCGAAGTTCGGAATGATATTCAGGTTGTTGATCAGGTTCAATGCACCGACAGCATCTTCTGTACTGAAGTTACCGCCGGATCCACCGCCGCCGGTATGACGGACAAGCACCTGGTTGATCACAGCCTCTCCGAGTGCAAAGGTTTCAGAGGAACCGAATGTACTGTCCGGCTGAGTTGCATTACCAAACATAAATTTAGGATCAGTATTGTTGTGTGTCAAAGTCCAGTCAAAACCAAGTTCTTCCAGATCTGTCACTGCAATTTCAATAATCTTTGCTTCAACAAGAACCAATTCTGTTTCAATATCAACCTTTTCCAGAAGGGTTGCAATCGTTCTGAGGTTTTCAGGGGTATTCCGAACATTCAGCTTGTTGGAACGTTTGTTGTAACTGATAGCAGTTCCTTCTCCGAACGGAATACCGCACTCAATGAAGAAGTTCTTCAGGGCATCAGCACCTTCTGTTGTCGCTCCGGCATCAGCCTTCGGTGCTGCAGCCTTGGATCCGCCGCCCTTGGAATCTTTATCAGATTCAAACGGGTTATCGGCATTTCCTTCTTCAAGCAAATTCTTGGATTCACCGAGCCCGGTTCCTGTAATATTGTCATAAAGTGTATTGGACATCGTAAATGTCTGATCTCTCATATCATCAAGATCACTGTCACCGATAACCACACCATGATGTGTCACTTTGTACTTCAGACCGGTATACATACAAACGTAACGGATCAGTTCCCCGATCGGAAGTTTACCCATCTTCAAAGTAACGAATTTATCTTCTTTGAATGCGGGATAGGAAAATGCAATTCCTTTTCCTTCAGGATCAAGCTCACGGCTTCTGCGCTGAATCTGAGAGAACACATCCTGAACGTTTTCGTCTTCAAAGTCCGCTCCGGGATAAATGATGTCCTGAAGTTTCTTGTAAACTGTTGCTTTTTCAGTAGATGTATCATCCGGGATCGGAGAATCATCCAGCTGATCTTCTGCTGTCTGGCGGGAAGGAAGAACCCACTTCCATTCCACTTCATTGATACGTTCAAGAATTTCATTTTCACGGCGCATCCATGCTGTATCTACAATCTTGCGGTAGATCTTGCCAAGCATGATGTTTGCCTGTTCATTCAGCGGGTCAAGAATATAAACCTGTTCATAAAGATCACGGGCCTTGCCGTACATCTTGTTCCGGTAGTATGCTTCTGCTTTTACAAGAAGTTCTTTGACACTCTTGCGACGGTTCTGGATTTCCTGATTTTCAGGGACACTTGCAAGAGAAGTTGCTTCAATGAACTCTTCGGACTTGATCAGTCTTGTACAAGCATTTTCAATATTGATCAAATCTTTGGACTGAATGGGAAGCTGCCCTTTCAACTCTACAATTTTTGCAAGCGCACCCCGGGCAATAGAAAGAGCCTGTTTCGGATCTTTGGATGCCAACTCTGCCGCTCTGATATAATCGGCACGGGCGATCATCAGGCAATTACGTTCCCACAACCGGAGAATTTCCCGGCGAAGACCAATCAACTGACTTTTCAGTTCAAGCAATTTCGGAGAATCACTGAATTTTTTGCTTTCAAGTTTGGTAGAGGCTTCCTGCCATTTTGAATAAGCCAAAACAAAATTCCGGGCTTTCAACGCTTCTACAGCTGCTTTGCAGATAGGATTGACTTCATTGAGAATGACCATCTCTCTTCTGGAATTTTCTTTTTGAACCTTGCGCCACCACTTATCTTCCACGTATCTCCGGGCAGCAGCCTGCAAAGTTTCCGCTTCAGCTTTCAGTGCCGGGAACCTTGCAATAACAACAGAGGTTTCCTTTACAACGTTCTTGAAAAGAGCAACCGCTTTTGCTTCATTCTGTTTGAAGTTCTTTTCCGCAGCATTCTTTGCAAGCTTGGGGTCAAGTTCAATCTCACGCAAACGTTCCGCCTCGGAATAATCTGCACGGATCTTCTTTATCATCACATTGCTCCATGCAGCATTGATATCAGAACGAAGCTGATCAATCATGAATTTCTGTTGTGTCAGAAGAGGGGATTCTGCAAACTGTCCGGATAAGAAAAGTTTATCCATTTCATCGCATTTTGCAATCGCCTGTTCGTACTTTCCTGCACGGGCGAATGAAATCGCCTGGCTCTGCAACTTGCCAATGACACTCAACATTTTGGCATTTGACTCTTCAATCGCAGCTTTCTTGTCAGCAGCCTGCACCGCAGGCGGTGTTCCGGCTGACAAAGCTAAAACAGCAACCGCAAACAGTCCGAACGGACGAGCCGCTGACCACATCGACTTTGTTGTTTTTCTTTTGTTCATGTGTTTTATCTCCAAAATTTCTTTTTATTATCAGAATTTTTCTATCGATGAACGGGGTTCTGCTCCGGGATTCTCCGGATTATTCTCTCTGTTTGCATCTTTCGAGTTGACATCAAAGAATACAGAACCCTTGTCACTCTTCATCTCCAGTTTAGCCCTCATAGAAGAACGTCCCGAAGATTGTGAATTGGAAACTTTTTCGGCTGAAACAGTAATAAGCGTTTCCACTCCGGAAAATTCATTTCCAATAGTGAACGTATCACCAATCATAACAACAATGGGCTTATCATTATCAATAAGCTTATCGTTAACTTTGACCTTCAGTTCTTTTCTGATATCAGCAGGCATATCCAATTCGTATGTAACTCTCTTTTTCGGATCAATAAACTCCTGTCCAATCGTAGCTGTGTACCTGACAGCAGGTGTCTTCGGATCATCGGTCTTAAGTTTTAAAGTTACAATGGAAACGTTGACTTCCTCTCCTGCCTCTTTACTGGTAAATTTGGGGGTGATAGATTCCAAGACATAATCCTTTGCATCCTTACCGGCTTTTTTCAAATCTTTTCCAATTTTTACCTTATAAGTTTTCTTGGAGATTCGATCTTTTCCTCGCGGAGTTTTCTTTTTGATAATAGTTTCGGACGTAAAATGAACCGTCCATTTATCAGGCTTATCCTTGTCTTTGTCATTAATAAATCTGAAAACTGTAATTCCGATCGGAGTTTCTTCTACTTCCTGCACAAAAAGTTTGGTAGCGTAAGAAGGACGGCTCTTCGGATTGTTGATTGCGGTCTTCATACGATACTCTTCAAGGTTGGTAAAGCCATCCTTATCCAAATCCTTATCTGCATCATTAGGATTCTGAGGATTGAGACCTGCCTTGATTTCCTCATCATCAGGAATGCCATCATTATCTGTATCGGTCAATACCTTTGCTTCTTCCTTGACAATCTGTTCAGGAGGAATGTGTTCAAGAGGAGTATTGCAATAGGAACACTTCTTCTTACCGATTTCATCTTCTGTCAAGGGGAAATCAGTAATGGGAATGAAATGCTGCTGATCCTGAGAATTGCTGGGACATTTGGCAAGCACAGGCGGCTGAAGCAAGTCAATACCAAGATTGGCAGTTTCAACATACTTTCTGCCAGGCTTTCCCTTCTCAGAAGCCTTGTCTTTACCAAGCTTGGAAGCATCTTTCACAGCGACCGCCTTTTTAGCCAGAGTATTCCCTGACTTATCAGCAAACTGTTTCTCATTATTATATTTATCAGCTTTCATGTCCATTGATTTATAATCAGGTTTTGCAAAGAATTTCTCTTGAGGAGGTTTTTCCTCTATAACAGAGAGAACCTGAAGCCCGAAAAGAATCAATGAAATCAACAAAAGGAAAATAAAAATAAACTTTTCATAGTGTTTTTTTAACATCTTCATAGTGTATCAGCTCCTCACTTTTTATCAGCAGTACTTGGAGTCCGCTTGATCATATCATCGACATACATAATATAATCAATTTTCAGATTGCAGGTAACATCCCGGTCCTTTCCAACTAAGATTTTTCCATAAGCCTCTGAAACGTTACCATCTTTATCAAATTTTACGTTTTCTTTCTCCTCAAAGGATTTCTTGATGTTTTCCTTGCTCTCTGCCTCAAAAAGCCGTTCCAACTGAATATCACGCACATTATAGATACGGTTTTCTTTATGCGCATTGGAAAGGCTATCCAACAGTTTACGAATGCTGTTCATCTGACCTGTAAGTTTGATTTCATAGGTATAAACCATGTACTTTCCGTCAAGCTTTCCTTCCAGATCACTGTTTGAAGCAGGTTCTGCCGGATTTTTTTGTTTATCAGCCACCGGAGGAGGAATATTTTTCAGAGAAATGACTTTTGAGATTCCAGATGCAGTCATTTTCTTGTACAAGTCAGATTTGATTGCAAACTGCCGGTAAGCAAGCTCAAACTGATCCACATTGACCTTTATAGGAGAAACATAGAAATTCTCAAGAACGTCCCGCCGTTTGTCATTATCAAACTCTTTGGGATCAAATCCGGGGATCATTTTCCCCAATTCAGCTTCATTCATATGGAACAAAAGGTCGTTCATTGTACGAAGGGTGCCTGTAACAGGAAGTCCGAGAGCTTCCAGAAAACATTTATAGGCAGACTCACCTTTGAAATGAATGTATTCAGACGCATATGTGGTAAACACCGCAAGAGCAGCTTCCACTTTCGCTTTTTTCTGCAAATCTATTTTTTTATCAACAGTGAAAAGGGTTTGCACAAATCCATCATAAATATCTTTGTCATTTTCGCCGGAAGTCTTTGCCTTCTCCTTCAGTCCATTATGATAGTTCTTAAAATCATTTAACAAAGCGGATTCATTAGTTCCGATCGCTTTCGCAAACTCAATCAATTTTGCCCGATGTATCTTTCCATAACGACACTGTGCATCATAAAGAAGCGCGGTAAGTTTCGCTTTGTCTTCATTGATCGCATCAAGATTCTTTTTGTTATGAGAAGGGGTCTTGGCAACATTAGCTCTGATCTCTTCAGTATAAACACCTATCAGACGTTGAGCTTCACGGTATCCAATATATTTCTGGATATCCAGAACGGTCATAACCAAAGCGACAACAACAGTCAATCCAACAAATATAAGCAGCGGAATATTTTTTTTCAGATAATTCAGCATTTAACAACTCCTCACTTCTCAACCGGGGCTTTGAGTTTTGCTTCAATTGTAAAAGTCGCAATATTGTGCCCAATATCCTCGTAATGCATATTCAAACGGTGTTCATCCTGATCCGTAAACGGCTCGAAGATTCCACATTTTTCCAGATAATCCAACAATTCATTATGGATTCGCGATCTTTCCAAATCCCTGTTATCTCTGCTGCCATCATTGCGGACATTTTTCGCTGTCTTATCATCTCCGGAATTCTTCTGATCTGCCGGCTGACGAACAATGATATATCCTTTGAACTCAATGTAATTGATCTTAGCGGGAGCAGCAGGGGCATTGTTGTTTTGATTGGCTGCCGGAAGATTTCCCGCCTGGCTTACAGCCTGAGAATTTTTATCGACCGGAAGAGCTTCAATGCCCTTGATTGACGTAAACCAGACGCCGTCCGGAATTTTCTTACCATTGACGCCTGATTCTATTGCAGAAAGAATCGTATACCACTTATCCCGGTTTGCAACCAAACCGTTACTTGCAACAACATATTCTGCCTCAAGAGCCTTCAACTCACCATGAGCTTTCTGAACACGCTCAGTCTCTTTCTTGACATTATCACTCTGCATTGCCAAAGTGTCCCGAATACTGCTTTCATCATGTTCCTGTTTCCAGAAACTCCAGTAGATGATAAAAATACAGAACAACAGAACGAAACATGATCCGTAGAAGAACGGAACTTTCTTACGCATTTCAGCATTGAGTTTCCGTTCGGGAGGAAGCAATGAGATTTCAACGGGACAGACAACCGCATTTCTCATGGCAAGTCCAACGACTTCCGTAAAGAGGTGAGCAACCGTTGCCAACTCTTCTTTGTTAACAGAAGGTGCAACTGCAACGACCTGGAAGGGGTTGAAGTATTCAACAGGGATATGCAGTTTTTCTGTGAAGAAGTGCGGAGTATAAGTCATAACTGAGCTACCGCCGGTCAGATACAGTTTTTCAGGCTTTCTCCCACCACCTGCACGGTAAACGTTGATTGTACGGATAATCTCACCATGAAGACGCGTCATCACGTTTCTGATGATCTTTGAAACTGTAGATGCCACAACGGATTCCGGCTCTTCATATGCACCGCCGAGTCCAACAAAACCGTGACGGATCTTCAATTCTTCTGCTTCATCATAAGAAATATTGAACTCTTTACTGATCTGCTGGGTGATAGCATGACCGGCTGTCAGGAAGGTTCTGACAAAGAATTTCCCCTGGTCGATAAAAATCAGGGTGGAAGAACGTCCGCCAATGTTGAGCACCATTTCACACTGTTCTGCTCCAACACCATTGAAGTTACAGGCATTATAACTGGCAGTCGCAGCAATTTCAACATTCTTGACTTTCTTCTTAAGGCCTTCCATGCACTTCATATATGTCTCGGCATCGCTGCTCTTGACAATTGCAAACATCGCCTCGACCTGTGCATTTTCAGTATCAGTGCAGATGATCTGGGAATCATATGCGATTTCCTGTTCATCAAAAGGAATGTTCTGCTTAGCTTCAAATTCCAGCAAACGCTGAATCTTTTCCGGATCATCCGTCATAGCAGGAACTTTAACAAAACGGATAAAAGCATTCTGCCCGGAAATGGAAAGATAGACATTTTTCGCAAGGAAACCGTTTGCAAGGATCAAATTCCGGATCGTCTCCAGAATTTTCACTTTGACATCGGGATCGTCTGCGGAGACATCCCCCAAGCCGTTTTCCATTCTTGCATATTTTTCGAGACGGACAGAGCCGACACGAGGCTGCGAAAATTCAGCAGCCTTTACACTGTCACTTCCAATATCAACGCATAAAACACGTGTATCTTTAAGAGCCATTATTTCTTTCCTTCCATAACACTTTTCGGCAGATCAAAATAATCTGTATCAATCCACTGCCACGGAGATCTGTCCTTCGGCAAAATTTCGTTTTCCAACTTCATAACACGGAACTTGGAATTATGATACTGTTCAAACAATCTTGCAATTTCTGAAACAGATTTATTTTTCATTGCACCATACCCTGTCGCCAATACCTGATTGTTGCGACCTCTTCTGAAAACAACTGCAACATAAACACTGTTTCCAGCTGTTTTTGTATCAAACTTGACAAGCGAGGTATACTTCTGCAAAACAACCGGCGGAATGTGGAACAGCAGATAGTGAATCTTACCATCACCGGGAACAGAATACAAAATCTGTTTTCCGGTAAGCATGATAACATTACCGTAACCTTTTCCTTTTTTAGCAGGAAGAAGGACAATCAATTCAGCATTCAGATCATCTTCCCAAACAACCTGCTTGCCGGAAGATACCGGCGTGTAGGAAACCAGAAACTGGAGCCAACGACCGGCATCATTATTCTTCTCCAGCTTGCCATAAGTTCTGGAAACAGTAAAAACCGGAGCTCTGACAAATTCCTGTTCAATTTTAACCGAACTTTTACTGATAGAAAATCCCTGTGCCATGAGAGATGTACTCCCCAGCACACACATAAAAATCAACAGCTTGAACAGTAATTTCGTCATTTCTCAGTTTCCCACTCTGAATTTATTTTTTCGCCTGCGGTTTAGCGGGGGCTTTTTCTGCTTTTTTTGCCGGAGCTTTCTTTACATCCTTCGCTGCCGGAGCTTTTTTCACTTCCTGTGCATCAGGAGTTACTTTGACTTCCTGCATTTCGACAGCAGCAGGAGCTTTATTTTCAAGAGCAACGCCCTTGACTTCTTCTTTCTTTTCTTCTGTATCTTTTCCGCTCACAACAGCACTCTTATCAGCTGTACTCGCAGCTGTCGTTCTGTTCCCGGAAATTGCAGCCAAAGCAAGTGTCACCGCAAAGAAAATCGCGATCAAAACCACGGTCAACTTTGAAAGATGATTCATTGTCTGAGCTCCAAACACAGCTTCCCCAGCCCCGCCAAATGCAGAACCGAGTCCACCGCCTTTAGACGGCTGAACCAGAACAAGACAGATCAACAGTATTGCAATAATCACTGCAACTGTATAAAGAATTACGCTTAAAACGCCCATTTTTCTTACCTTTCGTTAGTTAATGACAATATTTTCACCTGATACAATAATCTATATTTCACTATTTTTCAACCCCAATCACCAGAAAATAAGGTTTTTTTTTGTAAATATTTCTTATTTTTGGCACTTGACAAGCCATTATCCGGCATTTTCCATCAGTTTCTGGAGGATCAAGACCAGCAAAAATCCGCCGATCATGGAAAAAGTAGCCTGTTTTTCAAAACCATGGGCATGTGTTTCAGGAATCATCTCATCGCTGATGACATAAAGCATCGTACCTCCGGCAAAGGAAAGAAAGAAGGGCATCAGAACACTGGTAATGGAAATCAACCCGTAACCAAGCCCCATTCCCAACATACTTACCACGCCGATCCCGATAGAAATAAGAAGTGTCCGTTTGATCGTTACACCAATCGCAAGGAGCGGCGCAACGATAACCATAGCTTCCGGAATGTTCTGCAAGGCAATACTCCCCGTAACAGTCAGAATGTCTCCGGTGTTTTCTGTACCGAAACTGACACCTGCCGCCAGACCTTCCGGGAATTTATGGATGGCAATGGCTGAAATGAACAGGAGAACTTTTCCCGTTCCGGCATTGTTTGCATGTTCTTCCTGATCCAGTCCGGCAAGTTTGTGCAGATGCGGTGTAATCCGGTCAAGAATACTCACAAGAGTTGCACCAACCAGCACACCGCCAACCGTCATGAGAAGTGAATATTTCCCCTCAGTCTCCATTGCAGGCAGGATCAAACCGACGATTGCGGCAGCCAGCATGATCCCGGAGGCACACCCCAGGATCAAGTCATTATATTTGTGCGGGATCTTCCGGATCAGGACACCGAAAGCAGTTCCGAGAACAGATGAGATCCCGACCGCAACAGCTGTAATAAGAAAAAGGTTCATCTGTTATCTCCTGAAATTTGTAATATCGTCTCCGGTCCCGAAATGCTTTCTGTAAGCGCCATTGGCATCGTTCCGGTTACCGCACGCCGGAATGTCTGTTGCGCTGAACTTGCTGCCTTCATCATCACCGAGCAGTTTATTTGCGCCACCGGAGCCCAAGTCAAATTTTGTTTTATTGAACACGCCGGGATATACATATATAATAGGAGAGCCCCAACCGTCAAGGAAGATGATATCATTCCCTTTACGGACAATATTTACGCCTTTGATCCCGGTGATCTCACTTCCGTTGTAGGAAATATCATCAAAAAGAGCAACCAGCTTATCACCTTCTGCCGGGTTTGCAGGAAGTCTGAACACCGCCTGTCCAATCTCCTTCTTCGGTTCTGTCAAAGCAGGATAACTGCCGTACTTATTTTTGTACTGTTCCAAAACCACTTCGATCATCTTGATGGTAGTTTCTGTCTGAACTTCCCGGTTTCTGTTTTTTACATAAGAGCCGATACCGAATGTTGCTCCGGCGAGGATCCCGATGATTGCAATGACTGCCAGAATTTCCACCAGAGTAAAGTGAGTGATTTTTCTTTTCATAAATATAATCCTTTCCTGCTTTGAGGTAATTTCTGCTGTAACATAACCGCAAAACAGAGATGTGTCAAGTCAGGAACAAAAAAAAAGACGATTCTGCGGAGGAATCGTCTTGAAATAAGCGGCAAGATTGATTACTTGACAGCGTTTCCGGAGATATCAATTGTCTTGATAGTGAAGGGGAAAATCCAGAAATCGCTTCTTGTGCTCTGAAGATCGGTCACGGTTGTAGCATCCAGACTGGAAGCTTTCTTGGTGATCATGCGGACTGCATTTTCAACCTTGACGGTATCCTTGAAGACAACACTCTGTCCGACTTTTGCGGTATTACCGGTGAACAGAGGCAGAAGGTTCAGGAAGTAAACACCCCAGACCTGTCCGTTCAGATGTGCAACGGAAGTGACATTGGGATTGGTTGTCAGTTTGAGATTGTTGAGCTGGGGAGCTGTTTCCAGGGAGGAACAAGCGGTGAATCCGGCAAGCACAGCTGCTGCCGCGAGAACCATGATTGTTTTCTTGAACATTTTTCTATCCTTTATGTTTTGTTGATGTTTCGGCTACTAATTTACATCAGGTTGCAGATTCTTGCAAGTGACTTTTGAAAAAAATCACCCGTTTTTTTCTGACTCGTCTGTTTTTTTCACTCCGCGTTTCTTGGAATCAGGACGCAAGTAGACGGTTGTCTTCTTCGCTTTCAGCTTCACGCCGCGGTTTTTTCCCTGCTTTTTGACAGTTGCTTTATGCTCGATAAACACCAGTTCCCGGCGTTCTCTGGCACGGAATTCCAAGCGGATGGGCATCCCGGTAAACCCGAAAGCCTTGCGGATATAGTTTTCAAGATAAACCTTGTAGTTATCAGCCAGCAGCTTGGGATCGTTCACAAACAAAGCAATGGTCGGCGGCGGATTCTTGATCATTGTTCCATAATAGATCTTGAATGCCTTGGTTCCCTTGATGGGCGCACTGTAACGGTTTTCTGCATCTTCCAGGATCCGGTTCACCATGGCGGTGGAGACCTTGATGGACATCTGAGCGCGGACTTCTGCAATGGCAGAGTAGAGCAGCTTTACATTGTAACCGCTGATGGCACAGGTGAAAACGACCGGAGCGTAAACCAGTTTCGGAAGCGTGTAGCGGATCTCTTTCAGGACATCCTGCTGTTTCAAACCGGAGCAGGTATCCCATTTGTTCGCCACGATAATACAGGGTTTTCCGGCTTCACCGATCATCTTTGCAATGGTTTTATCCTGTGCAGTAGCCCCGAACTGGTCGGATGTTACGAGGAAAAGGACGATATCGCATTTTTCCACTGCCTCGGAGGCGCGCATCATACTGTAACGTTCAACAGCACTGTCGACTTTGGATTTCCGGCGGAGTCCGGCTGTATCGATCAAAGTCGCAGGAACATCTTCATCGCCGCAGGGCAATGTGAAGTCGACGTCAATAGAGTCACGGGTCGTTCCGGCGACATCGCTGACGATCACGCGTTCCTTTCCCAGCATTTTGTTGACAAGAGAGGATTTTCCGGCATTGGGTCTGCCCACGACAGCGATCCGGAGACGGGGTTCATTCTCTTCTGTTTCCGCTGCGTTTCTGGCAAATTCAGCCAATGCGCCATCGAGAAGATTCTGGATCCCCTTCCGGTGCAGACTGGAAACCGGGAAGACTTTTTTATAACCGAGTTTGTGGAACTCTTCCACGCCTTCGTTTCTGCCATAGTCATCCACTTTGTTGACTACAAGGATGATATCCCGTCCGGTGGCACGGAGACGTGCAGAGATTTCCTGATCCAGCGGGGTCAAGCCGTCATTGACATCGACAACAAACAGGATGGTATCGGCTTCTTCGATTGCCGTTTCCACCTGTTTTTCAATAGAGTTATCCCAGAAACCGACACCTTTCTTTTCGCCTGCGTACATCGCAAGTCCGCCGGTATCAACGAGCTGATAACGTCTTCCATTATAAACACCTGTTGTGGAAACTCTGTCCCGTGTCACGCCGCTGTCAAAATGAACAATAGCGTGCCGCCGCTTCAGAATTGCATTGAAGAGAGAGGATTTTCCCACATTCGGGCGCCCGACGATCACAAGGGTCGGGAGACTTTTTCTTACTTCTTCCATATCGTTAAAAAACCTTTCAGAATCAGATTGACCGGATCAGTTGATCGCATCCTTTGCGACTTCTCTGTCGTGGAAAAGAGCAATCGCAAGCACGGACCATGCACCGGCATAGAGAGTACAATAGACAAAAGACCAGGCAATGTAGGATGCCGGAAGCTGGGTGTGCGCTGCCAAAGCATCAGCCATCCAGAAGTATTGCCAGTCTGGCAGAAACAGTCGTGCCACACCGCCGCAGATCGTCTTGAATACAGTAGCAACACTTTCTGCAGTCTCAACAGGCAGCCAGGCAAACAGAGCATCAGGAGCATTTCCCTGTGTCCAGTTCTTGGAAATGAATTTTGAAATCAATCCCAGGAGGAACAGGAGAGAACAGGTCGTAAGGTTGGCAACGATACCGACTCTGGTAGCAAGAGCAGCGGCAATTGCCCCCATGATCCAAACTGCCGGAAACAGCAGAAGAACAGCCAGAACGTATTGCAGAGGAACAAAACCGGTCTCGGCTGTCATTTCTTTCCCGCGGAAAAAGAAAACGGCAAGAGAAAATATGGGTACACTGAATGTCATAAATATTGCAGCATTCGAGGTAAAGGGCGAGCCTTTCAAGTAGTTGCAGACTCCGGCAGCTCCGCAGCAAAGGGCAAGCAGAAGGAAGTAACATCCCATAACCGGCAAATCGATCCGGAACTGATCTTTTGCAATCATGATTGCTGAGAATCCGGCAGAACCAAGCAGAAGAGTAAACATCGTCAGCGCAATCATCAAACCGGTCAGCTTGGCAAGAATAAAACTCCAGCGGGTGACAGGTTTTGAGAGGAGAAGCAGAACGGTTCCGTTCCGCATTTCACGGGTGATCGTATGGCTGGCACAGAGTGTCGCAGTGATCAAACCAAGCACCAGAGTAATCGCCATAGCACTGTCAACAACAAGTTTGACCTGTTCCCGGAACACATACATGGTAAAGGTGGGAAGAATCCCGATCATACAGACACCGATCAGGAGCAGAAGAAAGAAGACAGGCTCCCGCACACACTCACGAAAAGTGTTCTGAACAAGTCGAAAATAGGTATTCATTACAAAAATCCTCAATTTTTTTCGTTTTTTTTTCAATTTTTCATTTGCCGAAATGCAAAGATGGTATATTTTATATGTTCATTGCGAAAAATGCAAATCGGAGAAGCCATGAATAACGAACTTTTTCTAAAAAAAACACCATCTTTTGACAAAATAGACCATTTTGACGGCAATTTCGTTCCTTCCGCCATCATTTTTATGAGCGGTTCCGGAACCAATGCCGAAAAATTACTGGAATCACCGGACTGCGGAAAATTATGGAAATGTTCCGCAATCGTCACCGACAGAGTAAAGGGATGCAGAGCAAAAGAAATCGCAGAACGTTTCAATGTGCCCTACATTCTCCACGACATTTTCCAGTTCTACAAGGACCACGGAGCAGAATCCATCTCTGTAGCGACAGAACGCGGCATGGAGCTGCGGAATCTCTGGACAGATGAATTACGGAAAAAAATTGCAGATGTCCCCCATGATTTCGGTCTGCTCGCCGGGTTCGTCCCGCTCTCCAACATCGTCGGAGACTTCCCCTGTCTCAACGTGCATCCCGGAGATCTGACCATTGAAAAAGATGGTGTCCGACTCCTTGCCGGACTTCATTCCGGTCCGGTGGAAACTGCGATCCTTGAAAAACACCCTGCTCTCCGCAGCAGTGTCATTATCGCAACGCCCTACAATCCCGGAGAAAAAAATGTGGATTCCGGATTCGTACTCGGGATCTCAGCCCCTGTTGCAGTTGAACTGCCGGATGGCGTCACCCTTGAACAGCTGCAGGAATGCAAAAACAGCCGCATCAGAGGAAAAGGACGGGACGATCTGCTGGGAAAAATTGCAGATGAACACATTGACCGTTTGAAAGAGGGTGGTGACTGGATCCTGTTCCCGGCTGTGACCAAAGCCTTTACGCAAGGCAGATACGCATACACAGAAAATAATACGCTGTTGTGGAAATGTGACGACGGAATCTTCCGTGAAGTGAAAACGGTACGGTTTGAAAAAGGAGAAATCATTCCGGTTTTCCTGTGATCCACCTCCTCTATGCAAAAATCCAGGATTTTTATTAGAAAAAATTCTGCTGAATGAAAAAAAATGAGAAAAATTGAATAAAAGAGCTTGCTTTTTTCCGGAGTATGGGTTATAATTACAAATGAACAGAGGAGTTCCAAAGGGGAATTCCATAACAAAACCTTTAGGAGGATGGAACTATGAAAAAACTTCTTCTTGTTGCTGCCGTCGCTATGACAGCTCTCGCACTCACAGGCTGCATGTCTCTCCGTACACCGAAATCCGGTGCTCGCGCCGGTAACGTCTACTACAACACTTTCTTCGGTATCTCTATCGAAAGTGCTGTTTACGGTGATGGTCTGATCGTCAAGTAAAACTATTTCCCTGATTTCCGGAAAACGGGGATCAGGGATTTCATTTAAACCAAGGGAGAAAAAATTATGAAGAAACTTCTTCTCGTTGCTGCTGTTGCTATGACTGCACTCGCTCTCACAGGCTGCATGTCTCTCCGCACACCGAAATCCGGTCCCCGCGCTGGCAATGTCTACTACAACACATTCTTCGGTATCTCTATCGAAAGTGCTGTTTACGGCGATGGTCTCGTGGTCTCTCCGATCGACTGATCTGTTCAGTTATTTCTGCCTGTCGTGATTTTTTTCATGACAGGCTTTTTTTATTTCTCTGAATACTCTTATTTTTATAACTTTTTACACACTTTTTCAACTTATAAACTGATGAAAAAATTCCCTTTTCAAGCACAAATTATGCAGATAAAGAAAATACTGCCGCTCTATTACTTGACAAAACAATAAAAGTTGAGTTAAATTAAGCCAAAACAGAGGATTGCTGATTTATGATCAAACGGACAAGAGTTGCAAAAAGCCGCAGGATCGCCGAAGAGTTGCGGCGGGAGTTCGCTTATGCAAAAATGCAGCGCGGTGCGCCTGCCATCTCTGCAAATGAATTGGCAAAATTATACGATATCTCTGTTCCGACTGCGCACAATGTTCTGAACATCCTCACAAAAGAAGGTTTTCTCTACCGGGTCAAAGGAAGCGGAACCTTTTTCAATCAGGAAAGTACCGGACGGAAAATTCAAATTGGAATCGCCGATCAGACAGTCAGTAAAGAATTTCTTTCAGATGATATCAACCGGATCCTGGATTGTCACTTCAACTGTGCTGCGGAGTTTTTCCGGAACCATGATTGCCGTGTCCGGATCGTCCCGTACTCTGACTTGATGCTGAAAGACTCTTTGAAAGATCTGGATGCGCTTCTAGTCAGCTGTCTTTATCTGGATAAAATCACGGTTCCCTTTTTGCAAAAAATAAAGATACCGGTCATTGTTTACCGGTACAGCAATCTGCCGAGTCAGGCGTTTTCTCATTTGTATTACGACTTTAACACCGGTATCAAAGAAGCTCTGGCTTACTTGCATCCGTCAAAAACTGACAAGTTTATCATTGTAGCGGAAGAGAGTCCTTCCGCCCTTTATGCACGGGACTGCTGGTGCAGACAATTGGCTCTTTGCGGAATCGAAGAAAGCAATCTCTCCATCCATACAACTCCGGTCAGTGAACGGGAACGGTTCTGTTACCGTCTGGTTAGAACCCGGCAGAAAGAATTCAAAAATGCGATCATCCTTACCTCAAACGATGAAATTGCGGTCAATCTGCTCAATGCCCTTGATCTGGAAGAGTTCCGGCGCGGAAAAGATTACAGATTGGTCGGGATCGGAAACCGGGCAGATTACGGTTCGGAAACGGCACAGAAACTGCAGTTGGCTTCTGTTGATACCCCGATCCGCCAGATGGCGGAAGAAGGCGCAAAACTTTTGTTATATGCCTTGAACAACAACTCAAACAGTAAATTTTCCGTCGGGATCCCGACTCATTTCATCTCCAGAGAAAGCGCAGGTGTTTTATGAAAAAGAGGAATTTATTTGCTATTGGTTTCCTGTTTGGCATAATCTGTCTGTCCGCCGCCGATGCAGCTCCGCAACCGTTGACTTTTAACGATGAAGATTCCATACGGTGGGCAGAGGGCAAAGTCGGAACATTCCGATACAAGCCCGGAATGGACGTCAGGGAATGGCAGGCAGAAGCCCGGAAAGATTTGATCAAAAAACTTGGCATAGAAGCAAAACTCAAAGCACTGCGTGTTCCCCTTTCCCCCAGGATCCTGTGGCAGAGGAAAGTCAAAAACGGAACCATAACAAAGCTGATTCTGCAGTCAGAAAAAGATTATTCATTTCCGGCATATCTCTGCATCCCGGACGGAAACGGTCCTTTCCCTGTATGGATTTGTGTTCAGGGACACGGAACGGGAATGCACGCCTCTATTTCCGTCCGCTGGCAGGATGAAAAAACATTCAAATATGATGGTGGCGACAGAAATTTTGTGGAACAGTGTCTGGAACGCGGCTATGCTGCATTATGTATTGAACAGCGCGCGATGGGGGAACGGAGCGGATATTCTGATCACCGTCCCGGCTGCTTGCGTCAGGCACGGCATGCGCTTATGTTCGGAGAAACGCTCATCGGAAACAGAGTGTTTGATGTCGACCGTGGAATTGATTTCATTTACAGCCGGAAAGATTTACGGCACGACCGGATCGGGATCGTTGGAAATTCCGGCGGCGGAACAACTTCCATTTACTCCGGCGCGATCCTCGACCGTTTGACTCATGTCATGCCCTCAAGCTGTTTTTCCACTTACCGGGATTCCATTCTCAAGATCGAACATTGCGGCTGCAACTATTTCCCCGGGATGCTGAACTGGGGAGATATGGGGGATCTTGCCGGATTGTGCGCCCCGAAAACGCTGGTGATCGTCAGCGGGGTTTCTGATATGATTTTCCCGATTGAACCTGCAAAAGCCGAATTCAAACATGCAAAAATGATTTACCGTGCAATGGGGATCCCCAACCGATGCCATCATGTCATCGGGAACAAAGGACACCGTTTCTACAAAGATGAAGCCTGGAAAGTCATGGAGCCGCTATATAAATAAAAAATTTTAATAGGAAAGGAAGAAAAAATGAAAAAATCAAAACGCTTTACATTGATCGAACTGCTTGTTGTGATCGCGATCATCGCAATCCTTGCAGGAATGTTATTGCCCGCTCTCAACAATGCAAGAGAAAAGGCAAGATCAAGCAACTGTACCAATAATCTGAAACAGATCATGCTTCATGAATTGCAGTATGCCGATGATTTCAACGGCTGGCATTTACCGCCCGGATTGAACAGTTTGTCCTGGGCAAATATGCTTTATACTCACAAATATTTATCTGATGCAAATATGGTTTACTGTCCGGCACTTCCGCCAAAAGGCTTTAACCCTGCAGACAGAATCAAGACTCAGATCAATGAGGTCTATGGAAAACATGCACTGCCGGAAAAATATAACAATAATGATCTCGGAAACGTATATTACAGAATCAGTGCGGAACATGTAAAAAACGCTTCCCGGATCTGGCTTTTTGCTGACAGTGCCTACAAGACGAATCCTGTCAAACAGTGGCAGGTGATCGGGAACGGAAGCGGTGCAGGCGGAAAACTCCACACCCGCCACGCCGGAGAACGCGCAAATATCGCTTTCATGGATGGCGGCGTAAGAAGCCATACTGTAGTTTCCCTGCTGGGAGCCACCATCAGAAGCGTTTACGACTATAAAAACGGAGCAGGCAACAACGTTGCAGCTCCCCGGTAATAAAGCAATCTATTCAAACGGAGGATCATAAAAAAATGAAAGATCACATGGGCACAGTAAAAAGAGTTCTTGTTTTTGCTGTCATGGCAGCGGTCTGTTTTGCATTCGGGAAAGCCCCGCTGCAACTGGCTGTGAACGGAAAAACAGAGTATGTCATCGCAGTCGGAACAAATGCCATTCCGGCGGAACAGTATGCGGCAAAGGATTTGAGCAATTATCTGCAGAAAATCACCGGCGCAGCATTCCCGGTCGTTGCAGAAAAAGATGCTGCGAAAGCAAAATCTGTCATCTATGTCGGAGCAACGGATTTCGCTGTAAAAAACGGAGTCAGGCAAAATGCTCTTGACGATGAAGAATGGATCATCCGGAACGTTGGAAAAAACCTGATCATCACCGGTGGACGCCCCAGAGGAACCCTTTACGGGGTCTATGAATTTCTGGAACAGCAGGGCTGTGCATGGTTCGATGAACTGACAGAATCCGTTCCGAAGAAGGCAACTCTCACGATCGCTCCGCTCTCCATCAAGAGAAAACCAGCGTTCAAGCTCCGAATGATCTTCACCGGAACCGCTGACACCACGGCAGCGCAGCTGGCGCGTGTCCGCAACAAAGATACCCGTATCTGGAAAGCAGAGCTTGGCTTTGTGGAACCCGGGCCGGGACATACATTTTACGCCTACTCCAAGCGGTTCCCGAAAGATCATCCGGAATATCATGCAATGAATGCCAACGGGGAACGCACCCCCGCAACCTCTGCAAGCGGTCCCGGTCAGATCTGTCTGACAAATCCGGAAGTCCGGAAGCTGATGGTCAAACTGCTGGATGAGGATATTCAGAATCATAAAAAAGCGAAAGCTGCTGATATTGCAAAAGGCGCAAAACCGCGCCCGATTTTTTACATCACCCCCAACGATAATGCGTTCAACTGCCAGTGTCCGCCCTGCAAAGCATTCATGCTCAAAGAAGGCACCGACAGCGCGCTGTATGTGGATTTCGTCAACAGCATTGCTGACGGGATCAAAGCAAAACATCCTGATATTCTCATCGGTTTCTTTGCGTACGAAAACAATCTTGTCCCACCGAAACGGATCCGTCCCCGTGACAATACCATCGTCTGTTTTGCCCAGCTGAACGCGGAATGGAAGAAAAAAGACGAGTTTCCAGATCTTTACCGTCCTATGACCCATCCGGTCAACAGCAAGGCAAAAGTTCTGCTTGAGCAGTGGACAAAAATCGCAAAAAATGTTGAGATCTGGGATTACTGGGTCCAGTTTGTCAAAAACAAATATCCCTTCCCCAACGCAACATTGGATGCAGTTGTGGCTGATATCAAATGGTTCCAAAAGAACAACGTTGACCGCATCTTTACAGAGTGTGAACCCCGCTGCGGTCTCAGTTTCTACGCCCTGACCTGCTGGGTCGGAAGAAAAATGATGGATAATCCGGATCAGGATCCCAAGAAACTTGTCGACACCTTCATGAAAGGCTATTACGGTCCGGCAGCCGGAATCATGACAGAATATCTGGATTACCTGCAGAAGAGCATTGCAGAAACGCCCGTAAAAGAGGGAAAGATCTGCGCGCTTCTGGTCTCTGAACGCTCCTACTTGAACCTGAACTTCTATAAAAAGGTCAGTGCCATGCTGGATGCGGCGGAAAAAAGCTGCGCCCCAGGTTCTCTTTACCTCCTGAACGTTCAGCAGGAACGTATTCTTGTTGATGCCGGAATCTACTGCATGTGGGAAAAATTGCAGAAACAGCTTCCCAAAGGACAGAAGATGCCCTGGAAAGCGGCAGATATCCTCCAGCGTTTCAAGAAAAACCGTCTGGCAGAACTCAAAGCGCGCCCCTACCTCATGGGCTTCGCTCCCAAGGTAAAAGAGAAATTTGTGGAAGATGAAGTTACAAAGCTGAAGGGCTATCACGCTGCCGGAAAAGGCGGGAAGCCGCTGGTCGTGACAGTTCCCCGGAGAAACGCATCTGTCCCCGGCGATCCTGCCACGGCAGACTGGAAGAGTGCTGCAACGGTCACTCAGTGGTTCTCCGTTGAAGGAAATAAGGTTCCCCAGCGGAAACTCTCTGCAAAAATCGTCATGGATAAGCAATATCTTTATCTGCTTCTGGAAGAAAAAGGACTTGATCTTTCCAAGCTGGATCCCCAGTGGTGGAGCGGTGATGCGTGGGAAATCTTCTTCTCCACAAAGAGAAGCGGCATTCCTTACAAGCAGATTGCAATCAACCCCGAAGGAAAGCAGTACAGTTTTGCATATACCGACAACATGGCGAACCAGACTGTCTGGAAATCAAAAGCTGTGATCAAGACGGAAAAGAAGGATGGAAGCTGGAAGACCTGGCTTGCGATCCCGCTGGATGCCCTGATGGAAAAAGCTGATATCGGAAAAGGAAGTTCTATTTTCATGAATATCTTCCGTCCTTCCAAACATCTGCCGGGAAGAACCATGTGTATCAGTCCCATTTTTGATGCAAGTTATCACGATATGACAAATCTTGCAGAGATTCGTCCGGAAGCGGAATGGCCCTCTGGAGAAAACAATCTGGCATTGGGAAAAACTTACACTGTCAGCAAGAAACCGAACTGGAAACTCTGTACCGGCTCTGATCCGGCAGCTGAGATGAAAAAACTCACCGACGGAGTCTTTAACAAGGGAAAATATCCCATGTGGTTTGACAAAAAGACAACTCTCGGTTATACTTTCCACGGAAAGATCGAAATCACTTTTGATCTCAAGAAAACTGCATCTGTGGAGACCGTTTATGTAAATTGCGGTGCGGGGATCAGCGGAGTGGAACTCCCCCGTGAGATTGAAGTTTTCACCGGAATGGACGGGAAAAAATTCACTTCTGTCGGCAAGACAAGCTACGCAAAACGGGGCAATGTGGGATACCGGGCAGAAGCTCTGAAGATCCCTCTCAGGAAAACGGATGCAAGGTTTGTAAAAGTTGTGTTAAACGTTGCGCACTGGTATCTTTGCATGGATGAAATCGCCATTCAGGGACAATGGAAATAAGATAAAATTTTTCCTGAAACGGGGCTGTTGCATCATTGTTTGCAGCGGTCCCGTTTCTCTTTTTCCGACAGTCTCTTCATTGCCGTTTTCGTTTTTTCAAAAAAAAATTGCTGAAAACCCTTAAAAACAGTAAAAAAAATATTGTTGAGATTTGAAAAATTACCATTGGAATGGTATGTTACCATGGATTGAAATATAATACCTGCTCTATTCTAAGGAGGATAAAACATGGCAGCTGCACATCTTGATTTTGAAAAACCTATTGCAGAATTGGAAGCAAAACTGCAAGAGTTGGAACAGCTCTCTGCAGCAAATAAGTTTGATGTAACCGAAGGGATCGAAGCTCTCCGGAAAAAAATTGATATTATGGAACGGGATGTTTACGGTTCTCTTACAAGCTGGCAGCGCGTTCAGCTTGCCCGTCACCCCAACAGACCTTACACTCTGGACTATATCGAACGTCTCTGCACAGACTTCCTTGAATTCCATGGAGACCGCCGTTTTGCCGATGATGCCGCAATTGTGGGCGGATTCGCAAAAATCGACGGAAAGCCTGTCATGGTGATCGGTACTCAGAAAGGAAGAAACACCAAAGACAACGTGATGCGTAACTTTGGCTGTCCCCATCCGGAAGGTTACCGCAAAGCTCTTCGTTTGATGCAGGTTGCAGAAATGGCAAAAGTGCCTATCGTCACTTTCATTGATACTCCGGGCGCATTCCCCGGAATCGCATCAGAAGAACGTCACATCGGCGAAGCAATCGCAGTCAACCTGCGCGAAATGTTCTCTCTGACTGTCCCCATTCTCTGTATCGTGATCGGTGAAGGCGGCAGCGGCGGTGCATTGGCAATCGGTGTCGGCAACAAGGTCATGATCATGGAAAATGCGTATTATTCCGTGATCACGCCTGAAGGCTGTGCCGCAATTCTCTGGAATGACAGAGCATTTTCTGCCCGTGCTGCTGAAGCATTGCGCCTGACTGCAAAAGATCTTCTGGAACTGAAACTGGTTGACGGAGTGATCCCCGAACCTCTGGGCGGAGCTCATAAGGATTATGATGGAGCTGCTGCAGAGATCAAGAAAGTGATCCTTGCCGAGCTTGCTGAAATGGAAAAGATGAGTGCAGAAGAACTGGTCAATCAGAGATATGAACGATTCCGTAAAATTGAGTTTTTCATGGAAAAGAAAGCTCAGGAGGAAAGCGGTTCATGTCAAACGAATGCCTGATCAGAAAAGCACGTTTTGATCAATCTCTCCCGCCGGAAGCCCCGGAAAATGCCGATGTAATGGCAATTCATGCTCTTCTCAAAGTTTATGCAGAAGAGCATCTTCTTCTGCCCCGGCCTCCGGAGGATATCCTTGAAAAAATCCGGAATTTCCGGATCGCAGAAGTCGATGGAAAATTTGCAGGCTGTGCTGCCCTGCGTGACTATGGAAATGATCTCTTTGAAGTCCGCTCCCTTGCTGTCGTAAAAGAGTTCACCGGATGCCGTATCGGTTCAAAACTGGTGAACGGATTTATCGATGAAAAGCAGAAAGAGGGAAAGCCTGCCAAGATTTTTGCCTTGACTTACCGGGATCATTTCTTCTGCAATCTCGGATTCCGTATTGTTGAAAAGGACATGTTCCCCGAAAAGATCTGGAGCGATTGCATCATTTGCCCCAAGAAAAACTGCTGTGATGAAATCGCAGTTCTTTTTGAGATCGGATGAGTGGTAACTATGGCTGTTTCTGTCAAAAAACAGAGAACACCTGAAGAAATCCGGGCGGCTTGGAACGGTGCCCGCGGGGAGAATATCGATCTCTTTGTCTATGGGACCATGATGAGTTCCCGGCATGTGAAACTGCTGCTCAACCGTGATGTTGAAAGCGAACCATGCACCCTGTTCAATTACCTGAAAATTGTCCCTCCCGGGGCATTCTTCTTTATTGTCCGCCAAAACGGAGCAATGGTGCGGGGACGTCTGCTGAAAGACCTTTCCCCGGATGAAATTGCCCGTCTGGATGCGTTTGAAAATGAAGGTACGCTCTATTACCGGGTTCCTGTCGTTGTCCGGAACAGTGATGGACTGCGCCGCAGATGCCAGACTTATGTCGGAAATGTCCCGGCACTGCAGCGTTCCTTTGCAAAAGAAATCCATTTTGAGGACCGGTACAGCCAATATATCGAACGGAAGATCGAACAGGTTCTGGAAGAAGAACTTACGCCGGAAACTCCGGCAGCCGGGAACCTACTTGCCCGACAGGCTCTACAGGAACTTATGAGCCTTGAAAAAGACTCTCTTCTGGAATCCCATTTCGACGGGGATTACATCTGCAACTACATCATGAGCCAGACGTTCCGCGAGACCAGACCGCCGCAGCTGAACAGGCTGTTTGAAAATCCGCTGATCCGTCCCTATGCAGATCATTACATGGAATTCATTTGCCGCCATATTATTTTCAATCAGATTGCCAGCCGGGTCCGTACAGATTTCCCCGATGCGGTCCGCGTATCACGGAAATATTTCCGACATGGGATCAGTATTCTGCTCTCTTTGATGTACTGCAACAGATTCCGCAGCCGGATCAGTGAATTACTGAAAGAAAGAGAGCTGGATCGAGCTGTCCCCGGGCGCAGTTACCGTGAATATGCGGAAGGAGCGATTCTTGTTGCCCAAAAGATTTATGACAAGGCGATCATGCGTGCCAAGGCATCTTATCTGGAATCAAACTGGTATTCCACCCCGACACCGCTTGGAGCGGAACTGGAGTTCAGTTCGCTGGGTGTCCGAGCTGTCTATGCCGATGTCGGGGAAGATCCCCTTTTCGACAGTTTTTACTGGTTCAATGATTTCGATCTCCAGCGCAGATTATGGCGGTTGGGGGGACACGTTGATGCACACCGGACGATCACGCCGGGCGGTCAGGCAAGATACCGGGGTTTTCTGGAATATGCACTGGGACGTTTCAACATCGGAGCGGATTTATCCCGTCCGCTTTTTGACTGCCCGTGGGCAATGTCCAGAGTGATAAACGAGGCGGTCAAATTCTGCGGGCTGCCGCCGCACAGTCTGCATATCTCAATGGAAATGCCGCGTCTTTCCGGACGCCCGATGATCACAGAAAACCGCCACAAGGAATCCGATCTGGCTTGTCTGCTGCTTCTGGGCGGGGATCTTCATCATGACGAGGAGGGCGTTCTCCGGGAGTGGCGGATCTTCAATAATGAACTTGACACAAACTCTCAGAACAGCTTGAACTTCCTTGACAGAAAGCATCACTACAGCCGTGCAAATGATGAGGATTCCGGTTCTGATGTCATGGAATATAAATTCCTGCGGCTTCACTCCGGAAATCAGGATTATGCAAAAGTCATTGCCGCTCTGAAAGGGTATCAGTTTGCAAGCGGCGGACGCCCCATTACAATCATCCGTCAGGGTCAGCCGGAACTGCCGGAACAGACTTTTTTGCGAGAATGGGCAAAGCATCCACAGGCATTGTCAGAAGCTGAAATCGAACATTTTATTGAAAAGGTCGAGCAGGGGATCAAACTGGAATTCAATTCTGTTTCTCTCGACAAGCGCAACCGGAAACTGCTGGATAACATTCTTTCAACCTTAAAGGAACGGAATCAATATGTCGCAAAGGGATAACAGACCGATCGGTGTTTTTGATTCCGGACTGGGCGGGCTGACAGTTGTCTCTGCCCTGATCAAACGGTTTCCGTCGGAAAATTTCATTTATCTCGGCGATACAGCCAGAGTTCCATACGGAGGAAAATCCGTAAAGTCACTGATGGAATTTGCCCGTCAGGATGCAGCGTTCCTGTTATCCAAAGACGTCAAACTGGTCATAGCCGCATGTAATACGGTCTCTTCCGTGGCAATGCCTGCTCTGCGGGA